>NZ_JAMHGA010000038.1 GCF_023660105.1 Desulfovibrio aminophilus | reverse complement strand
CTTGGCGCGGGACATGGGCGTCCGGCTCGTGGTGCATGGCCACCACCACGAGCCCTGCCATGACGCCGAGCTGTTCGGCGGAATCCTCGTCGTGGGCCTCGGCATGGGGGAAGTGCTGGAATGGAGGCAGGGATGAAGATCCGCGTTGTCGGCGATGTGCATGGTTGATGTCGTTCAGCAAATAGAGAGATGAGGAGGTCGTCATGTCGATGCTGCATCTTAAGGAGCTTGAAAGTCTGACCCTGGACAGGCTGGTCCGGGCCCATCGTGACGTGCTGAGTTTCGCCGTGGCCTCGGCCGCGCAGATTCAGACCCTGCCCTGGAAACGCCAGGAGACCGGCATCCGGCTCAAGGGCGTGGTGCAACCGGCTTGGCCGTTCCTGATCCGGTTCAAGGAGATCGAGATCATCCGCATCATGGGCTGGGCCGAAGGAGGCGGGAGCTTCATCACTTCCCAGGTGAAGGAGGTGGACTACGAACGCGGTCTCGTCTTCACCCGTTCCGGCTCTTTCTACAGCGCAGAATGGGCCGAAAACGAGCCGGACATCTCGACCGTCATGGCCTTCGCGGCCTTCTTCTGGATTCAATCTCCCGAACTCGCAGCCTATTGTGACGTGCCAAAGGCGTTTTCTGAGTATAGTTTGTTAGCTCAGATAGCTCGAAGCCTCTCTAGCTTTGCAATATTTATGGCGTCCAAGAATGGCGGTAAATACCGACGTCGTCCGCAGTCCGGACAAAGGTTCCAATAGGGGAGGCGATGGGGAATAGCTGCGGTATCCTGCTGTGTTGGGAAGTTATTTTGAATATTTCAGTGCATTCTCTGTTTTCTTTTGCCCGTGCAGTGCGTAGAAGAAAACCAGTTTGTCAATAGAGCTTCGTTTTTCGAGCCAGTGGGGGGACATGAAAAACGGCTTTGAAGCCCGTCCGGGGCAGTGGCTTGAGGCGCATCTGCGGGAGGTGTCCGAGCAGGCCGGGGACTTCGCGAGGGTGTTCGGCGCGGAAGCCTGGGGCCGGGCGGCTGGTCTGCTGCACGATATCGGAAAATATTCCCGGGAGTTTCAGGAACAATTAAAGCGGGGCGGACATGGCCTGGACCACTCCACGGCCGGGGCCCGGGAGGCCCAGCGGGCGTATCGCTATGGACTTCTTCTGGCCTACATGATCGCCGGGCATCACGGCGGATTGGCCAACGAAGACATTCTCACCGAACGCCTGGCCAAGCGAGTGCCTGACTATTCGGCTTACGCGGATGAAATCTCCCCGCCGCCCGAGCCCGCGCTTCCCGGCCTGACCCCAGCGGATCAAAGGCACCAAGGATTCTGCTGCGCCTTTTTCATGCGCATGGTGTTCTCGTGTCTGGTGGATGCGGATCGGCTGAACTCCGAGGCCCATGCAGATCCCGAGAAGGCGGCCCTCCGTGACGGGAGGCCTGGGCTCAAGGCATTGAAAGAGCGCCTGGACGCCCATCTGAAGCGGCTTCAGGCCAAAGCCGAGGATACGCGGATCAATCGTCTGCGCCGGGACATTCTGGCGCAATGCCGCGCGGCCGCCGTCCTGCCACCCGGGCTGTTCAGCCTGACCGTGCCCACCGGCGGCGGCAAGACCCTCGCGTCCCTGGCCTTCGCCCTGGACCACGCCGTGGCCCACGCTGCGGCCCACGGCCTGCGCCGGGTCATCTACGCCATTCCCTACACGAGCATCATCGAGCAGAACGCCGAGGTCTTCCGCGAGATTCTGGGGCCGGACGCGGTTCTCGAACACCACTCCAGCGTGGACCTGTCCAGCGAGGGCGGGGCAGGGCAGGACACAGCCCTGGCCGCCTCCCTGGCCATGGAGAACTGGGACGTGCCGCTGGTCGTGACCACCAATGTCCAGTTTTTGGAATCCCTGTTCGCCTGCAAGGCCTCGCGCTGTCGCAAACTGCACAACGTGGCCAAGAGCGTCATCATCCTGGACGAAGCCCAGATGCTGCCCAGGGAACTGCTCAAGCCCACCCTGGCGGCGCTCAAGGAACTGACCGTGAACTACGGCTGCACCGTGGTGCTCTGCACGGCCACCCAGCCCGCAGTGACGGAGCATTTCCCCGGCGGCGCGGACATCCGGGAGATCATGCGCGACCCCGGTCCGACGGAACTCTACGAGGCGTTCCGGCGGGTGCGGGTGGAGCTGGCCGGGGAGATGGACGACGCCGCCCTGGCCGAGGTCATGAGCGGACAGGAGCAGTGCCTTTGCGTGGTCAACAGGCGCGAGCACGCCCGGCTGTTGTTCGAGCGCATCCGCCATTTGCCCGGTGCGAATGGATCAGATTTCAAAGGATTATTGGTTGCATTCCATTCTGGACGGTTTCACTTTGTGTGAAGTACATAGCGTCTTGTTTTTGTCTGGTAGATGGCCTTCCTGGCCTGATGGCTGGGGATCACCACTCTGTTTCATTCAGTTTGAGGTGTGGAAATGCACGATAAGCCCATCGCTCGCCCAGGACAGTACTTATCAGCGCATCTAGTGAATGTCGCGCAGCTTGCCGGAGTTTTTGCGAGGGCGATTGGATTTCCGCTTGCGGGGCAACTCGTCGGTGGCGGACATGATGAAGGTAAGGTTTCGCAAACATTTCAGCACTACATTCGCTCCGCCGCTGGAATCACCGACCCTGAGGATGAGGAATACGTTGACGCCAAGGGATTTCGGGGGAAAATCGACCACTCCAGCGCTGGTGCCCAGAGATTATGGCAGGCCATCATGCAGGAGCGGGCCCCGGCGCAAAACGTCCTGTTCGCTCAAATGTTGGCCCTTTGCATCTGCTCGCATCACTCCGGCCTTATCGACTGCCTGGGGCCGTGGGGCGAGGATCTCTTCAAGAGACGCATGGAAAAGCCGTCCGAGCAGACGCATATCGAGGAAGCGCTCGAGGCCTTCGGCGACGGCTTCGGCGCGTCGGGTGAGCAGCTGCTGCCCGCGACCATGAAGGAGATGCGGGACCGCTTGGCCGCAATGCTCCGGCCGGAGCCGTCCGCATATTGCGATAAATGTTCCCTGCGACCCACGAAGGCGTGCCGCATCCACAACCCCCTGGCGTGGTTCTCCTTGGGGCTCGCGACGCGGATGCTGTTCAGTTGTTTGGTCGATGCCGACCACACCGACAGCGCAGACGCCGAGCACCCGGAAAATGCCGCCTTGCGTTCCCACGGCACTCCGCCTTGGCGGCGACTCGTCGAGCGGCTGGAAAAGCGGTTCATGGAATTTTCAGGTAACCGCGCCATCGACGCAATCCGTAGCGAAATATCGGCGCATTGCCTCGCCAGAGCCACCGGCTCCAAGGGCGTGTTCACACTCACCGTGCCTACCGGCGGCGGCAAGACATTGGCTGGTCTGCGATTCGCCTTGCACCACGCGGTGCATCACAGCATGTCGAGAATCATCAACGTCATCCCCTTCACGTCCATCATCGATCAGAACGCCCAGGTGGCGCGGGAAATCTTGGAATGCGGCGAGGAGTTCGGCCGCGTGGTGCTCGAACATCACTCCAACCTCACACCCGAAAAGGAAAGCCCCCGCACGAGGCTGGCCTCGGAGTGCTGGGACGCTCCGGTCATCTACACCACCATGGTGCAGTTCCTGGAAAGCCTGTTCCGGGGCGGCACACGCAACGCCAGGCGCATGCATCGGCTCGCCGGGGCGGTCATTGTTTTCGATGAGATACAAACGCTGCCGGTGAACTGCGCGCACCTCTTCTGCAGTGCGGTGAACTTTCTGGTTCGGGAATGCGGAGCCAGCGTCGTGCTCTGCACGGCCACGCAACCGCTTCTGGACAGGCTCGCCCGGCCCGAGTTGGGCGTGCTTTCCCTTGACCCACGGTGCGAACTGATGCCGCACCGGGATGCGTACTTCGACAAGCTGGAACGGACCGAGATTCTCGACGACACCAAGCCTGGCGGCTGGAGCGTCACGGAGATCGCCGATCTCGCCATCGGCGAACTGCGTCGGGCGGGTAGTTGCCTCGTGGTCGTCAACACCAAGCGCTGGGCGCGTGAGCTGTATGAGGAATGCGCCGCGCGAGGCATCGCCGAAGTGCGGCATCTAAGCACAGACATGTGCGCGGCGCACAGACTGTGCGTACTGGACGAGATGCGCGCGGAACTCAAAGCCGGGCGACCGGTGTTGTGCGTCAGCACCCAACTCATCGAGGCGGGGGTGGATATCAGCTTCGGCGCGGCCATCCGCTTTGTGGCCGGACTGGATTCCATCGTCCAGACGGCTGGCCGCTGCAACCGCAACGGCGAAAGCAAGGATGGACGGCCTGGCCAGGTGCATGTGGTCAACCCGGATCGCGAGAATTTGAGCAGGCTCAGGGAGATTCAGACTGGTCGCGAAATGACCTTGCGCGTTCTGGGCGACTTCCGAAAGGAGCCCGACTCGCTGGGCGGCTCGCTGCTGCACCCCAAGGCCATGGAGCGCTACTTCACGTATGCGTTTTTCGACCGTCGCGACGAAATGGCCTACCCGGTCTCCGCGGAAGATGCCGGGCATGGGGACACGCTGTTCAATCTGCTCTCGTGCAATCCGCTGAACCCCGGCAACATGCATGCACCGCTCGCTTTGCGCCAGTCCTTCGCCACTGCGGGCGAGATATTCACGGTCATCGACGCGCCCACCTGCGGTGTGCTCGTGCCCTACGGCGAAGGGAAGGATCTCATCGCCCAACTGTGCGGCGTTTTCCATCCGCAACAAGAGAAACCGCTGCTCCGACGCGCGCAACGTTACTCTGTCAACGTTTTTCCCAATGTGCTGAAGGGGCTCCAGGGAGCGCAGGCCTTGCACGAGACTCAAAAGGGAAGCGGTGTTTGGTATTTGGATGCCCAGCATTACAGCGGGCGATTCGGGCTTTCCGTCAACGAGGTCGAAGAAATGGCCGTGCATATTTGCTAGGGAGGTGCTTCGTGAATAACGGCATCACGTTTCGGCTCACCGGGCGCTACGCCTTGTTTACCGATCCGCTCACGCGCATCGGCGGGGAGAAGTGCTCCTATCACATCCCCACCTATGAGGCCCTGAAAGGCGTTGCCAAATCCATCTACTGGAAACCGACGCTGATCTGGTTCATCGATAGGGTGCGGGTGCTGCGGCCCATCCGTACTCAGACCAAAGGGACTAAGCCTCTCGGGTACGGCGGCGGCAACAGCCTCGCCATTTATACCTTTCTGGCTGATGTCGAGTACCAGGTCCAGGCGCATTTCGAATGGAACGATCACCGGCCGGAGCTGGCCCATGACCGCAATGCCTGCAAGCACTTCGAGATCGCCCGGCGTATGCTGGGGCGCGGCGGCAGGCAGGATGTTTTCCTGGGCACACGCGATTGTCAGGGCTACGTGCAGCCCTGCGCCTTTGGCGAAGGCGAGGGGCACTATGACGATCTCGACGAACTCGCCTTCGGACTCATGTTCCACGGCTTCGACTACCCGGACGAAACCGGCGAACACATGTTGCGCAGCCGCTTTTGGCAGCCCGTCATGAAGCGCGGCGTCATCGAGTTCCCCCGCCCGGACGCCTGCCATGTCCGCAAGGAGGTACGCGCAATGACGCCCAAGCAGTTTGAGCAGGGGCGCAACTTCCGCCCGGTGGAAGAGGAGGAAATGCCGTGAGTTGGATGCAGACGCTCTATGAAACGCACAAGCCGCTCTCCTGCCTCCCTGTGACCGAGGGGGAGACGGGGACGTGCGTCCCGGAAAGCCACAGCACCGCGCGGGCGCACATCGAAATCGTCCTCGACACTGTGGGGCAATGCTCCCGCGCGAGCATCATCGACAAGACCGACGCCACGACGGTTATCCCCTGCACCGAGGCGTCGGCCACGCGCAGTGGGAAGAAACCTGTTCCCCATCCGCTCTGCGACGGTTTGCAATATCTCGCGGCGGACTTCCGCAAATACGGCGGCGTGGTCACCAGCGGCTTCGCCAAAGAGGATGACCAACCGCACAAGGACTACATGGAACAGTTGCGCAAGTGGGTTGCGGCGTCACCGCACCCCAAGACCGTGCGGATTCTCAAGTACCTCGAAGGCGGCACGGTGATCGCGGATCTGGTGCGGCAACACGTGCTCCCGCTCGACGTGGGCGGGAAGATCGCCTCGTCGAAAACGTCCGAGACGGCGGAGTGTCCGATTTGGGCCGTGCTCCCGGCGGGGCAGCCCGCGGACAAGGCCGTCGTGCGCTGGCGCGTGGAAATCCCAGGCGACCTAGCCTCCGGCGTGTGGGAGGACCAGAGCCTTCTGGACAATTGGTCGGCCTACTACCCCGCAACCATCGAAACCAAGGGACTGTGCATGGTGAACGGGGATGTCGTCGCCCTGAGCAGTCTGCACCCGGCGAAACTCCGCCACGCCGGCGACAAGGCCAAGCTCATCTCCTCCGACGACTCCTCGGGCTTCACCTTTCGCGGGCGCTTCACCGACGGAACGCAGGCCTGCGGCGTGGGCTACGAGGTCAGCCAAAAGGCGCACAGCGCCCTGCGCTGGCTCATCGCCCGGCAGGGGTATCGCAACGATACGCAGGTCTTCGTCAGTTGGGCGGTATCCGGCAAGCCCACGCCTCCTCCCATTGAGGATTCCCACGACTGGCTGGACGAACCCATCGATATGGGCCAGGGCGACGCGCAGGCCGGACCCGATCACACGCGAGACGCGGGCCAGAGCTTCGCGCTGCGGCTGAACAAGTACATCGCGGGCTACGCGGCCACGTTCGACCCCACGGAATGCATCGTGGTCATGGGCTTGGATTCCGCCACGCCAGGCCGCATGAGCATCATCTACTACCGGGAGCTTCTCGGGTCGGAGTTTCTTGAACGGCTGAAAAAATGGCACGCGGACATGGCCTGGCCGCAGCGCGTTTCCGCCAAGCAGAAGGGGAAGGGCAAGAAAAAGGGAGCACCGGTCGCCCCGTGGCGCGCCTGCGCGCCCACGCCCAGGAACATCGCCGAGGCGGCCTACGGACTCAGGCTGGACGCCAAGCTCAAACGGGCAACGGTGGAGCGCCTTGTCCCCTGCATTGTGGACGGTCGGGAGCCGCCGGCCGATCTGGTCGAGAGCTGTGTGCGCCGAGCGGCCAACCGGCCGGGCTTCAAGGACAAGGAGCAGTGGGAATGGGAACAGGCGCTGGGCGTTGCCTGCGCCATGTACAAGGGACGCCACGCGAGACACGCAAAGGCTGAACAACGGAGGACTTACGACATGGCCCTGGAACCTGAGCGCACATCACGCGATTACCTGTACGGGCGGCTTCTGGCCGTTGCGGAACACATTGAGGAGGTTGCCCTGCGTGTGGCCGGGGAGGACCGGCCGACCACGGCGGCGCGGCTCATGCAGCGCTTCGCCGATCATCCCTGCTCCACGTGGCGCACCATTGAAATGGCCCTGCAGCCATACATGCAACGATTGCAGGCCAGCAGGGGAGGATTTCTGCACAACATGCGCACGCTGCTCGACGAGGTGCTTTGCCTTTTTCAGGGAGAGGACTTTCAGTCCGAGCACCGTCTGACCGGGGAATTCCTGCTGGGCTACCACTGCCAGCGACAGATTTGGAAGAAGGACAGGAGCAACGCAGCTGAAACTGAAGGAGAAGAGTAATGAGCAACCTCCAGAACAAGATCGACTTCGCCGTCATCATTACGGTCCTGCGAGCCAACCCCAACGGCGATCCCCTCAACCTCAATCGCCCGCGCACGGACTATGACGGCTTCGGCGAGATTTCCGACGTCTGCCTGAAGCGCAAGCTGCGCGACAGGCTGCAAGAGCAGGGTGAATCCATTTTTGTCCAGTCTGATGATCGCAAGACCGACGGCATGAACAGCCTGCGCGAACGCGCCGAGGCCGGACTGAGCAAAGAGCAGTGGACGGACAGGGACAAAACGGCCAAAGCCGCCTGCGCGAAATGGTTCGACGTGCGGGCCTTCGGCCAGCTGTTCGCCTTTAGTGGAAAAAAGAAGAAGGGCGGCGAGGAGGACGGCGACGGCGTCTCCATTCCCATCCGCGGGCCGGTCACCTTGCAGGCTGCGGTCAGCGTCGAGCCCGTCAGCGTCTCCAGCATGCAGATCACCAAAAGCGTGAGTGGCGAGGGCGACGGCACCAAGCGCGGCGCGGACACCATGGGCATGAAGCACCGGGTGGACAAGGGCGTTTACGTGGCCTTCGGCAGCATGAACCCCCAGCTGGCGGAGCGGACGGGCTTTTCCGACTCCGATGCCGAGATCCTCAAGCGCATTCTGCCGAAGTTGTTCGAGAACGATGCTTCCTCCGCCAGACCGGAAGGTAGCATGGCAGTGTCCAAGGTCATCTGGTGGCGGCACGACAGCAAGGTGGGCCAGCATTCTTCGTTCAAAGTCCATCACAGCCTCGTGGTGAACGCCGACGGCAGTTACGCGCTGGCGAATCTGCCCGGCCTAGTCCCGGAGGAGATCGACGGGTTTTAGCCCCATGTACCCCGAGGACGGCCTGTTGCCCCTTTCGGCCTTGCAGCATCTGCTCTTCTGCCCGCGCCAGTGCGCGCTCATCCATGTGGAGCGGCAGTGGGAGGAGAACCGTTTCACGGCCGAGGGCCGGGTCGCCCACGAGAAGGTCCACGAGGCGGGAAGCGAAACCAGGGGCGGCCGGAGGATCGTCTCCGGCCTGCCCCTGCGCTCCCTGCGGCTGGGGCTCTCGGGCCAGGCCGACGTGGTGGAGTTCGAGGCCGACGGCGCGCCCTTCCCTGTGGAGCACAAGCGCGGCCGGGCCAAGGAGGAGGACTGGGACCGGGTGCAGCTCTGCGCTCAGGCTCTTTGCCTTGAGGAGATGACCGGCAGGACGGTGGAGCGGGGGGCCTTGTTCTACGGCAAGACCCGCCGCCGGGAGGACGTGTTTTTTGACGCGGACCTGCGGCGGCGCACGGAGGAGACGGCCGCACGACTGCACGAACTGGTGGAATCCGGCCGCACGCCGTCTCCCGAGCCCTCGGGCCGGTGTCGGAACTGCTCCCTGGCGTCCGTGTGCCTGCCGGGCGCGCGCCGCCCGGTGGAACCCTATCTGCGCAAGGCGTTCGACGAATGAAGCACTATCTCAACACGCTCTACGTGACCACCCAGGGGGCCTATCTGGCCAAGGACGGCGAATGCGTGCTCGTGCGGGTGGAGGGCGAGGACCGCTTGCGCCTGCCCATCCACGGTCTCGGCGGCATCGTCTGTTTCGGCCAGGTTTCGTGCAGCCCGTTCCTGCTGGGGCATTGCGCGGAGAACGGCGTGGGCGTGAGTTTCCTCACCGAGCGCGGCCGATTCCTGGCCCGGGTGCAGGGGCCGGTTTCGGGCAACGTGCTCCTGCGACGGGAGCAGTACCGCCGGGCCGACGACCCCGCGGCCTCGGCGGCCGCGGCGCGGTGCCTGCTCACGGGCAAGATCGCCAACTGCCGGGCCGTGCTCCTGCGCACCGCGCGCGACCACGAGGACAAGGTGAACGCCGGAGCCTTGCGCGGCGCGGCGGAACGACTGACGGACTGCGGCCGCCGTCTGGACCCCGGCCTGCCCTTGGACGTGCTGCGGGGCATCGAGGGCGAGGCGGGCAACGCCTATTTCGAGGTCTTCGACCATCTGCTCACCAACCAGAAGGAGGAGTTCCGCTTCAGCGGCCGCAGCCGTCGCCCGCCGCTGGACCGCATCAATTGTCTGCTGTCCTTTTTCTATGTGCTGCTGGCCCACGACGTGCGCTCCGCCCTGGAGTCCGTGGGCCTGGACCCGGCCGTGGGATTCCTGCATCGCGACCGGCCGGGGCGGCCCGGCCTGGCGTTGGACCTCATGGAGGAGTTCCGGCCCGTGCTGGCCGACCGTCTGGCCCTGTCGCTGGTCAACCTGGGGCAGGTTCAGGCCCGGGGATTCCGCGTGGAGGAGAACGGCGCGGTGCGCATGGACGACGACACCCGCAAGGCCGTGCTGGTGGCCTATCAGAAACGCAAGCAGGAGGAGATGCGGCACCCGTTCCTGGACGAGAAGGCCCCGCTGGGACTCATGCCGTATCTCCAGGCCTTGTTGTTCGCGCGCTGGCTGCGCGGCGACCTGGACGGCTATCCGCCGTTCCTGTGGCGCTAGGAGGCCGGGATGTTCGTGCTGGTGAGCTACGACGTGAAGACCGAGGATGGGGACGGCCGGAGACGGCTGCGGCGCATCGCCAAGGCGTGTCGGGACTATGGGCAGCGGGTGCAGTATTCCGTGTTCGAATGCATCGTGGACCCGGCCCAGTGGACCAAATTGCGGGCGCGCCTGCTGCGGGAAATGAATTCCGAGGAAGACAGCTTGCGGTTTTATTTCCTGGGCTCCAACTGGCAGAGGCGGGTGGAGCACGTGGGGGCGAAACCGGCTCTGGACCTGGAGGGGCCGCTGGTGATTTGAGGCCGCGCGAACCTCAAGCACACGGGGAAATCCCGGGAGGTTCGCGTTCGAGGAGTTCCTTGACAATTCAATAGGATGAATGGGAAGCCTCGATTCTGGCCGGAGGCCGCGCGACCCTTCCGGGCGCGGTTCGCGCGAAACAGGCCGGAAACCCTGGCGTGCCGAGGGAAAAAACAGGCACAGACGCCCCCCACGCGGGGGCGTGGATTGAAACTGGGTCGTAGGTGGTGATGGCCGTGTTTGGTCCGGACGCCCCCCACGCGGGGGCGTGGATTGAAACCTCGTAGTCGTTGCTCTCATCCTGAAACGTCACCGACGCCCCCCACGCGGGGGCGTGGATTGAAACCGGGTCTTTATCAACAACGATCACCCCGGTCGCATTGACGCCCCCCACGCGGGGGCGTGGATTGAAACACAACCCATCCAGCATCATCCTGTGATCCAACTCGGACGCCCCCCACGCGGGGGCGTGGATTGAAACTCGGCATGATCGCCGGGCTGCTCTGGCCGCCGGTGGACGCCCCCCACGCGGGGGCGTGGATTGAAACCCGGACTCCTACGTCATCGACCTGGAGCACGAGGGGACGCCCCCCACGCGGGGGCGTGGATTGAAACCCGCTTCTCCTGTGGCTATCTTACCCGTCAATTCGACGCCCCCCACGCGGGGGCGTGGATTGAAACCATCAGTCCGCACGTAAAACGTTGTGTCACTTGGACGCCCCCCACGCGGGGGCGTGGATTGAAACTCGGGCCCAAGAGCCGGGGCATCGCCGACCTCCACGACGCCCCCCACGCGGGGGCGTGGATTGAAACGTGACGGGCTGCGGCGTGGAGAGCAGACACGCTAAGACGCCCCCCACGCGGGGGCGTGGATTGAAACCGCGCCCTGCGGCCGCGATCTGCCGCAGCACTGTGACGCCCCCCACGCGGGGGCGTGGATTGAAACATCATCGTGGCCCAGCGCGTCCACCAGGCCGACTTGACGCCCCCCACGCGGGGGCGTGGATTGAAACTCCAACACCGGCTCCGAGTCATATCTCATTGTGGGACGCCCCCCACGCGGGGGCGTGGATTGAAACCATCATGCCGTGCCCTTCGACTTCCTGGACCGCAGACGCCCCCCACGCGGGGGCGTGGATTGAAACCATCTTGCACAACTCAAGCTCCGCCCTTGGAAATGACGCCCCCCACGCGGGGGCGTGGATTGAAACGTGAGCAGTACCCCCTCCGCCTTCGCCCCCTCCTCGACGCCCCCCACGCGGGGGCGTGGATTGAAACCCAGCGGGCCCGCTGCGCGGCGGTGGACGCGGAGGACGCCCCCCACGCGGGGGCGTGGATTGAAACTCGGCGGCCATCATGCCCACGCGGGCGGCCATGCGGACGCCCCCCACGCGGGGGCGTGGATTGAAACCGCGCCAGCCTGAACTGGCTCACCGGGGCCGAAAGACGCCCCCCACGCGGGGGCGTGGATTGAAACGGAAACAGCGTGGGCCAGGATGCGCGCGCTCCGCGACGCCCCCCACGCGGGGGCGTGGATTGAAACAATGCAGTGACGAAGCATGTTGGCTTTGGCGACGACGCCCCCCACGCGGGGGCGTGGATTGAAACCCGCCAGCGTGACCCGCTACACGGACGTGCCCGGACGCCCCCCACGCGGGGGCGTGGATTGAAACGGGCGTTGAGCCGCCCGAAGCGGTAGGGGATGAGGACGCCCCCCACGCGGGGGCGTGGATTGAAACCATTCGATCTGATCAAGCTGCTCCGCGAGCATGCGGACGCCCCCCACGCGGGGGCGTGGATTGAAACGGGGTCGAGCCAGGCCACCTCGCAGGCCTTGTAGGGACGCCCCCCACGCGGGGGCGTGGATTGAAACGTCTCGGTCTTCCGCGAAGAGCTGGCCCGGGCGGACGCCCCCCACGCGGGGGCGTGGATTGAAACGCGTCCATGTTGACCTCCTTCATGATGCGCGACGACGCCCCCCACGCGGGGGCGTGGATTGAAACTCGGTGAGCCGGTTCAGTTCAGCGCCGGTCATGCGACGCCCCCCACGCGGGGGCGTGGATTGAAACACGGAGGTCCACGACATATGACCATCGAGCGCGACGACGCCCCCCACGCGGGGGCGTGGATTGAAACGCTCATATTGTCCCCTTTGGTTCAAAGTGGTACGACGCCCCCCACGCGGGGGCGTGGATTGAAACGTTACATCGTGGTCAGGCATGAACCCGAATCCGAGACGCCCCCCACGCGGGGGCGTGGATTGAAACATCGCTGAAAACTACGAACCGGGCGTGGTGGATGAGACGCCCCCCACGCGGGGGCGTGGATTGAAACATGCTCCGGCGCTCCACGCGCACGCGCTCCAGCAGACGCCCCCCACGCGGGGGCGTGGATTGAAACCAGCGCCCGGCCATGTAGGACGTCTGCATGTTGGGACGCCCCCCACGCGGGGGCGTGGATTGAAACACGCCGCTTTTCTCCTCGCCCTCATGGCCTGGATGACGCCCCCCACGCGGGGGCGTGGATTGAAACACCGTCACCGTGCTCGGCTGGTCCCATGCCTCCGGGACGCCCCCCACGCGGGGGCGTGGATTGAAACTCGATGCTGACCGGGCATTGGCCGCGTATGCCGATGACGCCCCCCACGCGGGGGCGTGGATTGAAACTGTGTGGTCCGTGGTACGCTCCGTGCCTGATCCGACGCGGACGCCCCCCACGCGGGGGCGTGGATTGAAACTGACATTCGGCGCAGCGCTCGGCGTCCGGCAGCAGACGCCCCCCACGCGGGGGCGTGGATTGAAACGTCAGGCATCTACGCCCCCGGGGCCACGGGCCAGGACGCCCCCCACGCGGGGGCGTGGATTGAAACTTGAGGCGCTGGAATGGAGCCGCGCACGGGCATGACGCCCCCCACGCGGGGGCGTGGATTGAAACTCGGTGTCACTGATGCGCATGAGCATGTCCGAAAGACGCCCCCCACGCGGGGGCGTGGATTGAAACCTGATCAGGTGGCAACGGGGTCCGCCGACCACGGGACGCCCCCCACGCGGGGGCGTGGATTGAAACCGAGCAGAGACTTGACCCCAATGGGACCAAGGCGGACGCCCCCCACGCGGGGGCGTGGATTGAAACCAAGTGGTGGAAGTGCGTCCGGTCGGGGGCGATGGACGCCCCCCACGCGGGGGCGTGGATTGAAACGTGTGTGATCACCACCCGGACGCCCACATCCCACGACGCCCCCCACGCGGGGGCGTGGATTGAAACGTATGCCCGACGTACACCAAGCCGTGCAACTCGCGACGCCCCCCACGCGGGGGCGTGGATTGAAACCAGGAGCATGGCCCAGACCGCGACCACGGCCGCGGACGCCCCCCACGCGGGGGCGTGGATTGAAACTGCACGTGGGGCACAGCACTCCCTGCCGGGGGGGGACGCCCCCCACGCGGGGGCGTGGATTGAAACCGGGCACGGGTTTGTGCGTGAGGTGTGCGGAGTAGGACGCCCCCCACGCGGGGGCGTGGATTGAAACGTGGCGGTCCTTGGAATAGGAAGGCTTGGTCTCGTGACGCCCCCCACGCGGGGGCGTGGATTGAAACAGGTCGCGCAGCACGGCCCCGGCGTAGATGGTGCGACGCCCCCCACGCGGGGGCGTGGATTGAAACGCGTAATCCTGCGCCCTTTCGATGGGCGTGACGGACGCCCCCCACGCGGGGGCGTGGATTGAAACCACGCCAGCCTTGCCGCAGCCCTGGACTTCGCCCAGGACGCCCCCCACGCGGGGGCGTGGATTGAAACACGCCGAAACTGCCGGGTGTGGATGTGCCCCCTGGTGACGCCCCCCACGCGGGGGCGTGGATTGAAACCGCGCGGGGGTGAAGGTTCAGATCGAGGCCGAGGGACGCCCCCCACGCGGGGGCGTGGATTGAAACTGGAGGTAGAGCAGGACCGAGGCCAGGGTGATGAGGACGCCCCCCACGCGGGGGCGTGGATTGAAACCCTCGTGGATCACGGAGGTGGGGTCCGCGGACGTGACGCCCCCCACGCGGGGGCGTGGATTGAAACACTCAGGAGAGGACACATTCGCACAGTTCAGTGATGACGCCCCCCACGCGGGGGCGTGGATTGAAACAGTCCACGGTCAACGTTCAGGTTCCCGGTCGAAGACGCCCCCCACGCGGGGGCGTGGATTGAAACCAGGCGTCGGGCCTCCCCAACTCGGAGTGCGTCGACGCCCCCCACGCGGGGGCGTGGATTGAAACGCGGGGTCATCGGCGACCTGCCCCTATCCGAGAAGACGCCCCCCACGCGGGGGCATGGATTGAAACGTGCGCAAGCTCTGCAAGCACTACGGCAAGAGGGGACGCCCCCCACGCGGGGGCGTGGATTGAAACATTCATATTGTCCCCTTTGGTTTCTTGGCTGGATGACGCCCCCCACGCGGGGGCGTGGATTGAAACACGGTTCTCGCTCCACCGTTGGGGGATGATGAGGACGCCCCCCACGCGGGGGCGTGGATTGAAACGGGCCGGATAGCGAACCTCCGTCCGACGCCTGCCGACGCCCCCCACGCGGGGGCGTGGATTGAAACGCTATCGCTCCCGTACCTGTCGCCGCCGTGGTGGGACGCCCCCCACGCGGGGGCGTGGATTGAAACTCATGGTTCCCGTGCAGAATCCGCAAAAACAAGACGGACGCCCCCCACGCGGGGGCGTGGATTGAAACAGGAGATCGTGCTGGTCCATTCCGCCCTCCCTCCCGACGCCCCCCACGCGGGGGCGTGGATTGAAACTTTGAGCACACCTTGCGCTGGTCCACGTAGGTGAAGACGCCCCCCACGCGGGGGCGTGGATTGAAACAGGGTGCGCATCCGCACCACGTCGTGCCACACGTCCGACGCCCCCCACGCGGGGCGTCAGCGAAGAAACCTGCGTCCAGGGGCCCGCGCCGACGCGGCCCTGTATGGTCTCAAGGAAGAGGAGGTGTTTCCTCCAGAGGAGATTCCTGGTTAGGAATAGGTTAGGAAAACGAAAAAGGGCTTGGAGAGATTTTCTCCAAGCCCTTCATCTTTCTGGTAGCGGGGGCAGGATTTGAACCTACGACCTTCGGGTTATGAGCCCGACGAGCTACCGTACTGCTCCACCCCGCGTCACGTGAGAAAGTGGTAATTAGGCGTCTCGGCCGAGTTTGTCAACTCCATATTTACATCCCCCGCGAAATTCCGTATCCCAATCCGGTCATGCAGCCCGAAATGCTCTCCATCGTCCTGCCGGTCTTCAATGAAGAGGACAACCTGGAACCGCTCCTGGCCGAAATCCGCCAGGCGGCGCCCGGCTTTGGCCGCGCCTGGGAGGTCGTCCTGGTGGACGACGCCAGCACGGACGGCAGCCTGGGCGTGATCCAGCGCCTGGCATCGGCCCATCCCGAAGTGCGCTACCTGGCCTTCGCCCAGAACCGGGGCCAGTCGGCGGCCTTCTGCGCGGGCTTCGACGCCGCGCGCGGCGCGATCATCGCCACCCTGGACGCCGACGGCCAGAACGACCCGGCGGACATCCCCAAGCTGCTCCAACTCTTCGACGCGGGCGCGGACATGGCCATCGGCTGGCGGCTCAAGCGCCGCGACAGCTTCATGAAGCGCATCGCCTCCAAGATCGGCAACGGCGTGCGCAACCGCCTGACCCGCGAGACCGTGCGCGACACCGGCTGCTCGCTGAAGATCATGCGCGCGGAGATGGCTCGCCGCCTGCCGCGCTTCAAGGGCATGCACCGCTTCCTGCCCACCCTGATGAAGATGCAGGGCGCGCGGGTGGAGGAGGCCCCGGTGAACCACCGGCCGCGCCTCAAGGGCGTGTCCAAGTATGGCACCTGGGACCGGGCCGTGGCCGGACTCTACGACCTCATCGGCGTGCGCTGGCTCCAGAAGCGCAGCTTTCTCTACTCCATCCGCGAAAAAAGCGAGTGACCCGGGAGGCCCGATGGCGCTGCCCGAATACTGGTGGCTCCTGGCCGCGGCCTGTCTGGGCCAGGCCCTCTTCTTCCTCCGGCCCGAGGCCTTTCGCCGGACCGCGCCCAAGGCTCCGGCCTGGGCCCTGGCGGGACTTTCCGTCGGCGGAGCGGCCGGGCTGGCCTACGCCTGGGTCCAGTCCGACGCCGTGCTCCTGGCCGGGCAATTCGTGGTCCTGGCGGCCGTGGCCGTGAACGCGGGCCGGGCCGCCCGCCGGGCGGAGGTGCGCAACCCGTGAGCGCCGCGAACCGCGACAACCGGGCCTTTCTCAAGCCCCTGCTCAAGGGCCTGGGCATGCTGGCCCTCATGGGCCTGGCCGTCTGGGCCCTGCGCTGGGCGGGCGAGCAGGGCGTGCTCAGCGACCGCCAGTGGTTCGACGCCCATATCCGCGACCAGGGCGCGGTCGGCGTGTTCCTCTATGTGGCCGTGGCCGGAGCGCTCACGGCCCTGGGCGTGCCGCGCCAGTTCCTCTGTTTCATCGGCGGATACGTCTACGGCTTTTGGTGGGGGCTGCTCCTGGGCACCCTGGGCTCGGGCCTGGGCTGCGGCCTTGCCGTGGGCTTCGCGCGTTTCTTCGCCCGGGATTTCGTGGCCCACCGCTTCAAGGGGCGGGTGGCCAAGGTGGACGCCTTCCTGCGCCGCGACCCGTTGCGCATGGCCCTGATCATCCGGCTCCTGCCCCTGGGCAGCAACCTCGTCACCAATCTCCTCGCCGGGGTGAGCAGCATCCCGGTGCGGCCGTTCCTTGCGGGCTCGCTCCTGGGCTACCTGCCGCAGACGGCGGTCTTCGCGCTCTTCGGCAGCGGCGTGAACGTCAGCTCCGTGATCCAGATCGGGCTCAGCGTGGCCCTGTTCCTGCTGGCCACGGTCCTGGGCGTGAGCATGTACCGCCGCCACCGGGCCGAGGTCGCCGGGGCCGTGGAGGAGGGCGAGGACTAGCCGCCGGATGGCGGGCGCAGGCGTTCGGGCAGCCGGGTCCAGACCTGCCAGACGATGAACGCCACGACGATTCCCAGGAGCCAGCCCGCCAGCACGTCGGTGGGGTAGTGCTTGCCCAGATAGACCCGCGACCAGCCCACCAGCAGCGGCAGCAGGCCGAGCCAGGGCCGGGTCCGGCGCCAGAGGAGCATGGCCAGCACGGCCAGGGTCATGGAGTTGGCGGCGTGGGCCGAGGGATAGGAGGAGCCGTTTTCCTTGGTCTGGACGAAGTCCGGCGGCCGGGTTTGCCAGGTTCCGTTTTCCTGGTAGAAGGCCCCCGGGACGGCGTTCAGGGGACGGACCCGCAGCACGCGGTCCTTGATCTGGCCGCAGGCCAGGTCCGAGAGGCCCATGCCCGCCAGGAGCACCAGGAAGAGCGCGATCTGCCTGGGACCCGCGCGGCGGACGGCCCAGGCCAGGGCGGCGGCCAGCAGGACCAAGAGCGCCAGCCGCGAGGAAAAGACCGGCAGGATGGCGTCCAGCGCGGGTGCGCGCAGGCTCTGGTTCAGAAGAATGAAAAGGTCCAGGTCGGCTGTCGTGGTGTGGAAAAGCATGGTCCCTCAATGTTTCGGTTCGATGACTTGGTATACGGCGCAATGCCGCCGGGGGCAACCGGCTTTGTGGAAGCTTGAGGCCTCCGCCCGTTCCGGGCGGACAGGGATGCGCGGAGCGTGAGCATGGCCGACGCACGGCTTGCCGTGGTCATGCCCCGGCTGAGCGCCTACGGGGGCGCGGAGGGCTTCGGCCTGCGCCTGGCCGCGGCCCTGGCCGGGGCGGGCTACGCCGTGGACTTCATCTGCGCCCGTCAGGAGGTCGAAACCCCGCGCGGGGTCCGCGTGATCCGCGTGGGCCGCTTCGGCCCGTTCAAGGCCCTCAAGACCCTCTGGTTCAGCCTGGCCGCCGAGGCCGCCGTGCGGCGCGGCCGCTACGATCTCGTCCTGGGCCTGGGCAAGACTCTTTCCCAGGACGTCCTGCGCATCGGCGGCGGGCCGCTGCCCGTGTTCTGGCGGCTGTCCAAGCGGGCCTGGAGCCCGGGCCTGCCTCGGGCCCTGAAGATGCTCCGCCGACGCCTCTCCCCGGCCAACTGGCTCTCCCTGGCCATCGAGGCCCGCCAGGCCCGCTCGGCGCGGGTGGTGGTCTGCGTCTCGGAGCTGGTGCGGGACTGGCTCCTGGAGGCCCACCCCGTGCTGGCCCGGAGCGACGTGCGGGTGATCTACAACCGCCCGGACCTTTCGCGCTTCCATCCCCTGGACGAGACGGAGCGGGCGCGGCTGCGGGCGGAGCAGGGGATCGTCCCGGATCAGGTGGTGATCGCCACGGCGGCCACGAATTTCGCCCTCAAGGGCATCGCCCCGCTGCTGCGGACCCTGGCCCTGCTGCCGGAGCGCTTCGTGCTGCGCGTTGCCGGGGGACGGGGCGCGGGACACTACCTGCGTCTGGCCCGCGAACTGGGCGTGGAGGCGCGGGTGCGCTTCCTGGGCCGCGTGGAGGACATGCCCGGCTTCTACAACGCCGCCGACGTCTTCTGCCTGGCCACCTTCTACGACGCCTGCTCCAACGCCGTGCTGGAGGCCCTGGCCTGCGGCTGCCGCACGGTTTCCAGCCGTTTCAACGGCAGCGCGGCCTTTCTGCCGCCGGAGGCGATCTTCGACGACCCCGGGGATCACGCGGCCCTGGCCCCCCTGCTGGAGCGGGTGGCCGGAGAACCGCGCCCCGGAGCGTTTTCCTGGCCCGCCGACGTGGCCTGCGGGCTGGAGCCCTACCTGGACCTGGTGGACGAATGTCTGCGGGGGAACCGTCAACACGGCGTCTGAGCGCCATCATCCCATGACCCTGGATGTCCTGTTCCTGACCCAATCCGGCGCGACGCTGCCCAGCGTCCGCTTTCGTGTCCTGCCGCTGGTGGCCGAGGGCTCCGCCCGGGGCCTCGCCGTGGACTGGCGGCCCGTGCCGAAGTTTTTCCCCCGGCGGCTGTTCTGGCTCGCGCGCCTGCCCAGGAGCACGGTGGCCGTGGTCCAGAAAAAGCTCTTCTCGCCGCTGGAGCTGAGCGTGCTCCGCAAGCGCTGCGGACGCCTGGCCTTCGACTTCGACGACGCGCTCTGGGCCCTGCACCCCGGGGAGCGGGCCGCGCCCCTGGCTGAGCGCCGTCTGCGCAAGGCCCGCAAGCGTTTCGCCGAAATGGTCCCGCAGATGGACGTGGTCCTGGCCGCCAGCGCGCACTTGGCCGGAGAGGCGCTCAAGCTGCGGCCGGAGGTGGCCGTGGCGCCCACGCCCATCGACACGGACCTCTATTCCCCGCCCGCGTTCCGGCCCGCGCCGCCGGACGGCCGCCCCCTGGTGGGCTGGATGGGCGCGGCCTGGGAACTCTCCGCCCTGGACGAGGTGCTCAAGGCCCTGGAGCCGCACGCCGACCGCCTGCGGCTGAACGTGGTCGCCGAGCGCCGGTTCGCCGAGAAATGCAGGACCCTGGCCGACATGGCGGCCTGGACCCCGGAAAGCGAGGTGGCACTGCTGCGGGAGATGGACATCGGGCTCCTGCCCCTGGACGAGGACGAGTACCGCCGGGGCAAGAGCGGCTTCCGCCTGTTGCGCTACATGGCCTGCGGCGTGGTGCCCGTGGCTTCGGCCGCCGGGGCCAACCCGGAGATCGTGGAGCATGGCCGGGACGGTTTCCTGGTGGAGCGGCCCGGACAGTGGGCCGAGTATGTCCTGCGGCTGGCCGACGACCTGGGGCTGCGCGCGGACATGGCCCGCGCGGCCAGGGAAAAGGTCGAGCGGCTCTACCGCTGCCGGGTTCTGGCCGAACGCTACTGGGCGGCCCTCGGCCTCTCGCCGGAATGAATCAACAGCGTTGAATTTCAATAGGTTGTCGCGTCATTGAGGGAATGGCGCCCCCGGCGCGGCCGGTTTCTGTTGATCTGATCGCCTTTGGCGCGTATGGCATCCCGGAACCGCTTTCCGGAGCGGGACGCACCCAAAGGAGAGAGCCATGGAACGCGCGCCAGTGGTCCTTCTGGACCGTGACGGCACCATCATCGTCGAGCGGCATTACCTGTCCGATCCCACGCAGGTGGAGCTCCTGCCCGGCGCGGCCGAGGGCCTGCGGCGGCTGCGGCGGATCGGCTGCAAGCTGGCCGTGATCACCAACCAGTCCGGCGTGGGACGGGGCATGTTCAGCCTGGAGACGCTGCGGCAGATCCACGGCCGCATGCTGGAGCTGCTCCTGGCCGAGGGCGTGGAGATCGAGGGCATCTTCTTCTGCCCGCACACCCCGGAGGACCGCTGCGACTGCCGCAAGCCCCAGCCCGGCCTCATCGAACAGGCCGCCGAGGCCCTGGATTTCCGCCCCTCGGAGTGTTTCGTGATCGGAGACAAGCCGTGCGACGTGGAACTGGGCCAGGCCGTGGGCGCGCGCACCATCCTGGTCCGCTCGGGCTACGGCGCGGGCGTGGAGTCCACCGGGCAGTGCGCGCCCGACCATGTGGCCGACGACCTGTCCAAGGCCGCGGTCCTCATCGAGAGGAGCCTGGCCTCCGGCATTCGCCCCCGGCCCTGAGACCCGGGCCTCAGCGGGACAGAACCCGGCGGAAGTAGTCCACCGTCTTCACCAGCCCCTGTTCCAGGGGCACGGCCGGCCGCCAGCCCAGGAGGCTCTCGGCCCGGCCGATGTCCGGCTTGCGCTGCATGGGATCGTCGTGCGGCAGGGGCTCGAAGATGATCTCCGATTTCGAGCCGGTCATCTCCACGACCTTGCGGGCCAGCTCCAGGATGGTGAACTCCCCGGGATTGCCCAGGTTCACCGGCCCGGTGCAGTCGTCCCCGGAGTTCATGAACCGCACCAGCCCGTCCACGAGGTCGTCCACGTAGCAGAAGGAGCGGGTCTGCGAGCCCTCGCCGTAGACCGTGATGGGCTCGCCGCGCAGGGCCTGGACGATGAAGTTGGAGACCACCCGGCCGTCGTTCAGGGCCATGTTCGGGCCGTAGGTGTTGAAGATGCGGGCCACCTTGATGCGCAGCCGGTGCTGGCGGTGGTAGTCGAAGAACAGGGTCTCGGCGCAGCGTTTGCCCTCGTCGTAGCAGGCCCGGGGGCCGATGGGGTTGACGTTGCCCCAGTAGCTCTCCCGCTGGGGGTGCTCCACGGGGTCGCCGTAGACCTCCGAGGTCGAGGCCTGGAGTATCTTGGCCTTGATGCGCTTGGCCAGGCCGAGCATGTTGATGGCCCCGTGCACCGAGGTCTTGGTGGTCTGCACCGGGTCGAACTGGTAGTGGATCGGCGAGGCCGGGCAGGCGAGGTTGTAGATCTCGTCCACCTCCACGTAGAGCGGGAAGGTGATGTCGTGGCGCAGCAGCTCGAAGTAGGGGTTCCCCAGCAGCGGCACGACGTTTTCCTTGCGTCCGGTGAAGAAGTTGTCCGCGCAGAGGACCTCGCAGCCTTCCTCCAGAAGGCGGGCGCAGAGATGGGAGCCGATGAAGCCCGAGCCGCCGGTGACGAGAATCCGCTTGCGCATGTCGTCCTTCCCTGTCGATGGTTGACGCTTTTCGTCAGGCCCGCATATAGAAGAAAATCCAAGCCCGCGCAAGGCGCGCGGGTCTTGACGCCTTGTCTGTACCGGCTTAGACCCGTACGCGAAGCTCCGCCGCCGGGCGGCTTCCCGCGAATCGGCGGGCCCGGCGGCACACCCGCGAGGTGACCGTGAACGTATACATCACCTATGGACTGGAAGGCGCCCGGGAGGCCCGAGGGCTGACCGTGGTCATCGACGTGTTCCGGGCCTTCACCACGGCCTGCTTCGTGGCCGCCTCGGGCGGCGAGATCCTGGCCGTGGCCGGGGAGGACGAGGCCCGGGATTTGGCCCGCTCCCTGCCCGGCGCGGCGCTCATGGGCGAACGCGACTGCATCCCCCTGCCGGGATTCGACTACGGCAACTCCCCGGCCCTGGTGGAGAACGTGGACTTCGGCGGCCGCCAGGTGGTCTTCACCACCAGCGCCGGCACCCAGGGGCTGGCCGCCGCCGACGGCGCGGACGAGATCGTCACCGGCTCCTTCGTCAACGCCCAGGCCGTGGTGGACCACATCCGCGCGCGCGGGCCCGAGACCGTGACCCTGGTGGCCCTCGGCGAGGCCGGGCTCCTGCCCAGCCCCGAGGACTCCATGTGCGCCATCTACATCAAGAACGAGCTGGACGGCTTCCCCAACAGTTTCAAGACGTTGGCGAACTACCTGCCGACCGTGCCCAGCGCGGCCAAGTTCCACGACCCGGAGAAGGACTACGCCCCGCCCCGGGACCTGGAGCTCTGCCTGGACCTGGACCGCTTCGACTTCGTCCTGCGCGCCGTGCCCGATCCCCGGGGCGGTTTCCTGCTCACCCGGTCCGCGCCGGGCGCCCCGGCCTGAGGCCGGTATCGGAGAGCCCGTGCCCGACAAGCCGCTGGAAATCCTCATCGTCGACGACACCCCCATGAACCTGGTGGTGCTCGAGCACATGCTCAAGCGCGGGGACATCGCCATCCGCACGGCCCAGGACGGGCAGCAGGCCCTGGAGATGGTCGAGGCCCACGACTTCGCCCTCATCCTCCTGGACGTGCAGATGCCGGGCCTCAACGGCTACGACACCGCCCGGGCGATCAAGGAGTCGCCGCGCGGCGCGGGCGTTCCGATCATCTTCGTCACCTCCATCTTCCAGGATCTGGAGAACGTGCGCCGGGGCTACGAGGTGGGGGCCGTGGACTATCTCTTCCGCCCGGTGGACGCCCAGATGCTGCGCAGCAAGGTGAACGTGTTCATCGACCTGCGCCGCCAGAAGGCCCTGCTGGAGGCCGAGATCGCCCAGCGCCGCCGCACCGAGGAGGCCCTGCGCCGGGCCGAGGAGAAGTACCGGACCATTTTCGAGCGGGCCGTGGAGGGCATCTTCCAGTGCGACCTGGAGGGCACCTTCCTGGAGGTCAATCCGGCCACCGCGCGGCTTCTGGGCTATGACTCGCCCTCCGAACTGGTGGGCCGCCCGGGCATGGGCCTGGACATCCTGGTGGACTCCGAGGAGCGCCGAGTCTACCTGGAGAAGCTGCTGCGCGACGGGGTGGTGGCCAACCGCGAATATCAGATCCGCCGCAGCGACGGGGAACACATCTGGGTCTCGGAGAGTTCGCGGCTCGCGGAGGGCCCGGACGGCGAACGGCTCATCGAGGGCGTGCTCGAGGACACCACCGAGAGCAAGAAGAGCGCCCTGGACCTGCACTACCGGGCCACCTACGACGGCCTGACCAACATCCCCAACCGCCTGCTCTTCTTCGACCGGCTGGAGCACGCCCTGGCCCGGGCCAAGCGGTACGGCTACGGCCTGGCCGTGCTTTTCCTGGACCTGGACGGGTTCAAGTCCGTGAACGACAACTTCGGCCACCGCGCGGGCGATGAGCTGCTGCTCCAGGCCGCCGGGCGGCTGCGCCGCCGCGTGCGGGCCTCGGACACCCTGGCGCGCCTGGGCGGAGACGAGTTCGGCGTGCTCCTGGAGCGCGTCACCGAGCTGGACAGCGTGAACCAGGCGGCCGAGAACATGATCGCCGCCCTGGTGGAGCCCTTCCTCATCGGGGCCGCCGAGTTCCGCATCGGCGTCTCCGTGGGCGTGAGCCTGTTTCCGGGCGACGCCGAGGACGCCAGCACCCTCGTCAGCCGCGCCGACGCGGCCATGTATGCGGCGAAGAAGGAGGGAGGAAACCGCCTGGCCTTCGCCGGGAGCATTCCCGGCTGACCTCCCCGGGGGAGGGGCCGATCCTCCCTACGCATCCCCCCGATTTCCGCCCCGTTTTTCGCCCTGATTTCCTCCCCCGATTCTCTGTTTTTCTCCCGTCGTTTTTGAAAAAAAGGGGTTGACGTCCCCTTTGAATTGGGGCAAATAAAAAGCCACTTTTCCGACCGCTGTGACTGTGTCTCTTTTCTGATACATTGATGCTACATCCGCAAGGAAGGGTGGCTTATGGTCTTTAATTGGCTGCATCTTGCCATTATCTTGTTCTTGGTCGTCGGCATTCTCTTTGCCGGAGGCCCCTTGATCCTGGCGTCCCTCGTTTCCCCGAGGGCTCGCGGGGGCGACATCGGCATGCCGTATGAATGCGGCATGCGGCCGTTCGGCAGCTCCTGGACCAAGTTCGGCGTCAACTACTACGTCTATGCACTCATCTTCCTGGCCTTCGACGTGGACGTTCTCTACCTCTTCCCCGTGGCCGTGCAGTATCATCTGGCCGAGGGCTGGATCGCCTTCGTCAAGGTCTTCATCTTCCTGGCCTTCCTTGGTCTTTCCATCGTCTATTTCTGGGCAAAAGGGGTGTTCACATGGCCGCACAAGATTCGGCTGTAGTCAAGCCGGAGTGCCTCACCGCCGGCGGAGCGCGCATCGATCCGCCGATCATCAAGGTGGAAGCTGTCCAGAACATTCTGGACATCTGCCGGGCCATGTCCTTGTGGCCCATGACCTTCGGCCTTGCCTGCTGCGCCATTGAGATGATGGCCGTCGGCATGGCCCGCTTCGACATCTCCCGGTTCGGGGCCGAGGTCTTCCGCCCGTCCCCGCGCCAGTCCGACCTCATGATCGTGGCCGGCACCGTGACCAAGAAGATGGCTCCGGCCGTGGTCCGCCTCTACGAGCAGATGCCCGCGCCCAAGTACGTCATGGCGCTCGGCAACTGCGCCATTTCCGGCGGCCCCTTCCGGTTCAAGGGCCAGTACGGCATCGTGGAGGGCGTGGACAACCTCATCCCGGTGGACGTCTACGTCCCGGGCTGCCCGCCCCGCCCCGAGGGCCTGCTCGAAGGCCTGTTCGAAATCCAGAAGAAGATGACCGGCCGCCGCTGGTGGCCGAATCCGGTGCAGGGAGGCGGCAAATGATCCAGACCGTCCTCGACCAGCTGTCTCCCCAGTGCGTGACCAAGTGCGACTACGCCAAGACCGGCATCCATTGGTCCGTGTTTCTGTCCGCCTCCGAGATCGTCCGCGCCGCCAAGCTCCTCCATAAGGAAGAATACTTCCTGGAGAGCGTCACGGCCATCGACGCCAAGGAGGGCTACCTGGTGGTCTACCTCTTCGACCACATGGACCGTCCCTGCCGCGTCGCCCTGCGGGTGCTCGTGTCCCACGCCGCCCCCAAGCTGCCCTCCATCGCGGGGGTGTTCCACGGCGCGGAGTGGCACGAGCGCGAGACCCTCGACTTCTACGGCATCGAGTTCAGCGGCAACCCCAACCTGGTGCCCCTGCTGCTGCCCGCGGACCTGGACGTGCATCCCCTCCAGAAGGAGGAGGGCGCCCGGGTCGCGCTGGCGGATCTGCTGACCCCCTGCGAGGTGGTGCGGGCCGTGCCGGGCTTCGACCTCCTGACCCCCAAGGCCGAGGACGAGGGCAAGAAGGCCAAGGCCGCCGAGGCAACCGGGGCCTGACAGGCCGAAAGGACCAACGGGAGCGACGATGCGTAACGAAAAACTGGATCTGGTGACGGGTGATTTCTACACCCAGAATTTCCAGAAGGGCGCCCGCGAGAACACGCTCATCCTGAACCTCGGTCCCCAGCACCCGTCCACCCACGGCGTGCTCCGGGTCCTGATGGAGATGGACGGCGAGTATGTCGTGCGGGCCGAACCGGTGCTCGGCTACCTGCACCGGATGCACGAGAAGATGGCCGAGGTGAAGACCCTGGTCCAGTACATGCCCAACATGGGCCGCGTGGACTACGGTCATCCCCTGGCCTGGAACTGGGCCTTCGCCGGGGCCGCCGAGCGCCTGGGCGGCATCGAGGTGCCCGAGCGGGCCGAGTTCGTCCGGGTCATCTCCACGGAGCTCAACCGCATCACCTCGCACCTGCTCTGGTGGGGCGCGTACATCCTGGACCTCGGCGCGTTCACCCCGATCATGTACGCCTTCGACGACCGCGAACAGCTCCTGGACATGCTCCAGATCCTCACCGGTTCGCGGCTGACCTACAGTTCCTTCCGCATCGGCGGCGTCTGCGCGGACATCAATGACAAGTTCATCGAGCTCTGCAAGGCATTCATCCCCTACATGCGCACCCGGCTGCCCATGTACAAGGCGCTCGTCACCGACAACATCATCCTGCGCAAGCGCGTCGAGGAGATCGGCTTCTTCGACCAGGACATGATCCGCCGCTACGGCGCCACCGGCCCGGTGGCCCGCGGCTCGGGCATCGACTACGACGTGCGCCGGGCCGAGCCGTACTCCGTGTACGACCGCTTCGACTGGCAGGCGCCGGTGTACCAGAAGGGCGACGCCATGGCCCGCTACCTGGTGCGCCTGGACGAGATTGAGCAGAGCATGCGCATCGTGGAGCAGGCCCTGGCCCAGCTCCCCGAGGGCAAGATCATGGTGGACAAGGCGCCCAAGTACACCTGGAAGGCGCCCAAGGGCGAGGCCTGCTTCGCGGTCGAGGGCGGGCGCGGCAAGATCGTCGTGCACATCGTCAGCGACGGCGGCAAGATGCCCTACAAGATCAAGCTGCGGGCTCCGGGCTTCTCCAACCTGAGCCTGTTCGCCGAAGCCTCCCAGGGCACGCTGCTGGCCGATGCCGTGGCCATTCTCGGCAGCCTGGACCTGATCATTCCCGAGATCGACAGGTAGGAGCACATGAACGGAATCGCCACAGAACTCATCCGCATCGTCGTGGGCCTGGTGGCCGTGGCCGCCTTCGTGGGCCTCAACGGCCTCGTGCTGGTTTACGCCGAACGCAAGGGCGCGGGCCACTTCCAGCGCCGCCCCGGCCCCTTCGAGGTCGGTCCGCACGGCGTGATCCAGCCCATCGCCGACGCGCTCAAGCTCATCGGCAAGCAGCTCTTCACCCCGGACAACGCGGATCCGATCCTCTTCTGGATGGCCCCGCTGCTGTCCTTCTTCCCGGTCCTGCTCATGTTCGTGCCCCTGCCCTTCGGGCCGGTGCTCACGGTCTGGGAAGTGGACCTGGGCATCCTGCTCATCCTGGCCTTCGCGGGCTTCAACGTCCTGGCCCTGCTTCTGGCGGGCTGGGCCTCGAACAACAAGTACGGCCTCCTGGGCGCCGGCCGCGCCGTGGCCCAGTCCGTGGCCTACGAGATCCCGCTGCTCCTGTGCGTGCTGGCCATCGCCTTCCAGACCGGCACCCTGAACCTCTCGACCATCGTGGGCCAGCAGGGCTCCTGGCCCTGGCAGTGGAACATCGTCACCCAGCCCCTGGCCTTCATCATCTATCTGGTGAGCGCCCTGGGCGAGACGAACCGCGCGCCCTTCGACCTTCCCGAGGCCGAGTCCGAGCTGACCGCCGGTTTCCACACCGAGTACTCGGGCATGGGCTTCGGCATGTTCTTCCTGGCGGAATACGCCAACATGATCGTGGTCTGCGGCGTCTGCACGGCGCTCTTCCTGGGCGGCTGGAAGGGCCCGGGCGTGGACGGCTTCTGGTGGTACCTGGTCAAGGTCTACGCCCTGCTGGGCGCCATGATCTGGTTCCGCTGGACCTATCCCCGCATCCGCTTCGACCAGCTGTTGAACATCAACTGGAAGTGGCTCTTGCCCTTGGCGACGCTCAACCTGCTGGGCACCGCCTTCCTCATGAAGGTCTTCTAGGGCGGTGGAGGAGCAATGAACCCCATCAAGAAATTCTTCCGGTCCATCGCCGATCTCTGGAGCCTCATCGTGGGTCTTCAGGTCACCGGCAAGTACTTCTGCCAGAAGCACGTGACCGTGCATTATCCGCGCAAGGAGATCGACCCGGAGATCAACAAGACCTATCGCGGTCACATCGAGTTGGTGGCCGGCCCCAAGGACCCCGCCAAGCCCAAGTGCATCTCCTGCCTGATGTGCGTCACGGCCTGTCCGAGCGGCTGCATCACGGTGGTCAAGTCCAAGCCGCCCAAGCTCACCCCCGAGGAGGAGCAGGCCATCAAGGACGCCGAGGCGCGCGGCGAGAAGGTCAAGAAGCCGTCCGCCCCCAAGGAGCCGGCCCAGTGGAAGTACGACTTCAGCCTGTGCAGCCTCTGCGGCACCTGCATCGAGGCCTGCGCCGTGGATTCCATCCGGTTCTCCAATGAGTTGTATGTGGTCGGCACCAGCAGGAACGACTTCAAGTACGACCTGCTGGCCCGGCTCAGGAGCCAGGCCGAGAAGAGCGGCCACCAGGCCGAGTCCAAGCCCGAAGCCGAGACCAAAGAGGCGTAAGATGGAAGTGTTGGCGAAAGTCGCGTTCGCGGTCTACGCCCTGATCATTCTGGGCGGAGCCGTACTGGCCGTGGGCAGCAGCAGCCTCGTGCGGGCCCTGGTGGGCCTCGTCGTCACGCTCTTCGGCGTGGCGGGCATGTACCTGCTGTTGAACACCCCCTTCATGGCCTTCATGCAGCTGCTCATCTACGTGGGCGCGGTCTGCGTGCTCATCTTCTTCGCCGTGATGCTCACCCGGGCGCACGGCGAGGGCGAGGAAGCCGAACCCGCTCCGGTGAAGCAGTACCTCTATGCGCTGCTGGCCGGTCTGGCCCCGGCGGCGATCCTGTCCTGGCTGCTCATGAAGCACCCGGCCGCCTCCAAGGCCGTGCCGCTGGAGGTGCCCATCGTCGAGCTGGGCAAGGGCCTCCTGGAGCAGTACTTCCTGGCCTTTGAACTCATTTCCGTGGTGCTCCTGGTGGCCATGTCCGGGGCCGTGCTCCTGGCCTGGGAGAGGAGGGAGAAGAGATGAGCGCCCTGACGCTGTATCAACTGGTGGCCCTCATGCTCCTGGTGGCCGGCCTGTACGGCATCGTCCAGCGCCGGAGCCTGGTGGGCATGCTCATCGCGGTGGAGCTCATGCTCAACGGCGCGGGCCTGTCCATCGTGGCGGCGGCCCAGCTCACCGAGGCCAACGCGGTCCTGGGACAGCTCGGGACGCTCCTGGTCATGGGTTTGGCGGCGGCCGAGGCCACCCTGGCCCTGGCCATCATCGTAGTGGTTTCGCGCCGCTTCGGCACGACCAAAACCAGCGCAGTCTCCAGCCTGAAGGAATAGCGCCATGACCGCGACAATCGAAAGCGCCAAGCTCCTCATTCCCCTTGCGGTGACCCTGGTGGCGCCCTTCGCCATCTGGTTCAACCGGCGCGACGTGAACAAGCGCGAGGCCATGTCCTTCATCGCCGCCGCGGTGGCCTTCCTGACGATCCTCACGTTCGTTCCCGGGGTGCTCAAGGGCGAGATCTACACCTATACGCTGTTCACGATCCTGCCGGGCATCACGGTGAGCTTCGTGGCCGACGGCCTGGGCATGATCTTCGCGCTCATCGCCACGTTCCTCTGGGGCTTCGCCACCAGCTACAACGTCGGCTACATGCGCGGGCTCAACGAGCACGCCCAGACCCGCTACTACTTCTGCTTCGCGGTGGCCATCTTCGGCGCCGTGGGCGTGGCCTTCTCCGCCAACGTGTTCACGCTCTACCTCTTCTACGAGGTGATCACCGTCTTCACGTATCCCCTGGTCGCCCACCACCAGGACGCCGACGGCTTCGCCGGCGCGCGCAAGTACCTGGTCTACCTCATGGGCACGTCCAAGCTCTTCCTGCTCCCGGCCATGGTCCTGACCTACGTGCTCTGCGGCACCCTGGACATGAGCCTGGGCAACGTGGTCAACGGCATGTTCCCGGCCGACGTGGTGGCCAAGCATCCGAACCTGGTCCGCCTGACCTACGCCCTGTATATCTGCGGCCTGGCCAAGGCGGCCCTGATGCCGTTCCACAACTGGCTGCCCTCCGCGATGGTCGCGCCCACGCCGGTCTCGGCCCTGCTGCACGCGGTGGCCGTGGTCAAGGCGGGCGTGTTCTCCGTGAGCCGGATCATCCTCTCCGGCTTCGGCGTGCAGACCATGGACGTCCTCGGCCTGGGCCTGCCCACCGCCTACCTGGCGGCCCTGACCATCGTGGCGGCCTCGTTCATCGCCCTGACCAAGGACGACATCAAGGCCCGGCTGGCCTACTCCACGGTGAGCCAGCTCTCCTACGTCATCATCGGCGTGGCCATGCTCACGCCCATGGCCGTGCAGGGCGGCGTCATGCACATCGCCCACCACGCCTTCTCCAAGATCACCCTGTTCTTCGGCGCCGGCGCGATCTACGTGGCCACGCACCTGAAGAAGATCAGCCTGATGAACGGCCTGGGGCGCAAGATGCCATGGACCTTCGGGGCCTTCGGCCTGGCGTCCCTGTCCATGATCGGCATGCCGCCGGTCTGCGGCTTCGTCTCCAAGTGGTATCTGGTCAACGGCACGCTCCAGACCGGGCAGATCGTGCTCCTGGTGGCGCTGCTCATGTCCACGGCGCTCAACGCCGGCTACTTCGTGCCGATCTTCTACCGGGCCTTCTTCATGAAGCCGGTGGTGGACGTCGAGAAATACAAGGAAGCGCCCCTGACCATGGTCGTGCCGCTGTGCTTCACGGCCCTCGTCTCCGTGGCCCTGGGCTTCTATCCGCAATTGTTCCAGGACTTCGTCCGCATCTTCGGGAACTACTAGGGAGCGGCTATGAACGGTCTCGGCGCATTGTTCGAACGGCTCAAGGCCCAGTACAAGGCCTGGCGGATCATCTTTTTCGCCATCCTGGCCGTGCTTGTGGGGCTGAACTTCGTGCTCGTGCCCCATCACCCGCACTTCGGCCTGGACAAGTATCCCGGTTTCTTCGCCGGGTTCGGCCTGATCGTCGGCCTGATCATGGTTCTGGTCATGAAGAAGATCGTCCAGCCTCTCATCGCACGCAAAGAGGATCACTATGGCGACATCTAGCTTCATCCATCCCGCGCTGGGCTTCCTGGCCCTGGCCCTGATCCTGCCGGTCCTGCCCGGACGGCAGTGGAAGTGGCTCCTGCTCCTTCCGCCGGTCATCGCCATCTGGAGCATCTTCACCGTGGAGCCGGGCGTCTACGGCATGGTGCCCTATCTGGGCCAGCAGATGATCTGGGGCCGGGTGGACAAACTCTCCATCGTCTTCGCCCAGGTCTTCGCCATCATGTCGCTCATCGGCATGTTTTACGCCCTGCACGTGGAGGACAAGGCCCAGCACATCGCGGCCTCGCTCTACGTGGCGGGTGGGTTCGGCTGCGTCTTCGCGGGCGACTACCTGACCGTGTTCCTCTTCTGGGAACTCATGAGCCTCGGCTCCACGTTCCTGGTCTTCCTGAACCGCACCCGCGAGTCCGTGCTGGCCGCCTTCCGGTACTTCCTGTACCACACCGTCGGCGGCCTGTTCCTCCTTGGCGGCATGCTCCTGCGCTACAAGGCCACGGGCACGTTCGCCTTCGAGCACATCCTGCCCACGGGCGCGGCCTACTACGACTGGCTCATCCTCATCGGCTTCTGCGTGAACGCCGCCGTTGTCCCCCTGCACGCCTGGCTGCCCGACGCCTACCCCCGCGGCACCGTCACCGGCTCGGTGTTCATGTGCGCCTTCACCACCAAGACGGCGGTCTACGTCCTGGCGCGCGGCTTCGCGGGCTGGGAGGTCCTGGCCGTGGCCGGAACGGTGATGGCGGTCTACGGCGTGCTCTACGCCTGCATCGAGAACAACGCCCGGCGCATCCTGTCCTACCACATCGTCTCCCAGGTCGGATACATGGTGGCGGGCATCGGCATCGGCACGGCCATGACGCTCAACGGCGCGGTGGCCCACGCCTATGCCCACATCCTGTACAAGGGCCTGCTGTTCATGGGCACCGGCTGCCTGCTCTACGCCGCCGGAACGGCCAAGCTGGACAAGCTGGGCGGCCTGGTGGCGCGCCTGCCCTGGGTCATGATCCTTTACATGGTGGCGGCCCTCTCGATCTCGGGCATGCCGCTCTTCAACGGCTTCATCTCCAAGACCATGACCATCACGGGCGCCGCCGAGGCGCACCGGACCATCCTGGCCCTGGGTCTGGAGATCGCCGCGGTGGGTACGTTCATCTCGGTGGGCATCAAGCTGCCGTACTTCGCCTTCTGGGGCCGCAAGCCCACCAACTGGGAGATGAAGCTCAAGCCCATCCCGTGGAACATGTACGCGGGCATGGCCCTGGCCGCCGGCCTGTGCATCGCCCAGGGCCTCTACCCGGAGATGCTCTACCGCTACCTGCCGTACCACGTGGAGCACGCCTACGTGCCCTGGACCGCCTGGCACGTGCTCCAGGCGCTCCTGCTCCTCGGCTTCTCCGGGCTGGCCTTCTACTTCATGCGTGGGATCATCACGCCGCACGCGAAGCTCAACCTGGACCTCGACTACTTCTATCGGCTCATCGGCCGGGGCGTCCTGCGGCTCGTATGCCGCCCGGTGGCCTGGGTCGACGACCGCTGGACCGAGGTCTACCGGACCGGCGGCCTGCGCGGCCTGCTGCTTCTGGCGGCCGGCACGGTCTGGTTCGACAAGAAGGGTATTGATACGGTGGTGGACGGCTCGGCCTACACGGTGCGCAACATCGGTCGCGCCGGGGCCAAGGTCCAGAACGGCAACCTCCAGGACTATCTGGCCCTGGCCGCCGTGCTGGCGCTGTGTGTGTTCGGACTGGTCTGGTACTTCGGTTAGACCGGCAAACGTAACGGAGTCGCTGTGTTGGACTACGGCTATCCGGTTCTGAGCAGTCTGGTCGTCTTCCCGCTTCTGGCCGCCGCGGGCCTGTTCATCATCCGCGGCGAGACGGTTGTGCGGGGATACACATTGGCCGCCTCCATCTTCGAGATCATCCTGGCGATCCCGCTGGCGAACTATACGTTCAACGCGGACTTCCAGTTCGTGGAGCGGATCTCCTGGGTTTCCCGCTGGGGGCTCGAGTACCACCTGGCGGTGGATGGCATCAGCATCCTCATGATCTGGCTGACGCTCTTCACCCTGCCTTTGTGCGTGCTCTGCTCGTGGACCTACATCTCCAAGCGGATCAAGGAATTCCACTTCTGCCTGCTGTTCATGACCGCGGCCTGCGTGGGCGTGTTCACGGCGATGGACCTGGTGCTCTTCTATGTCTTCTGGGAGGCCATGCTCATCCCCATGTACCTGCTCATCGCGGTCTGGGGCGGTGACGACCGGAAGTACGCCTCGATCAAGTTCTTCCTCTACACGCTGGCCGGATCGACGCTCCTTCTGGTGGCCATCGTGGCCTTCCGCATCGAGGGCGGCACCTTCTCCATCCCGGCCCTGATGCAGCAGACCTTCAGCTTCCGCTTCCAGTTCTGGTGCTTCCTGGCCATGGCCCTGGCCTTCGCCATCAAGGTGCCCATGTTCCCGTTCCACACCTGGCTTCCGGCGGCGCACGTGCAGGCCCCCTCGGCCGGTTCGGTCATCCTGGCGGCCATCCTGCTCAAGATGGGAACATACGGCTTCCTGCGCTTCTGCCTGCCCCTGACTCCGGCGGCCAGCGAGTACTTCGCGCCGATGATGATCGCCATCTCCATCGCCTCCATCCTCTACGGCGGCGCGGTGGCCCTGGGCCAGTCGGACATCAAGAAGCTGATCGCCTACTCCTCGGTGGGCCACATGGGCTTCGTCACCCTGGGCATCTTCCTCTTCAACCAGCGCGGCGTCGAGGGAGCCCTGTTCCAGATGCTCAACCACGGCATCGTCACCGGCGGGCTGTTCATGATGATCGGCACGGTCTACGAGCGCAGCCACAGCCGGGACATCGGGAAGAACCTGGGCCTGGGCAAGTACATGCCGGCCTTCATGTTCTTCTGGGGCCTGTATTCCCTGGCCTCCTTCGGCTTCCCCGGCACCAACGGGTTCGTGGGCGAGGCCCTGGTCTTCATCGGCGCCTTCCAGCACAGCCTGCTGGTCGGCTTCCTCATCGTGCCCGGCGCGCTCCTGGCGGCGGCCTACATGTTCCGCGTCGGCCTCAAGCTGGCCTGGGGCGAGCCGTCCTCGGCCAAGTCCTGGCGCGACCTGCGCTCCCGCGAGTGGATCTACCTGCTCATCCCGGCCGTGCTGGTCTTCTACATCGGCCTGGCCCCTGGAGTGTTCCTCAAGATGATCGACCCCTCCATCGAGAAGCTGCTGGCCGACTACCACTCGCGCAAGCAGGTGGCCCAGGTCCAGACGGAGCAACCGATGCAAACCGCTGCCCGCGAGCTGATGAACGGCATCGTGGAAGCGAAGAACTAGGGAGTGGCGGACGTGAACTTCAGCCCGACTCTGGTCGTACCGGAACTCTTCCAGTTCATGCTGGTCATGGCTCTGTTCATTCAGAGCCTCGGCAACAGGGACTGGGAGCCCCATGTGGAGAAGTGGCTGCCCCTCTTCGCGGGACTGGGTTTCTTCGTGTCCATCGTCTCCTTCAAGGCGAGCGGCGTCATGTTCTATGGCGTCTACAAGCTGGACATGCTCTCCCAGTTCTTCAAGATCGCCATCGCGGCGGGCTTCTTCGTGGCCGTGCTCAACGCCACTCGCCAGCCCACGCTCGCGGGCGAGAAGCGCAGCGACTACTACATGTTCCTGGCCCTCTCGGCCTGGGGCCTGATGCTCCTGTCCTCGGCCACGGAACTCTTCACCATCTACTTGGCCCTGGAGCTCTCCTCCTACAGCCTGTACACGCTCATCCCCCTGCGGGCGACGGACAAGCGCGCCGCCGAGGCGGGCATCAAGTACATCCTCTTCGGAGCGGTGGCCACGGCCCTGGCCCTCTACGGCCTGTCCTACGTCCTGGCCGCGCAGCACACCACCTACATCGCCGAGCTGGCGGGCAAGTCCTGGGCCTGGGCCGATTCCCCCATGGCCGTGATCGGACTCTCGCTCTTCCTGGCGGGAATGTTCTACAAGCTGGCCCTGTTCCCGTTCCACTTCTGGTGCCCGGACGTCTACCAGGGCGCCAGCAACGAGACCGCGGCCTTCGTGGCCACCCTGCCCAAGCTCGGCGCGGTGGTCGTCCTGGTGCGCCTGGCCACGCTGCTGAAGCCCGGCCTGGAGATCACCACGACCCTGGCCTGGCTGGGCGCGATCTCCATGACCTTCGGCAACTTCTGCGCCCTGGCCCAGAGGGACGTGAAGCGCATTCTCGGCTTCTCCTCCGTGGCCCACGCGGGCTACGTCATGCTCGGTCTCGTGGCCGGAACGGCCCAGGGCCTGGCCGCCGCGGCCTTCTACTCCCTGGCCTACGTGATCATGAACCTGCTGGCCTTCTGGGTCGTGAGCCGGGTGGCCTCAGACGGCCGCAACCTCATGCTCGACGACCTGAACGGCCTGTACAAGCGCGCCCCGGCCCTGGCCTTCTCGCTGGGCGTGGGGGCCTTCGCCCTGGTGGGCCTGCCGCCGACCGTGGGCTTCATCGGCAAGTTCTTCCTCATCACCGCGGCCTGGGACCACGGCTACAACTGGCTGGTCATCACCCTGGCCGTGAACAGCGCCTTCGCCATCTACTACTACCTCTCCCTGGTGCGGCACGCCTACACCGAGGAGACCGTACTGGAGGGCTCGGCCGCCCCGGACACGAGCGTGTTCAGCGTCGTGGGCGCGGGCCTTCTGGCCGCCGTGGTCCTGGTGCTGGGCCTGATTCCCAGCCCGGTCTTCGAGTTCGCCATCGCCGCCGGGGAAGGGCTGCTCAAGTAGCCTCGCCGGAACCGCACAAGAGAAGGGGGCCTCGCGGCCCCCTTTTTTTGCGTCTGTGCGCGGGTCCCTATTCGGAACGGGCGCAGAAGCGTTCCCAGCCCATGAGCGCGGCCGGTCCGGCGATGGTCGTGCCGTAGAGGATCACCGGCTTGCCGAGCAGGAAGTCCCCCAGGCTGTCGTTGGCCAGGGTCGAGCCCGTGACCAGGAGCAGGTCCGCTCGGCCCAACGCCTCCCGCGCCGTGTTCGGGCCGTCGATGCGCACGCCGTGGCGCGGCTGGCCCACGTTGTCCGGGTCCAGGTCCAGGACGCGCAGGTCGAAGCTTCCGGCCAGGGCCTGGACGATCTTGGGCTGATAGCCCACCTGGGTGATGCGCGCGCCGGGGAAACGCTCCAGCAGGTGATCGCGCAGCAGGCCCGCGCACTCGCCCGGGCCCGAGTCCCGGCAGTGGATCGTGCGGTCGCAGAGGCCCAGGGACCGCAGGGTGGCGTTGCAAGCCGCGATGAACACGGCCCGTCGGAAGTTGTTCGCCAGGGGCATGCGGGCCACATCCCCCAGGGTGCCGGTGAAGTCCCCGAAACGGTCGGTGAAGGCCTGGCCCCGGGCTCCCCGGAACTCGGCCTCCATGAGTCGCTCCTTGCCTTTCTGCAGCGGGAAGTCGTCGCCCTCGGGATTGCCGAGGGCCTCCTCCACGCTCAAGGTCCGGGCGCGCACGGCGATGGGTTCTTCCAGCAGACCGTTTTCGGCCCAGACCGCCAGGGTCCGGGCGCGGATGTCCTCCAGCAGGCTCGTGCTCATGTCCGTCTCCTTGCCGCCGGCGCGCGCGGCGGCCCGCTTCCGGCTCGTTTGGGCCGTTCCGTTTTCGCCTTTGTTCTGGCCCTTTTCCCGCGCCCTGTCCAGGCCGACGCCGCCGGGGGCCGTTGGTCTTGCCCCTGAAACGTGCTATGCACGGGGCAGGAAGGTGAGCCCATGCACGAGACCAGCCTCGGCGGCACGCTGCGCGACTACCTCAGCGGCGAGGAGATCGAGGAGACCACCTACGAGGAGTTCCGCCAGGCCCTGGCGCGGCTTCTGGTGGAGGAGCGGGGCTATCCCCGCGACCGCCTGCGGACCAAGGTGGATCTGCCCTACGAGGTGGACGGGGAGGCCTACTCCCGGAGCGTGGACCTGGTGGCCTACGACCCCGAGGACCGGCCCGCGCTCCTGGTCTTCTTCAGTTCCGGCGACGTGGGTTCCTACGAGCGCGAGACCGTGATGGCCGCGCGGCTCTTTCCGGGCGGCCCGGTGCCCCTGGCCCTGGTCACGGACACCATGCAGGCCCAGCTCCTGGACACGGCCTCCGGCGAGGTCCTGGCCACAGGCATGGCCTCGACGCCCACCTGGGCCGACCTGCTGGCCCGCACCCGCGACGTGGTCCGCGTCCCGCCCACCCCGGCCCAGCGGGCCAAGCTCACGCGCATCTTCCACACCTACTGCGGTTTCCTGTTCGGCGCCTGCTGCTCCGAATCCTGCACCCCGCCGCCCAAGTCCCGGAGCTGACCCCGCTCCGCCACGCAAGGAGAATCTCCGCATGAAACGACTGTCGTCCGTCCTGATCCGGGTCTGCGCCCTGGCCCTGATCTGCGTCCTGGCCGCCTGCTCCAAGGAGCCCGAGAAGAAACCCGAGGTGGATTGGCTGCAACGGGACTTCACGGCCGCCGTGGAGGCCGCGCGGGAGACCACGGTGCGCCTGGCCATGGAGGACGGCTCGGAGGCGGCCGCCCGTTGGGTGGACACGTGGCTGGCGCCGGAGCTCAAGCGCCGCTGCGGCATCACCCTGGAGCGCGTGAAGGGAGGGGCTTCGACGGTGCAGACGCTGACCGCCGAGAAAGCGGCCGGGACCTCGCCCGGCGGCGTGGACCTGTTTTGGACCGGCGGCGCGGGCTTCCGCGACCTGAAGCGGCCCGGTGCCCTGTTCGGCCCCTTCGCGGACAAGCTGCCCAACGTCCAGGCCTACGTGAACCGCGAGGTCGCGGCCTCGGACATGGGCCTGCCCACCGAGGGCTTCGAGGTCCCGGCCGGGTGGAACCAGTTCGTCTTCGAGTACGACTCCGCCAAGATCAAGAATCCGCCGGACACCTTCGCCGGGCTTTTGGACTGGTGCCGGGAGCATCCCGGCCGCTTCGCCTTCCCCGCGCCGCCGGACCCCGCGGGCTCGGCCTTCCTGCGCCAGGCCCTGTGCGCGCTTTCCGGGGGAGGGGAGCAGTACGCCGGACCGTTCAACGAGGGCCTCTACCGCGACCGCGCGGCCCTGCTCTGGGCCTATGTGGAGGAACTGCGGCCCCTGCTCTGGGGCGGGGGCAAGACCCCGCCCCGGGACGCCGAGACCCTGGCCGGGCTCATGGCCAAGGGCGAGGTGGATCTGGCCGTGTCCCTGAAGCCCCTGCACGCCCAGCACGAGATTCTGGCCGGGCGGTACCGGGACACGGTGCGCACGCTGGCGCCGCGCGAGGGTTCCGTGTTCGGCCTGAGCTCCACGCTCATTCCCTTCAACGCGCCGAACAAGCCAGGGGCCATGGTCGCGGCGGACTTCATCCTCTCGCCCGAGGCCCAGCTCTCCAAGTTCGACCCCCGCGTCTGGGGCGACTTCCCGGCCGTGGACGTGACGCTCCTGCCGCAGGAGGTCCAGAGCCGGATCGTGGGAACCAAGCTGGGCAAGGCCACGCTGCCGTTCGGGGCCCTGGGCGTCTCGGCCGTGCCGGACATGTCCGGGGAGTACGGCCGGGCCCTGGACCGCGAATGGGCGGAGAAGTTCGGTTCCGGGAGCTAGGCGAAGGCGCGGCGCATGGCCGCGAACAGCGTGCGCAGCCGGTGCGCGTAGGTGTGCTCGGCCAGGACGCGCTCCCTGGCGGCCTGGGCCAGGCGCAGCCGCCCGGGCTCGTCGGCCAGCCAGCGCCCCGCCGCCTCGCCGATCTCCCCGGGCTCGCGGAAGAAGGCCACCTCCCGCTCCGGCTCGAACAGGGCCGCCACCTGCTCCCGCTGGTCCGTGAGCAGGAAGCCGCCGCAGGCGGGCACGTCGAAGATCCGCTGGTTGGGCGCGCCGCGCATCTGGGTGCTCGTGCAGTTGAAGTTCACCCTGCTGGCCAGGTACAGGGCGGGCAGGTCCGCGTAGTAGTCCAGGCGTCCGAGCCAGGTCCATTCCCGGTCGCGGCGCAGGGCCCGCCGCCAGTGGCGGTCGCCCGCCACGGCCGGATGCAGGGGCAGGAGCCCCTCCAGGCAGCGGAATCGATAGAGACGTCCCGCCTCGCGCAGCACGAGGCTTTCGTACCACGAGCGCCGTTCCGCCTCGGGCAGGGCCGCAACCTGGGCCGCCAGGTCCGGGTGCCGTATCTTCAGGTGCCGTTGCACATCGCCGTCCGGGTCTTCCAGGAAGCTTGCGGCGGCGCGGCGGTAGCCCCGCAGCAAAGGCCGGGGGAAGCGGCCGGTCTTCAGGCGTTCGCCCACCAGCACGGCCTTGGAGTCGCCCACGAAGGAGGCGTCGAAGTCCCATCCCGGACGGCGCGGCGCGCTGGGATGGAAGATGCCCGGGTCCGTGGCCAGGGGCAGGTGCAGGACGTGGGGGAAGCCCTCGGCCTCCAGGCGCTCGGCGTCGTCGGCGTCGTGGGTGCAGACCAGGATCCAGGGCGAGCGGGCCTGTTCGAAGAGGGCCAGGTTCAGGGCCGCGTTGTCCACGAACCAGGACGCCGCGGGCAGGCGCAGCCGCTCCAGCAGCCCGGCCAGGGTCCCGCCCCGGTCGAAGCCGAAGTGGTTCACCGTGAAGAGCATGTCCGGCCGGAACTCGGCGATCGCCGTGAGCAGGTCGCGGCCGTAATCGGACCCCTCGCGGCGGGAGTGCAGGTCGAAGAGTCGGAAGGGCGCGCCCAGGGCGGTCAGGGCGTTGAGCGCCTCGCCCATGATGAAGTAGCGGCTGCCGAGCACGAGCACCCGGGGCAGGGCGTTCCGGAATTTGGCGTAGGCCATGCGGGCGAAGAAGCCGCCCTCCGCCGGGCGTTCCAGGGCCTGGAGCAGGCCGCCGTAGAAGGCGCGGTCCAGGCGCTGGTAGAAGGGCGGGGCCACGGGCAGCAGGGGCGCGCCGTTGTCCCGGCCCCAGGCCCGCAGGCGTTCCAGAATGTCCGACGGTCCGCCCTGATCCAGCCAGAGCACGCGCGGATCGGCGGCGAAGCGTTCGCGGCAGCCCGTGGCCGTCAGGATCGGAGCTTCCCGGTCCACCACGGCGACGGGTGCGCGGCCCTCGGCCAGGGCGGCCTCGACGCCCGCGCCCAGGCCGGAGCCGAGGAAGACCGGCAGTCCCGGCGTGGCCAGGGCCGCGCGGACAAAGGCACGTTCGGCCTCCGGCCCGCCACGGCCCCAGAGATGCCGGGTCTTGCCGTCCTGGTGAACGGCCACGTCCGTCAGGCGGCCGTCCTGGAAGAGGGGAGTCGCGTCGCGGGATCCGGGCATGGGCGCATGCTAGGACAAAGGCCGTCCGGGCTCAAGCCGCCCGCTCAGCCGTCCCGGAGCCAGGATTTCCAGATGGCCGCCAGCTCCCGCTCCTGGCGTTCGGGCGAGTAGCCCGCCGCGGTGCGGATTCCGGCTTCGATCATGGCCGTGGCGCGGGGATCGCCGTGCTGGATCAGGTCCACGGCCTCTCCCAGCCGCCGTACGCAGTCCGGCACGTCCTCCTGGCCGCTCCACAGACCGTTGTCCGGCCGGGCGTACTCCCGGCCGCCCAGGCCGTGGAAGCCCGTGACCAGGCAGCCCGAGGCCAGGGCCTCCAGGCCCGGCAGCCCGAGCCCCTCCATGCGGCCGAGGCAGAGGAACACGGCCGACTCGCCGAGCAGGGCGGCCGCTTCCTCCTCGCCCATGCCGTCGATCTCCAGCCAGGGCACGTGGCGCAGGTGGGGATGGCGCAGGCGGAAGAGGTCGCGGATCAGGGCCGCCACCTCGGGCATGCGCCGGGGCATGCAGGCGATCTGGAGCTTCTTGGGCCGGGGCTGGAAGGCCGGGCCCACGGCGTCGGGCGCGAGGCGGGCCTCGGTCAGGCCCAGGAACTCCGTGGCGAACTCCAGGAGCAGCTCCGAGGCGCAGAGCGCGCGGCGCGCGGGCAGGCGCTCCCAGGCCAGGGGGTCGGAGAGGCCCTGGAAGGCCAGGGACCAACTCTGCAGGAAGACCACGCAACGCAGGCCCGGAAGCTGGGGCAGGTTCTCCAGGGGGAAGTTCTCCGGCGCCACGAGAACGTCGCCCGGCAGCAGGGCCAGGCCCGGCCGCTGGGCCAGCACGGGCGCGTTCGAGGCCGCGAAGGGATAGCGGTAGCCCGGCTCGGCGTGGACCACGAAGGCGTCCAGGCCGTGCTTGCGCAGGATGGAGACGTGGCGGTAGATGGTCCGCACGCCTCCCGAGGGCTGGGGCGTGTCGTGGGCGAAGTAGAGAATCCGCGCCACGACCCGCGCCTAGACGTTGAAACGGAATTCGATGATGTCGCCGTCGGCCACTACGTATTCCTTGCCTTCCAGCCGGGTCAGGCCCAGTTCCTTGGCCTTCTTGAAGTCCCCGGAGGTGAGGAAGTCGGCCCAGCCGAGCACCTCGGCCCGGATGAAGCCCTTCTGGAAGTCGGAGTGGATCACTCCGGCGGCCTCCGGGGCCTTGGCCCCGGCGCGCACGGCCCAGGAGCGCACCTCGTCGGGCCCGGCCGTGAGGAAGGAGATCAGGCCCAAGAGTTTGTACGTGCGGGCGATGACGCGGTCGAGCACGGATTCGCTGATGCCCAGGTCGCTGAAGAACATCTCGCGCTCGGCCGGGTCCGTGATCTGGGCCAGCTCGCGTTCCAGCTTGGCCGACACCGCGAGGTGGGTCTGGCCGGTTTCGTCGGCCGGAACCTCGAAGGCGCCGAAGTCCGACTCGGGGCAGTTCCAGGCGTAGAGCACGGGCTTGGCCGAGAGGAAGCGGAAGCCGCGCAGCACCGGGTCGGCGGCCAGCTCGGCGTCGGTCCGCAGGGGCTTCTCGGCCTCCAGCATGGCCCGGCAGCGCTCCAGCAGCTCCTCTTCCTTGGGGTTCACCAGGTCCTTGTTCTTCTTCTTGTCCGAGACCAGGCGCTCCTGGCGCTTCTCCACCACGGCCAGGTCCGCGATGAGCATGTCGGCCTCGCAGGCCTTCCACTGCTGCCTGGGGTCGGAGAGGCCGGAAAAGGCGTCCAGCACCCCGAGCAGGCAGTCGTAGGGTCGGATCTCGTTGAGCACGCGCTCCCCGAGGCCCTGGCCCTTGCCCCCGCCGCCGGGGATGTCCAGGTATTCGATCTCGCTGTAGGTGATCTTCTTGGGGCTGAACAGGGCGGCCAGGGGCTCCAGCCGGGGCTCGGGCACCTTGACCATGGCCCGGTTGCCCGCCTGGGCGGCCTTCTCGCCGGCCAGGGCCGCGAAGAGGTCCGTCTTGCCGGACCCGGAAAAACCGAAAATGGCTGTCTTCATGGGCTCCTCGAATGCGTTCGGATTGGCTGCCTGTGTACCAGGGTTCGGCCCGGATGCAAAGCGCGGCCGGAGGCGTTGCGCGCGGCCCCGGCTTGGCCTACAGTCGCCGGACCATGCGGCCGAACATCTACCTCGTCGGCCCCCGCGCCGGGGGCAAGACCACCCTGGGCCTGGCCCTGGCCCGCGCCCTGGGGCGCGACTTCGCGGACACCGACGCCCTCTTCGTCCAGAAATGGGGCCAAAGCATCGCGGACTTCGTGGCCGAGCGCGGCTGGGACGCCTTCCGCGACGAGGAGACCCGCATCCTGGAGGCCGTGGACCGCGCTCCCGGCCGGGTCATCGCCTGCGGCGGCGGCATGGTCCTGCGTCCGAGCAATCGCGAACTGCTGGCCCGGGGACTGACCCTGGCGCTCCTGGCCGAGCCCTCCGTGCTGGCCGCCCGGCTGGCCCGCGACCCGGCCGAGGCGCAGCGCCCCTCGCTCACCGGCAAACCCCTGCTGGACGAGGTGGCCGAGGTCCTGGCCGAGCGCGAGCCCCTGTACCGGGCCTCGGCCCTGGCCGTGCTGGACGCCGCGCTTCCGCTGGAGGACCTTTTGGCGCGGGCCCTGGCCGCCCTGGATTCCGTGTCGCATTCCTGAAACGATCGCCGCATCCGCTTCGATTCACTCCCTGTTTTTTGCTCATCGTCACGCAATCGTCACGCCCGCGTCACGCTGTCGTTGAGCGTCGCGGATAGGATCGCGCCTCACGACGGGCGGCGATCCTGGCCGTTCGGCGAAACCGGCGCGAGGAACACTGCGTGGATACGGGCAGGACGGCGGGCAAGGCGACGCAAGACTCCAAGGTGGAAATCTCCCTGACCTCCGAGGGGTTGCCGCAACTGTTCCGTGACTTGGCGGCGGCCTTGGAGGGCGGTACCGGCGGCGCCTTGGACGGAGTCGATCTGCACGGCTGCGCCAAGCTCAAGGTCGAGGTCCGGCGCAAGGACGGCCGCGTGGTGGTCAAGCTCAAGGCCAAGCACGAGGAGTCCGGCGGCGCGGCGGACCCTTCCGGCGTCTCCGTCAGGCCGCCGAAGGCGGCCGGTCCCAAGTACGGCCCGCTGAAGAAGCGGCTCAAACGGTCCTGGAAGGCGGTGCGCGAGGCGGTGCTCGCCGGGCGCGCGCCCGGCGCGGCCCAGGCCGAGGCCTTCGTGGCCGACTCCGAGCGCATGGTCGCGTTTCCCGGCAAGGGCGACGCGTACTACGCCCCCTACACGACGGCCCTGGAATCATTTCGAATCGCCCTGAAATCCGGCGACATCGCCGCGTTGCGGAGCGCCTGCGACGAACTGGAGCGGGTCAAGGTCCAGTGCCACGACCGCTACAAGTAGGCCTCATGGAAGGAAAGAATCCCATGCGGATCGTGAAGAAGGTCCAGGACGACGCCTCCTGCGCGCAGCCCCCGGAGGTGCCCGAGGAGGTCACGGACCAGGACCGCGAGATATTCTTCCGCGTCCTTTCCGAGGAATTGAGCCCGGAACAGGCCCGCCGGGTGGCCACCCCGCCGAGGGTCTTTCCGCGCGAACGGGCCGTGCTGGCCACGCACTGGCACCCGGAGTTCGTGCCCCTGGATCTCATCCTGCGGCGCATCGACGCCGCCTTTCCCAACCGCGCCGAGGAACTCATCATCCCCACCCAGCACAACGTGCTCATGGCCTGGGGCGACTACGCGGGCGTGGAGGTGGACTGCTATTCCCGGGGATTCAACCAGAAGGTCCAGCTGCTCCTGCATTTCCACGAGAGCCGGGTGCGCGGCGAGCGCGCGGGCGTGCTGCGCTCCATGCTGACCCACACCTTCCGCTACCGCGCCTCGCAGCTCTATGAGTTTCTGGCCGCCCTGACCCGGCCGGGCGACGGGCGGCTGAAGGCCGCGGTGCGCGAGACCGGCGCGGAGCACCCCCTGGTGACCTTCGTGCAGGCCTACGCGCGCAAGATCGAAACCCTGCTCGAACTGCACCACGACGACATCCCGCCCTCGGCGGTGAAGAACAAGCTCGTGCGCAACTTCTTCGACACCCTGCGGCCGTCCTGCGGCGACGGGCTCATCAACCGGGCCCAGGCCCTGCTCAAGGCGGTCAAGCAGGAGGTCAAGGCCGGGTTCTCCCTGGGGTACTTCTACCGCACCTCGGAGATCATCGAGGAGGCCCGAGCCCTGGGCGGCTGCGTGGTGGTGCCCCATCCCGAGCAGTTCTGGCCCATCCTGTTGGCCGACTACGACGTGGACGGCTTCGAGGTCTGGAATCCCCAGTCCCAGCGCTACACCGACTTCCTCATCGGCGTGGTGGACCGCAAGAACGCGACCCTTTCGGCGCTCCGGCCCACGGCCCGGCGCTTCCTCGTCTTCATGGGCGACGACACGCACATGGGCGAGAAGGTCAAGGACCCCGAATACCAGGACCCGGCCAAGGCCCAGCGCGAGGTGGGCCATCAGCCCGCCTGGGAGGATCTCGCCATCGGCAAGCAGCTCATCCTGGCCGGCATGGACAAGGCCGGGGTCATCCAGGAATACAAAAGCCGGCTCGACGGCTGAGCCGCCAACAAGGAGCCATTCATGGGCGACGAGAAGTTCACGTTCGAGTCCCTGCAGGACCCGAGGACCATCCGGGACTACCTCCAGTCGGTCATCGACGGCATCGACAAGGGCCGGGTCATCCTCTCCACCGAGGACCAGGAGATCGTGCTCCATCCCGCCAGCCTTCTCAAGTTCACGGTGAAGGCCAAGAAGAAGTCCGACGGGGGCAAGCTGAACCTGGCCATCTCCTGGAAAGAGGTCAAGCGCGAGGCCCTGAAGGTGGGCGAGACCATCTCCATCTCCTCCTGACGCCGTCATGATGCAGGCAATCGAAGGACTGGGCGAGAACTTCAAGTTCCTCGTCCTGGAGGTGTCCAACCAGCTGAGCTCCACCAGGGAGTTCCTCGGCTCGCCCTCGCACGAGCTGTTCGACAAGATCGTCTCCCGGGACGACTACATCGACAACCTCAAGAACATCATCGAGAACAAGTGCTTCTCCACCATCCACCGGGAGAAGACGCTGACCAAGCACGCCATCAACCAGATCCGCTCGGCCCAGATCATCTGCGTGAACCTGGAGCGCATCGCGGACTTCTGCGTGAACATCGTGCGCCAGGTGGGCTATTTCCGCGACCCGGGCTTCCTGAACCGCTTCGGCTACAAGGAGATGATCGACCACATCCTGGAGTGCCTGGCCCTGATCCAGCCCTCGCGGGAAAAGGCCGACCTCTCCGGCGCGCTGACCATCTGCCGCTCGGAGTTCGAGCTGGACCGGATGTACAAGACCAACTTCGACCAGATCATGGCCGAGCTGCGCACGGGCCTGCACGTCGAGGACCTCATCACGGCCCTGTTCATCATCCGCTATCTGGAGCGCATCGGGGATTCCCTGCTGAACGTCGGCGAGGCGCTCATCTTCGCGATCATCGGCGAGAAGATCAAGATCGAGCAGTTCCAGGCCCTGCAGCAGACCCTGAGCAAGAGCGGCATCGACGCCAGCTCCCTGGCGGGCATCGACTTCCAGTCCATCTGGGGCTCCCGCTCGGGCTGCCGCATCAGCAGGGTCAGCGCCAAGGACCAGCCCCTGGACCCGGCCCAGGGCAGCATCTTCAAGGAGGGCAACCTCCGCAAGATCCGCCGGGAGAAGGAGAACATCGAGTCCTGGGCCAGCATCTATCCCGGCCTGGGGCCGAAGGTCTTCAGCTACCACGAGGACGGGGAGAACGCCTCCATGCTCGTGGAGTTCCTCGCGGGCTGCACCCTGGACGAGGTGCTTCTGACGGCGGACGAGGAGGTCATCGAGAACGCCTGGTTCGTGCTGCGCGAGACCCTCTCGGACATCTGGCGCTCCACCCGCGTGGAGGCCCCGGCCCCCGGGAATTTCATGCGCCAGCTGCGCTCGCGCATGGATTCCGTGCTCCAGGTCCATCCGAGCTTCCGCCGCCGCGCCCGGCGCATGGAGGCGACCTCGATCCTCTCCTCGACCGAGCTCATCGAGGCCTGCGTCGCGCTGGAGGCGGACCTGTCCGCGCCCGCCACGGTCTTCACCCACGGCGATTTCAACCTGAACAACGTGGTCTACAACCACTCCAAGCAGCGCATCCACTTCATCGACCTGTACCGCTCCACGCGCGGGGACGTGCTCCAGGACGTGTCCGTGTTCCTGGTCTCCAACTTCCGGGTGCCGGTCTTCACCCCGGAGATACGCGTCCGGCTGAACGCCATGATCACCCGCATGCACGACTTCGCCGCGCAGTGGGCCGGGGAGCATGGCGACGTCACCTTCCAGGCCCGGCTCTGCCTGGCCCTGGCGCGCTCCTTCTACACCTCCACGCGCTTCGAGCTGAACCACGGCTTCGCCGAGGAGATGTACCTGCGCGCCCTGTATCTCCTGGACAAGTTCCTGCGCCACAAGGGCCGCCCCTGGGAGTCCTTCGAACTCCCCCTGGACGTGCTTTACTACTGAGACGACGCGCCAATCCGCGAAAAAAGGAATTCCGCATGACGAGAATCGGCGTTGTGGGCACCAAGGGAGGCTGGTCCTCCGAATTGCTGGCGGACGCCCTGGCCGCGCGCACCGGCTACCGGCTCCTGGTGGAGCCGCAGCGCATCCGCCTGGACCTGCCGTCGGGCCGGGCCCTGTGCGACGGCACGGACCTCGCGGAGCTGGACGGCCTGGTGATCAAGAAGATCGGCGCGCGCTACTCCCCGGACCTGCTGGACCGCCTGGAGGTTCTGCGGTTCCTCTCCGAGCGCGGCCTGCCGGTCTTCTCCGACCCGCTGCGCATCCTGCGCGTGCTGGACCGGCTGACCTGCACCATCACGCTCCAGGCGGCGGGCATCCCCATGCCGCCCACGAGCATCACCGAGGACGTGGACCAGGCCCTGGCCGCGGTGGAGGAGTATGGCGAGGCCGTGTTCAAGCCGCTCTACACCTCCAAGGCCCGGGGCATGCTCGTGCTGCGGCCCGGGCCCGACGCCCGCCGGATCGTCGAGGACTACGCCCGCGAGTTCCCCATCATGTACATCCAGAAGACCGTGGACCTGCATGACCGGGACCTGGGCGTGACCTTCCTGGGCGGCGGATACCTGACCACCTATGCCCGCTGCAAGCAGAACGGGGCCTGGAACACCACCACGGTCTCCGGCGGCAAGTACGCGCCCTTCGATCCCCCGGCCGAGATCATCGACCTGGCCGCCCGGGCCCAGGCGCTCTTCGACCTGGACTTCACCTGCGTGGACGTGGCCCTCACCGACGACGGGCCCTGCGTCTTCGAGGTTTCGGCCTTCGGAGGCTTCCGGGGCCTTCTGGACGCCCGGGGCATGGACGCCGCCGGGCTCTACGCCGACTACGTCCTTAGGAAGGTGACCCGATGAGCCGGCCCACCCGCGCCGACCTGGTGGCCGAACTGCGCCGCGACGTGCCCGCCGGGCATTCCCTGTTCCTGGACCTGGGCTCCTGCGCCCTGGAGGCCCGGGTGAGCGACCCGCGCCTGCGCGACGAGCTGTCCCGCTATTTCTCCAGCTTCCTGGTGGCCCCGGGCCCAACGGACATCCTGGTCACGGTCCACGAGGCCGCGCCGCCGGACTGGCCCCTGGAATACGCGGAGAAGGCCCCGGACCCGGGCAAGACGAAGATCAAGGAGGAGTATGCCGACATCCCCGGCGGCCGGGTGGTGCGTAAGACGCTCACCGGCATGGTCTTCGTCTTCGGCCAGGGCGAGAACGCGGCCGTCGGGCCCTGCCTGGCCAACGCCAACCAGGTGGTCAACTTCATCAACAACCGGCACATCGAGTTCCTGCTCAACCGGGGCAGCCTCCTGGGCCATGCCTCGGGCGTGACCTGGGACGGCCGGGGCCTGTCCCTGGCCGGGTTCTCGGGCATGGGCAAGTCCACCCTGGCCCTCCACCTCCTGAGCCTGGGCGTCTCCTTCGTGTCCAACGACCGCATGATGGTCGAGCGCGACGGCGAGGGGGTCTGGATGCACGGCGTGGCCAAGCAGCCGCGCATCAATCCGGGCACGGCCCTGAACAACCCGGACCTGGCGGGCGTGGTCTCCGAGGAGGACCGCCTGCGCTTCCTGCGCCTGCCGCCCGAGGAACTCTGGAAGCTGGAGCACAAATACGACGCGCTCATCGAGGAGTGCTTCGGGCCGGAGCGCTTCGTGCTCACCGCGCCCATGCACGGCCTGGTGGTGCTCAACTGGCGCCGCGACGGCGGCGAGGCCCGCGCCCAGATCGTGGACCCGGCCGAGCGGCGCGACCTGCTGGAGGCCTTCATCAAGGCCCCGGGCGTCTTCTACCTGCCAACGGGTCGGGGGCGGCTGGAGCCCTCGGTGGAGGACTACGTGGACCTGCTCTCCCGCGCGGCGCTCATCGAGATATCCGGGGGCGTGGACTTCGAGCGCGCGGCCCGCGTCTGCCTGCGCTTCCTGGAGACCGGGGAGATCTGATGGCCAGGGTCACGGTCTGCCGCGAGATCGAGGTGCCCGATCCGCTCCGGGCGGCGCGTTTCGCCCGCGCGCCGGAGCTGGGGCCCCGGCTGCTGTTCTTCAGCGGCGGCACGGCGTTGCGCGGGCTTTCCCGGGCGCTGCTGGACTACACCCACAACTCCATCCACGTCATCACGCCCTTCGACTCCGGCGGCAGCTCGGCCACGTTGCGCCGCGCCTTTCAGATGCCCGCCATCGGCGACGTGCGCAACCGGCTCATGGCCCTGGCGGACCAGAGCCTGCGCGGCAACCCGGAGGTGGTCGCCCTGTTCGCCCACCGCTTTGCGGCCAAGGCCGCCCAGGCGGTCCTGGTGGAACAGCTGGAGCGCATGATCAAGGGACGGCATCCGCTGGTGGCCCGCATCCCGGACCCCATGCGCAAGATCGTGCGCAACCACCTGGCCGTGTTCCGCGAGCACATGCCCGGAGATTTCGACCTGCGCGGAGCCAGCATCGGCAACCTCGTGCTCTCCGCGGGCTACCTGAACAACCGCCGCATGTTCGATCCCGTGGTCTACATCTTCTCGCGCCTGATCCAGGCCCGGGGCGAGGTCCGGCCGGTGGTGAACAAGAACCTGCACCTCGGCGCGCGTCTGGCCGACGGCCGGGTGGTGGTGGGTCAGCACCGGCTCACCGGCAAGGAGTGCCCGCCGCCGGACGCGGCCATCGAGGAGCTGTTCCTCACCGCCTCCCTGGATTCGGCCGAACCCGTGGAAGTGGCCATCCGGGACAAGATGCGGCGGCTCATCGGCTCGGCGGACCTCATCTGCTATCCCCCCGGGAGCTTCTTCACGAGCCTCATGGCCAACCTCCTGCCGCGCGGGGTGGGCCGGGCCGTGGCCCGGGCCAGGTGTCCCAAGGTGTACGTGCCGAGCGCGGGACGCGACCCCGAGGCCGTGGGGTTGGGCCTCGGCGAGCGGGTGGACCTGCTCCTGCGGACGCTGACCCGCGACGACCCCAAGCGCATCAAGGCCGCCGACGTGCTGCAATACGTGCTGCTCGATACCCGCGGCGGGGAGCAGGTCGGCGGCGCGGACCGCGCCAGGCTGGCCCGGCGCGGGGTGACGGTGGTGGACTGTCCCTTGGTCTCCGAGGACAGCGGACCATATATCGATGGGAGAAAATTGGCCGAGGCGCTGTTGTCGTTGTCCTGACGGCGCCGTGTGAGGATTTCGTCATCAACTCTCGTGAGGAGGCGCATCATGGAAAAGGAAAAATGCAAGGTGTCCATCGACCAGTACGTTGAGGTGAAGCAGGTCGTGGCCTATCTCGAGGACCTGGTCAAGGGCCTCAAGGCGGGCAGCATCATGGTCCAGCACGGCGAGGAGTCCGTGGTCCTGACCCTCCCGGACATGGTCGAGATGGAGATCGAGGCCAAGCAGAAGAAGGACAAGTCCAAGTTCGTCCTGGAACTGTCCTGGCGCGCGGCTCCCGCCGTGGCCAAGGAAGGGGAGTGCTGCAAGGACAAGGAAGGGAAGGCCGAGGCTCCGGCCGCCAAGCCCGCCGAACCCGCCGAGAAGAAGCCCGCCGAGGCTCCCAAGCCGATGAAGAAATAGGACCGGCCCGTTCCGCGGCCGGAGGGGGCGCGCGCCGTCATCGGTGCGCGTCCCTTTGTTTTCCGCCCGTCTTGCCCGGCGGCGGGTCTCGGGGTACAAGGCCCGCATGCGCCGCACCAAGGCTTCTCTTCCGTTCTGGCTGCCCATCTGGCTCTTCGCCGGAGTTATCGGGGCCGGGACGCTGACGCTCTCCACCCGCGCCAGCCTGAACGGCGCGGATATTTCCTGGGTTGACGCCCTGTTCACGGCCACTTCGGCGGTCTGCGTCACGGGCCTGGGCGTGGTGGACACGGGCACGCACTTCACCCGTTTCGGGCAGTCGGCCATCCTCCTGCTCATCCAACTCGGCGGCCTGGGCATCATGACCTACACGAGCCTGGCCGTGTACCTCATGGGCCGCCGCGTGACGCTCACGGACCGCATCGCCGTGGGCCAGAGCCTGCTGCACGACCCCTCCTTCCACCTGGGCCGCTTCCTCCTGCGGGTGGTCATCGGCGCCCTGGCCGTGGAGGGCGTCGGAGCCCTGCTCCTGCACCTGGCCGACCCCGAGGGATTTCCTCCCTTCCACGCCCTGTTCCACGCCGTCTCGGCCTTCTGCAACGCTGGCTTCGGGCTCCGCCCGGACAGCCTCATTGCCTGGCGCGGCGACTGGGGCGTGAGCCTGACGATCATGCTGCTCATCACCTTGGGAGGCTTGGGCTTCTACGTCATCAACGACCTGGCCTCGATGGTCAAGAAGGTCTTCGTGCTGCGCCGCAAGGACCTGCGGCGGCGCTCCCATCTGCTCACCTGGCATTCACGGCTGGTGCTGGAGACGAGCCTCATGCTCTCCCTGGGCGGCGGCCTGCTCATCTTCGGGGCCGAGATGCTCGGCGGGGAGCGGCACGGCTCCTGGTCCGAAACGCTCCTGGCCAGCCTGTTCCAGTCCGTGACCTGCCGCACCGCCGGGTTCAACACCCTGGACCTGACCCGGATGACGAACATCTCCCTGGTGCTCATGCTCCTGCTCATGTTCATCGGCGGCTCGCCGGGATCCTGCGCGGGCGGCGTGAAGACCACCACCTTCCGGGCCTGGATCGGCTTCATCCTGGCCCAGGTGAAGGGGCGCTCCCAGACCCGGGTGGGCTGGTACGCCCTGAGTCCGGCCTCCCTGAACCGGGCCCTGACCCTGCTCATCTTCTCCTCTCTTCTGGTCCTGGGCGGAGCCTTGCTGCTCACCGTGACCGAGGGCGGCGACGTACCGTATTTCCGGGCCCAGGGGCAATTCCTGGAAAACCTTTTCGAAGCGACCTCGGCCTTCGGCACGGTCGGTCTGTCCCTGGGGATCACCCCTCGGCTGACGACCGGGGGCAAGCTTGTTATCATCATGCTCATGTTCGTGGGACGCCTGGGGCCCATCTGGCTCCTGACCGCCCTGCAAAGCTGGCAGACGGACATCAGGTACCGGGTGCCGGAGAACGACCTGCCCCTGGGCTAGGGGATTCGAGGAGAGGCATGTCCAAGAAGATCGAGATCGGCGTGGTGGGGCTGGGCAAGTTCGGATACGCCCTGGCCGAGTCCGTGAAGGAACTGGGGCACGTGGCCGTGGGCGTGGACGCCGACGAGGCCATGGTGCGCCGCGCCCAGGCCGTGCTGGACCAGGTCTTCCAGGCCGACGGCACGGACAAGAAGGTCCTGGAGCAGCTCGGCTTCCAGAACCTGGACTACGTGGTGGTCTCCATCGGCAAGTCCATGGAGGCCAGCATCCTCGTGGCCATGAACCTCCAGGAGCTGGGGGTCAAGAACATCTGGGTCAAGGCCATCAGCCCGGAGCACGAGAAGGTGCTCAAGCGTCTGGGCGTCCACTTCGTGGTCTTCCCGGAGCAGTTCGTGGCCCGGCAGCTGGCCCACCGCATGGCCGTGCCCGGCATCCTCGACTACCTGCCCCTGGGCGAGGGCGTCCTGGTCCAGGAGGTCAAGGTCGAGCGCTGGGCGGGCAAGTCCCTGCGCGACCTGAACCTGCCCGCCACGCACCGGGTCCAGGTGGTGGCCGTGAAGCGCGAGGGCGAGTCGCGTTTCAGCTTCGTGCCTCGGCCCGACCAGGTGCTCAACGAGGGCGACGTCCTGGTCCTGCTCGGCCATGCCGAGGACGTCCTCGAACTGCCCCATTAGGAGATTCCATGAGCGGCAACACCTTCGGCTCGGTCCTGCGGCTGACCACCTTCGGCGAATCCCACGGCGCGGCCCTGGGCGGCGTGCTCGACGGCTGCCCCTCCGGGCTGGAGTTGGACGAGGCCGTGATCCAGGCCGAGCTGGACCGGCGCAAGCCCGGAGGCGGCATCGCCTCCACGGCGCGCAAGGAGGCCGACCGGGTGCGCCTGCTCTCCGGGGTGTTCGAGGGCCGGACCACGGGCACGCCCATCGGCTTCGCCATCGAAAATTCGGACCAGCGCTCCAAGGACTACGACGCGCTCAAGGACATCTTCCGGCCCGGACACGCCGATTTCTGCTACCAAGCCAAGTACGGCCTGCGCGACCACCGGGGCGGCGGCCGTTCCTCGGGCCGCGAGACCGCCTCCCGGGTGGCCGGAGGGGCCATCGCCCAGGAGATACTCCGGGCCGAGGGCGTGAGCGTGCTGGCCTACACCGTGGAGCTGGGAGGAATCGAGGCCCGCGTGCTGGACCCCGAGGGAGCCCAGGCCCGGCCGTTCTTCAGCCCGGACCCCGAGGCCCCGGCGCGCTTCGAGGAGCGCATCCGCGAGGTCAAGGCCCAGGGCGACACCCTGGGCGGGGTGGTGGAGGTTCAGGTCCTGGGCCTGCCGCTGGGCATCGGCGAGCCGGTGTTCGACAAGCTGGACGCCCGGCTGGCGTACGCCCTCATGGGCGTGGGCGCGGTCAAGGCCGTGGAGATCGGCTCGGGCGCGGCCGCCGCGCGTCTGACCGGCAGCCGGAACAACGATCCCATCACGCCCGAGGGCTTTCTGTCCAACAACGCGGGCGGCATCCTGGGAGGGTTGTCCTCGGGCCAGCCCGTGGTGGCCCGGGCCTTCGTCAAGCCCATCCCGTCCATCGCCCTGGAGCAACGCACCGTCACCGCCCAGGGCCAGGCCACGACCATTCGGGTGGGCGGCCGCCACGACATCTGCGCCATCCCGCGCATCGTGCCCGTGCTCAAGGCCATGGCCGCCCTGGCCTGCGCCGACCTGCTCCTGCTGGACCGCCGGCTGGGCCGGGAACGCTAGGGGGAAGGACAGCGCGAAAAAAACAAGGGGCCCCGGAAGTCTTTCTTCCGGGGCCCCTTGTTTTTGGGTTCTTGGGCTACTTCTTGATCTTGAGCCGCACGGCCGTGCCGTAGCAGGAGTAGTAGCGGTCGCCCTCGGGGTGGAAGGCCACGGACTCGCGATAGGCCACGATGGCGTCCGCGTTCACGTCCAGGGCCTGGGCGATGAGGCCGTGGAAGGCGTTCTCGAAGACGAAACCCCGGCAGACGATGAGGCCGAAGGTCCCGGCCACTTCCTGGTTCGGCACCTGGTCCGTGGTCACGATCTTGATCCTGCCCGCCAGATAGGCCTCGCGGGCCTGGGCAAGCCGGACCTCCTGGCCGTCGTCGGTCTTGGGGAGCTTGCGGGCCGGTGCGCCGAAAAGAAGTGCCATTCGCCTGTCCTCGGTTCGGGTTCGGGGCTTGCGGAGTTGTAGCCCAGCGGGCCTTCCCCCGCAAGCCCCGGGAGTTTCTTACGGCTCCACCCGCATCTCGTAGGCCTTGCTCCAGTCCAACCAGCGCCGCGCCAGGTCGCGCAGCTGTTCCGGCGTCACGGACTGGGCCGCCTGGATGAGCTTGCGCTCGCGGTCCAGGTCATAGCCCTGGACCATGAGTCCGGCGGCCTCGCCGCTGCGCGAGGACAGGCTCTGGTGCTCCTGGTAGTACTCGCCGGTGAGGATGTTGCGGGCCCGCTCCACCTCCTCGGCGGGCAGGGGCGCGGCGCGCAGCGCCTCGACCACCGTGTGGAAGCCCTGGCGGGCCTGGTCCAGCTTCTCCGGCTCGGTGCCGATGTAGAAGGCCATGAACCCGGCCTTGGGGGCCTGCCAGAGGAAGGCCGTCACGGTGTAGCCCAGGCCCTGCTTGTCGCGCAGGTCGCGGAAGAGCAGGCCGCTCTGTCCGGCCAGGGCGGCGCGCAGCACAGAGAGGCCCGCGCCGGTCTCCAGGTCGTCGCGGCCCGGGGCCGGGAACACCGCGAGGAGATGGGCCTGATTGCGGCCGGGCAGGTGCAGGGCCTTTTCCCGGGCCTCGCCCCAGCGCGGGGCCGTCGTGTCCACGGCCGGGGCCTGTCCCTCCAGGGACTTGGCCAGAGTGGCCGCGAACTCACGCACCCGCTCCGCGTCGAACTGGCCGCAGAGGGCCAGGACGAAGGGCTCGCGCGACTGCCCGGCCCAGAAGCGCCGCAGGTCCTGCACCGTGAAGGCGTCGAACTGTTCGGGCTTGCCCAGCTGGAAGTAGGAGTAGGGCCCCGAGGCGAAGAGGAAGGGGTGCACGTTGCGGAAGAGCAGGCCGATGGGCTGGTCCTCGCCGCGATGGATGCGCGCGGCCTGGTCCTGCTTGGCCAGGGCCAGTTCCTTGGCGGGCCAGGTGGGGCTGGTGAGGATTTCGCGCAGGAGTCCGAGGATGTCCTCGGAGAAGCGGCTCGGGTACTTGGCGCTCACCGAGAAGACGCCGCGCCCGGCCGAGGCCGAGAGTTCGGCGGCCCGGTCCGAGAGGAAGTCCTCGATGCGCGTGGCGTTGCGTTTCTTGGTCCCGCGCGTAAGCACGCGGGCGGCCAGGGCGGGCAGGCCCTGGTGCTCGGCGTCCGCCAGCGAGTCCCCGCCGGGCCAGGCCAGGGAGAGCGAGGCGTAGGGCAGGGTGGGGTCGGGCAGGAGCACGAGCTTGGAGCCGCCGGGCAGGTCCACGATTTCCTGTTTGGCGGCGGCCGCGTCGGCCTGGGCGGAGGCCTTGGCCGGGGCGGGCCAGGTCTTGCGCGCGGCCTGCTCCAGGGACTCTGCGGTGAGCGTGGAGCCCTCGGGCACGAGGAGCGCGGCGGTCATGCGGTCGGGCCGCAGGTAGTCGCGGGCCAGTTCCTTGAGCTGGTCCCGGCCTGTGTCGGCCAGGGCGCGCAGATAGATCTCCTCGCCGCGCAGCCCGCCGCCCTGGAACTGGAAGTAGCCGAGCTTGGAGGCCAGGCCGGAGAGGGTCTCCTTGGTCAGGAGCAGGGAGTTCTCCAGGTTCAGCTTGGCCCGGGCCAGCTCCTCGTCGGTGAAGGAGCCCGGGTCCAGGCCCGCCAGGGAGGCGGCCAGGGCCTTCCAGAAGGGCTCCACCTTGTCGCTGTCCAGGGTGGCGGAGATGTAGAGGAAGCCGCCACGAGCCAGGGTCATGGCCTGGCAGTCGATCTCGTCCACCAGGCGGCGTTCGTACTTGAATTCGCGGTAGAGCCGCGAGGTTTCGTCGCCGCCCAGGAGCTGGGCCAGCAGCTCCAGGCCGGGGACCTGGGCCGAGTTCTGGTCCGGCAGGGGGAAGGCCACGCCCAGGTAGACCTTGTTCCACTTGCCGGGCACCAGGGTCACTTGGGGCCCATGAATGTCGCGCGGCGCGAAGGGCTGGGCCTCGACCTCGGCCGTGGTGTTGGTCATGCCGCCGAACACGGCCTCGGCCCGGGCCAGCACGGCCTGGGGATCGACCTTGCCGACCACGCAGAGGAACATGGACTGGGGCTGGTAGTGCTCGGCCACGTAGCGGTGGATGTCCGCGTCCGTGATCTTGGAGACCGTGTCGCGGAAGCCGATGATCGGCCACTCGTAGCTCGTGCCCTTGAAGAGCATGCCCTGGAAGGATTCGAACAGGCGGGAGCCCGGCGTGTCCTCGCCCCGGGCCAGCTCGGAGAGCACCACCTGCTTTTCCGAGGCCAGTTCCTTGGGATCGATGCGGGCGTGCAGGGCCATGTCCGTGATCGTGTCCAGGCCCAGGCTCCAGTCCTTGTCCGGGACCTCGGTGTAGTAGACCGTGTAGTCGAAGCTCGTGGCGGCGTTCATGTCCCCGCCCACGGATTCGATGCGCTTGGCGGCCTCGCCCGGGCCGAGCTTCTCGGTGCCCTTGAAGACCATGTGTTCGAGCAGGTGGCTGATGCCCGCCTGGTTCGGGGTCTCGTAGGCCGAGCCGGTGCGGACGTAGAGCCGCACGTTGGCCAGGGGAAAGCGGTCGTCGCGCTTGATGAGCACGGTGAGGCCGTTCTTCAGGCGGACCACGTGGGGCCCGTCGCCGCTGAACAGGGCCGGGGGCGGGGCGCCCGCGGGTTGGGAAACGGTGTTTTTGGCGTGGACGCAGCCGAGGGTCATGAGCAGGACTCCGAGGCAGAGAAGAATGCGGCGCATGAGATCACTCCTGTGTGCTCCTGAAGGAGCGCCGTGGGCGCTCCGGTTGTCGCCGCCCTCGCGCGGCGAACCGATAGGATAATGCCGTGCCCGGGGAAGGCAAGGCTTGAATGCCCCGCGAGGGGGTTGACAGGCATATTTTGATTGGACTATTGGTCCAACCAATATGATTGAAAACGACGGACAGAACGATTCCGGCCCCGGGGCGGCATTCCGCCCGGCGGTGCGGCGCAAACTGTCGGAGCAGATTCTCGGACAGTTCCGCGAGCTGCTCGCCTCCGGCCGCCTGGGCCCGGGCGACCGCCTGCCGCCCGAGCGCGAGTTGGCCCGGATATTCGGCGTGTCGCGCAATTCCGTGCGCGAAGCCATCCGCGCCCTGGAGGAGCAGGGGCTGGTGGTCAGCCGCCGGGGCGACGGCACCTATCTCTCGGACGCCGAGTCCGCGCCGTTCGAACCGTCCCTGGCCGGGGCCGTGCGGTCGCGGCGCAAGCGCCTGGCCGACATCCTGGCCTTCCGTCGGACCTTGGAGCCCGAGGTGGCGGCCCTGGCCGCCGGCAACGCCACGGAGCCGGAGCTGCGGCGTCTGGCCGCCGTGCTGGCCGAGCAGGCGGAAAGCCTGGAGCAGGGGCGCGACGACGCCGACCTGGACGCGGAGTTCCACCGGCTCCTGGCTCGCGCCGCCCGCAACGGCGTGTTCCTGAGCGTCTTCACCGCCGTGCAGGACGTGTTGGCCGAATGCCGCGCGGAATCCCTGCGCGGCCCGGCGCGGCGCGCGGCGTCCCTGGCCGCCCATCGGCGCATCCTGGGGGCCCTGGAGGCCCGGAGCCCGGAGGCGGCGCGGAAGGCCATGCGCGCGCACCTCGACGCGGTGGAGGAGAACCTCCTCGGCGCGTTGGATCAAGCGGACGCCGAACAATCTTAACCGAGCGCGGAGAAACATCATGTTGCTCGCCTGGATCATCTACGCCGCCCTGGGCCTGGTCGCCGGGGTTCTCGCCGGCCTGCTGGGGGTGGGCGGGGGCATCGTCATCGTGCCCATGCTGAGCATCGCCTTCGAGCTGCAGGGACTGCCTTCGCAGTATCTCCAGCATATGGCCCTGGGCACCTCCCTGGGGACCATCATGTTCACCTCCATCTCCAGCTTCCGGGCCCACCACAAGCACGGGGCCGTGAACTGGAGCGTGGTCCGGCGCATCACCCTGGGCATCCTCGTCGGGACCCTGGCGGGCTCCTGGCTGGCGGCCCAACTCTCCACTCGCTTCCTCAAGGGATTTTTCGCCGTGTTCCTGTTCTACGTGGCCACCCAGATGCTCCTCAACTTCAAGCCCAAGGCGGGCCGCCAACTGCCCGGCACGGCCGGGATGTCCGGCGTGGGCGGCGTCATCGGCGTGGTCTCCAGCCTCGTGGGCATCGGCGGGGGCACGCTCTCGGTGCCGTTCATGGTCTGGTGCAACATGACCATGCACAACGCCGTGGGCACCTCGGCGGCCATCGGCTTTCCCATCGCCGTGGCCGGGGCGGCGGGCTATCTGTTCAACGGCCTTCACGTCTCCGGGCTGCCGCCCATGAGCCTGGGCTTCCTCTATATTCCGGCCCTGGTGGGCATCGCGGCCACGAGCATCCTGACCGCGCCGCTGGGCGCGCGGATCGCCCACAAGCTGCCCGTGGCCCAGCTCAAGCGGGTCTTCGCCGTGCTGCTCTATGTCATGGGCGCGCGCATGGTCTGGACCATGTTCTGACCGCCATTCCGCTTCCGCGAGGCCCCATGCGGGAGTTCCTCCTTGGCCCGGGCCGCGACGCGGCCCGGGCGTCTTTTTTTCCATGAAATCCGCCGGGGTTGATTGACAAAACAATGCTCGTGAGCGAAGAAGCGAGTACGTCTTTCCAGCCTGGGGAGGCTCTTTCCGCATCTGTTCCGAGGAGGGAACCATGGGCATCGACACCACCGTGTTCGCCGGCAGGCCGACCAAGTGGGATGGTCTTCTGGACTGGCTCCAGATGCTCTCCGGGGCGGCGCTCATCCTGTTCATATGGGCGCACATGCTCCTGGTCGCGAGCGTCATCATCGGTCCCGGCGTGATGAACGCCATCGCGGACTTCTTCGAGGCCACGGGACTGGCGCAGGTGGGCGGCCCGCTCATCTTCCTGCTCTTCCTGGGGCATTTCCTCCTGGCCGCGCGCAAGGTGCCCTTCCGTTTCGACCGCCAGAAGACCTTCTGGTCCCACGCCACCATGCTGCACCACCAGGACACCTGGCTCTGGCTCGTGCAGGTGGTCACGGCCATGCTCCTCCTGCTCATGGGCACGATCCACATGTGGGTGGTGCTCACCGACCTGCCCATCACCGCCGCCAAGAGCGCGGAGGTTCTGCAGAAGCGCAGCGGCTGGCTGCTGTTCTACCTGCTGTTCGGCCCCCTGGTGCATGTGCATCTCGGCGTCGGCCTGTACCGCATCGGGGTGAAATGGGGGTTCGTGGGCCAGGCGGGGCGCGCCCGGTTCAAGCGCTTCGTGACCATCCTGGTGCTCGTCTGCGTGGGCCTCAGCCTGCTGACGTTGTTGCGGTTCTCGTTCCTGGCGATCTAGGAGGACACCATGCAGACAGTCTACACGGATGTGCTCGTCATCGGCGCCGGCCTGGCCGGTGAACGCGCCGCGCTGGAATGCGCCGACGCGGGGTTGTCCACCATCTGCCTGTCCGTCGTTCCGGCCCGCCGGTCGCACTCCTCGGCGGCCCAGGGCGGCATGCAGGCGGCCTTGGGCAACTGCGCCATGGGCGAGGGCGACGGCCCGGACGTGCACTTCGCGGACACGGTCAAGGGCTCGGACTGGGGCTGCGACCAGGAGGTGGCCCGGCTCTTCGTGGACACCGCGCCCGTGGAGATGCGCCGCCTGGCCTTCTGGGGCGTGCCCTGGAACCGGGTGGTCCCCGGCAAGTCGAGCTATTTCAAGGGCGGCCAGAAGTACGAGAAGGTGGAGAAGGAGGAGAACAAGGGCCTGATCACGGCCCGGGCCTTCGGCGGCACGGCCAAGTGGCGCACCTGCTACGTCTCCGACGGCACCGGCCACTCCGTGCTCTTCACCATGGACAACCGCTGCGCCCAGCTCGGCGTGGAGGTCCACGACAAGACCGAGGCCGTCTCGCTCATCCACGACGGCGAGACCTGCTTCGGCGCGGTGGCCCGCTGCCTGAAGACCGGCGAGCTGCGCGTCTACCTGGCCAAGGCCACCATGATCGCCACCGGCGGCTTCGGCCGCATCTATCCGAACACCACCAACGCGGTCATCTGCGACGGCGGCGGCCACATCCTGGCCGTGAACACCGGGGCGGTGCCCATGGGCAACATGGAGGCCGTGCAGTTCCATCCCACCGGCATCGTGCCCACGGACATCCTGGTCACGGAGGGTTGCCGGGGCGACGGCGGCACGCTCCTGGACGTGAACCAGGAGCGCTTCATGCACATCTACGAGCCGGAGAAGGCCGAGCTGGCCTCGCGCGACGTGGTCTCCCGCTGGATGACCCACCACATCCGCCAGGGCAAGGGCGTGCCCTCGCCCTACGGCGAGCACCTCTGGCTGGACATCCGCCACCTGGGCGAAAAGCACATCACCGGCAAGCTCCGCGAGGTCTACGAGATCTGCACCTCGTTCCTGGGCATCAATCCCATCCACCAGCTCATTCCCGTGCGCCCCACCCATCACTACAGCATGGGCGGCGTGCGCACGAACAAGGACGGCGCGGCCTACGGCCTCAAGGGCCTGTTCAGCGCGGGCGAGGCCGCCTGCTGGGACATGCACGGCTTCAACCGCCTGGGCGGCAACTCCCTGGCCGAGACCGTGGTGGCCGGGGGCATCGTGGGCCGCAAGATGGCCGAGTACGCCCTGGGCGCGGAGGTCATCTTCAAGTCCACGGTCATCGACGGCGAGGCCAGGGCCCAGGAGGAGCGCATCCAGGCGCTCATCTCCGGCAAGAACGGCTCCCAGAGCGTCTACAAGGTCCGCGCGGCCATGCAGGAGGCCCTGAACAAGGGCGCGAACATCTTCCGCAACGCCCCGGACCTGGAGGCCTGCGTGGCCACGCTGCAGGACGTGCTCGGCCGCGCCCGCGAGGTGGGCCTCAAGTCCTCGGGCCTGGGGGCCAGCCCCGAGCTGGCCGCCGCGCTGAAGATCGAGGGCCAGGTCAAGATGGCCCTCATGGTGGCGCATGGCGCGCTCCAGCGCACCGAGTCGCGCGGCAGCCACAACCGCGAGGACTTCCCGGCGCGCAACGACCGCGACTGGCTCGTGCGCACCCTGGCCACCTGGAAGAGCCCGGAGGACACGCTGCCGACGCTGGCCTACGAGCCCGCCACCCAGGTCTTCGAGATTCCGCCCGGAGACCGGGGCTACGGCAAAACCGACGTCATCAGCGCCGAGAGCAAGAAGGAGTAACCCATGGGCCGACTGCTCCAGTTCAACATCTTCCGCTACAACCCCCAGGACCCGGAGTCCGTGCCGCACACCGACACCTTCGTCCTGGAGGAGACGGACTCCATGACCCTGTTCATCGCGCTCAACCGCATCCGCGAGGAGCAGGACTCCTCCCTGCAGTTCGACTTCTGCTGCCGGGCGGGCATCTGCGGCTCCTGCGGCATGGTCATCAACGGCCGCCCCGGCCTGGCCTGCCACACCAAGACCAAGGACCTGCCCTCGGACGTGACGCTCCTGCCGCTGCCCGTGTTCCGCCTGGTGGGCGACCTCTCGGTGGACACCGGCTCCTGGTTCCGCGAGATGTACAACACCGTGGAATCCTGGATTCACACCAAGAAGACCTTTGATCCCTCGGCCCTGGAAGAGCGTATGGACAACGGCACGGCGGAAGGCATCTACGAGCTGGACCGCTGCGTGGAGTGCGGCTGCTGCGTGGCGGCCTGCGGCACGGCCCGCATGCGCCAGGATTTCCTCGGCGCGGTGGCCCTGAACCGCATCGCCCGCTTCGTCATCGACCCCCGCGACGAGCGCACGGACCAGGAATACTACGACATCATCGGCAACGATCACGGCATCTTCGGCTGCATGGGCCTGCTGGCCTGCGAGGACGTCTGTCCCAAGCACCTGCCCCTGCAGAACCAGCTCGGCTTCCTGCGCCGGAAAATGGGCATCACCGCCCTGAAGAGCATCTTCAGGAAGTAGCGGGACGCCGCAGGAAAAAGGAGACCCCATGCGGGAAGTCAAGGCGTCGGACATCGCGGCGGCCGTGGCGCGGATGTGCGTGTCGGCCAACACGCGGCTGCCCGAGGACGTGCGACGGAAGCTCGAGGAGGGCCACGGCCGGGAGACCGGGGCGGCCAAGGAGATTTTCCGGCAGCTGCTGGAGAACGCGGACCTGGCCTTGGAAACCGGGCTGCCCCTGTGCCAGGACACCGGCCTGGCCGTGTTCTTCGTGGACATGGGCGAGGACGTGAAGGTGGTCGGCGGCGGCCTGCGCGAGGCCATCGAGGCGGGCATGCGCAAGGGCTACCAGGAGGGCTTCCTGCGCAAGTCCTCGTGCGATCCCCTGACGCGCAGGAACACCGGCGACAATTCGCCCGCCGTCATCAACCTGGACCTGGCGCCCGGCGATCATCTCAGGATCGCCTTCATGGCCAAGGGCGGCGGCTCGGAGAACATGAGCCGGATGACGTTCCTGGCCCCGGCCCAGGGCTGGGAGGGGATCAAGAAGTTCGTGGTCCGGCGCGTGGCCGAGGCCGGGCCCAATCCCTGCCCGCCCACCATCCTGGGCATCGGCATCGGCGGCAACTTCGAGCTGGCCCCCAAGCTGGCCAAGAAGGCGCTGCTGCGCAAGCTCGACGACGTGCACCCGGACCCCAGGATCGCGGAGATGGAGAAGGAACTGCTGGCCGAGGTGAACAAGCTCGGCATCGGCCCCATGGGCCTGGGCGGCGAGACCACCGCGCTGGCCGTGAAGATCGCCGTGGCCCCCTGCCACATCGCCAGCCTGCCCTTGGCCGTGAACGTGCAGTGTCACTCGGCCCGTCATGAGGAGGTGGAGCTGTGAGCACGACCCACACGCTGCAGACCCCGCTCAACGACGAGGACATCCTCAAGCTGCGGGCCGGGGACATGGTGCTCCTGTCCGGGGTGATCTATTCCGCGCGCGACGCGGCCCACAAGAAGATCATGGAGGCCCTGGACCGGGGCGGGAAGCCGCCGTTCCCCATCGAGGGCGCGGTCATCTACTACGTGGGGCCCACTCCCGCGCCTCCGGGCCGCCCCATCGGTTCGGCCGGGCCCACCACGAGCTACCGCATGGATTCCTATGCTCCCCGGCTGCACGCCCTGGGCCTCAAGGCCACCATCGGCAAGGGCAAGCGCGGCGAAGAGGTCAAGCAGGCCCTGCGCGAGCACAAGGCCGTGTATCTCGGGGCCACGGGCGGGGCGGGGGCGCTGTTGTCCCAGCGCATCGAGGCCTGCCGGGTCATCGCCTTCGAGGATCTCGGGCCGGAAGCGGTGCGGGCCATGAAAGTGAAGGACTTCCCGCTGCTTGTGGTCAACGACGCCTTCGGCGGCGAGCTCTACGCCAAACCGAGGCTTGACAGCGCGGAGTAAGAGCGACATGAAGAGGGCGGCCCGCAGGTGGGCCGCCCTTTTACATGACTGCCTTGGTTCAGTCTTCTCCGAGGTTTACGATGAACGACCGTCTTGAATGCGCCGCCGAACAGGAGTCCAGCTCTTCCGAGCACCGTGTCTACGTCCCCTTCCCCGGGGCCGACGAGAAGTACGAGGACAATTCCGACTGGCGCCTCTACAATCCCGCCAAGTATCACGACCCCGACTGGTCCCCTGACAAGGAATAGGGCCCTGCCCGGCCTCTAGGCCGCGCGGACCTTGTTGCGCCCTTCGTCCTTGGCCGCGTAGAGCGCGGCGTCGGCCCTGCTCAGCAGGCTGTCCGGCGTGTCGCCCGTGTGCAGGGCGGCCACGCCGATGCTCACGGTCACGCCGTGGAGTGGCCCCGCGTCCGCGTCGGCCGCCTCCTGGACCCGGGCGCGGATGCTCTCGGCCAGGGTCAGGGCCTGCTCCCGGCCGCAGCCGCGCATCGCCGCCAGGTATTCCTCCCCGCCCCAGCGGCAGAGCAGGTCGGATTCGCGCACGCCCTGGCGGGCGATTTCGGCCACGCGGCGGATGACCCCGTCCCCGGCCAGGTGGCCGTGGCGGTCGTTGACATCCTTGAAGTCGTCGATGTCCACCAGCAGCAGGGAGAGGGGCGTGCCGTCGCGCCGGGCTTCCTTGAAGGCCTGCTCCAGGAGGAGGTCGAAGGCCTGCCGGTTGGCCAGCCCCGTGAGCTTGTCCACGGTGGCCATCTCCTCAAGCCTGCTCTGGTAGCGGTTGATGGTCAGGCTCACGGCCAGGATCACCAGGGCCGTCACCAGGGCGCACAGGCCCAGGTTGATGACCAGGACGCGGCGGATGTCCGCCAGGGCCTCGTCCTCCCACTTCTCCACCAGCAGGTACCAGTTCAGCTCGGGGATGAAGCGGGCGTTGACCAGGTAGTCGCGTCCCGCGCGCGAATACTGGTATTTGCCGGTTTTCTCCCCGAGCACGGCGTCGGCGATGTCCGAGAGTCCTTCGACCGTGTGGATGTCGGCTCCGGCGGACGGGCCGCCCTTGGTGGAGATCATGACCCTGCCGTCCGGGGCCACGAAGAGGATGCCCCGGTTGTAGCGCCGCTGGTAGGTGTCGATGAGGCGGCGCACGGAGTCCACGGTCAGGCCCACGCCCGTGGCGCCGATGAAGTGCCCCTCGTAGTCCGTCACCCGGTGGTTGACGAAGATGGTCAGGGCGTCCTTGTTGGCCAGGTCCACGTCGACGTTGATCTCGTAGGGCTCGCGCAGGTTGCGCACGCGGAAGTACCACTCGTCGCGCCACTCGCCCCGGCGCACGTGCTTGAGCACGCCGTCGGAGTGGTAGTAGACGAGGCTCTGGTCGGAGACGAAGAAGCTGGTGATGGTGCCGTAGCGGGCGCGGACCTCGGCCAGGTAGCGGGTCATGCGCTCCACGTCCTTTTCACCGGCCAGGACCCAGTCGCGCACGAAGGTGTCGTGGGCCATCATGGAGGAGACGAAGATCGGCCGGACGAGGTCCTTCTGGATCTCCGAATAGATGTTGTCCGAGGTCAGCGGCAGTTCCGCGCCGACGATGGCCTCGCGGATGGCGGTCCGCGAGGCGTGGTAGTTGATCAGGCTGATCCCGGCGTAGCCGAGGCCCATGAGCAGGCAGATCAGGGTGATGAGCCGCCGTTTGTTTCCCAATGCAAACTCCAGTGGCTGAATTCCCGTCGGGCGGGTTCCTCTCTTTTTCCAGCAGCGCCCTGGAAAGGCAATGATTTTCATGGACTCCGGGCAAGGAAAGAAAAACTCGTTTTGAGCTTGACAACTAATTAGGAATAGTTATTAATATTGTCAACAAGACAGCGCAGCCTGGAGAGGCGGCAAGGGAGAACGAGATGAACACCCTCAACGCATACCGCGACCTCGACATCGACTGGAACATGACCCCGTGGGACGCCGTGACGCTCTACCTGGAGTGGGGCAACAACTGCTGGACCGGCGACAGCGGAGTGCGACAGCCCGTGCGTTCCAAGGACGACTACAGCAACTATTTCGTGGTCTACACCTGGGATGAGGTTCCGCGAGTGATTCTGGTCCGGCGCAACTCCGAGGAGGCGCGCGAGCTGCTCAGCATGGACCTGCCCGAGGGGCTGCGGGACCGCTTTCTGGACGAGGTGGGCCACCTCAAGGGCGTGTTCCCGCCCAACGAGGAAGTGAAGACCTGGCTGAAGAACCAACTTTCCAATTGATTCCTCGACTCCATCCACTCTCCTCGTGCGGGGGGCCGGGTTGTCCGGCCCCCCTTTCTTTTCCGGGAAGGGCCGGGAACCGTCCGTCGCATCCGGTTCCCGGCGGGGGAGGAGGCCATGGCCGCCGGGGCGGCGCATGACGGAAAGAGGGCGTCGGAGCCCTTGGAATGCTACTTCTTCGCCTGGTGGCGCTTGACGCACTTGTTCACGAAGTCGGCCTTCTTGTCGTCGGGAACATGTTTCTTGGCGGCCAGCTTCTCGCAGGCGGCCGTGGGGTCGGCCTTCTTCGTGGCGGCGAAGGCGGGGGCGGCGCACAGCAAGCTCAGGATCATGGCGAACACGATGGTCTTCTTCATCTTCTCGGCTCCTTTGCGCGACGAGTGCGCGCGTGTTTGTGCGCAGTCTATAACCCGGCCATATTGCAAGGGCCTTGCCTGGGGATTACAGCTGGGAAAGCTCCGCCTGGCCGGATTGACGCCGTTTCCCGGCATGCTAGGCTCCATCCGGGCGTCCGCCCAGGGAGGTGTGCCATGCAGTTGTTGCTCGTCGAGGACGACGCCAAGATCGCGGAATTCATCATCGCGGGCATGCGCGAGAACGGATTCGAGGTGGAACACGCGAGCACCGGGCCGGAGGGGCTCCGTCTGGCCAGGGCCAAGGACCACGGCGTGGCCGTGATCGACCTCATGCTGCCGGGCATGGACGGCCTGCGGCTCATCGAGGAGATGCGCGCCGCGGGCCGGGAGACCCCGGTGATCATCCTCTCCGCCAAGCGCTCCGTGGACGACCGGGTGCGCGGGCTGCGCGCGGGCGGCGACGACTACCTGCCCAAGCCGTTCGCCTTCGCCGAGCTCCTGGCCCGGGTCCAGGCGTTGGTCCGCCGTTCCCTGCGCGCCACCGCCGAGGCGGTGGAGCTGACCGTGGGCGAGTTGCGCATGAACCGCCTGAGCCGCGAGGTGACCCGCTCCGGGCGGCCCATCGTGCTCCAGCCCCGGGAATTCGCCCTGCTGGAGTATCTCATGCGCCACAGCGGGGCCGTGCTCTCCAAAAGCATGATCCTGGAGAGCGTCTGGGACTATGACTTCGACCCCCAGACCAACGTGGTGGACGTGCTCATCTGCCGCCTGCGGGCCAAGCTGGACAAGGACTTCGATCACAAGATGCTGCACACCCTGCGGGGCGTCGGGTATGTCCTCAAGCCGTGAGGCGCGCTGGCGTCCCACGAGCCTGCGCCTGACCATCTGGTACGCCGCGGTCTTCTTCTTCAGTTCGGTGCTTCTCTTCGGCCTGACCTTCTTCTTCCTTTCGGGAACGGTCCGGGAGCAGGAGCGCCGCATCGTCAGCGGCAAGATCGCGGACTACGCGGCCATCGCCCAGAACCAGGGCCTGGACGTGCTCCGCGACGTGATCCGCCAGGAGGCCGAATACGAGGTCACCACGGATTTCTTCCTGCGCCTGCGCGACGCCAAGGGCGCCGTCCTGGCCGAGGCAGCGCCGCTCTGGTGGGAGGGCGTGCCGCCCGGAATCGCCCCGGGGGACCTGGACGAAAACGTGCACTGGTTCTCCTGGCGCTCCGAGGAGCTGGAGAGCGAGCTCGTGGTCGGCGCGCGCCGCGTCGCGGGCGGGGGCGTGCTCCTGGTGGGACGCGACCGCTCCGACACCGAGGAACTGCTCGGCACCTTTCAGACCCTGTTCGTGACCGTCATCCTCTTCACCGGACTGCTTGGGGTCATCGGCGGCACCCTGCTGGCCCGCCGCACCCTGCGCCCCATCAGCGACCTCATCCGCACCCTCTCGGCCATCGACAAGGGCCGCCTGGACGCCCGCGTGCCCATGCGCGGCGGCGGCGACGAACTGGACGGCCTGGTGCGGCTGTTCAACGCCATGCTCGACCGCATCCGCACCCTGGTCACGGGCATGCGCGAGACCCTGGACAACGCGGCCCACGATCTGCGCACGCCCATCACCCGCATGCGCATGGGCATCGAGGCCGCCCTGGTCGAGCCGGAAGGCGGGCAGGGGGCGCGCGCGGCCCTGGCGGACTGTGCCGAGGAGTGCGAGCGCATCGCCACGATGCTGGACACGCTCATGGACATCTCCGAGGCCGAGACCGGCGTCATGCAGCTCACGCTGCGCGGGGTGGACCTCTCCGCCCTGGTGGCCGAGATGGCCGAGACCTACGGCTACATCGCGGAGGAGAAGGGCGTGGTCCTGTCCTCCCGGCCGGGCGCGCCGGTGGCCGTCACGGCCGACGCGGGCCGCATGCGCCAGGCCCTGGCCAACCTCCTGGACAACGCCGTGAAGTACACGCCCGCCGGGGGGCACGTGGACATCTCCCTGGAGCGCGCGCCCGGCCACGCCGTGATCCGCGTGCGCGACGACGGCCCGGGCATCACCCCGGAGGACCAGCCGCGCATCTTCGACCGCCTGTACCGCTGCGACAAGAGCCGCTCCGTGCGCGGCCTGGGCCTGGGCCTGGCCCTGGTGCGCGCCGTGCTCACGGCCCACGGGGGGAGGGTGGAGGTGGAGAGCGCGCCCGGACGGGGCTCGACCTTCGTCGTGACCCTGCCCCTGGTCACTCCGTCCCGGCTCGGAGCCGCCCCGGAACCGCGCCGCGGGTGAGGACTTCGCCCTTGCCAGGGGCGGGCATTCGCGCTAGCTCTCTCCTCTTACCCGGAGGAAACCATGCCACAGTTCGCCACCCGCCTGGACGGGGTGCAGCCGTCCTTCATCCGCGAGATTCTCAAGGTCACCGCCAATCCCGAGATCATCTCCTTCGCCGGTGGTCTGCCCAACCCGGCCCTGTTCCCCGTTGAGGAGATGGCCGAGGTCGCGGCCGCCGTGCTGCGCGACCAGGGACGCACGGCCCTGCAGTACTCCACCACCGAGGGCGATCCCGAGCTGCGGGCCTGCATCGCCGAGCGCTACAAGGCCAAAAAGGGCCTGGACGTGGCCGCCGACGACATCCTCATCACCACGGGCTCGCAGCAGTGCCTCGACCTGGTGGGCAAGGTGCTCATCGACCGGGGTTCGCCCATCGTACTGGAGCGCCCCGGCTACCTCGGGGCCATCCAGGCCTTCTCCTTCTTCGGCCCGGTCTACCGCACCGTGGAGCTGGCCGACGACGGCCCGGACCTGGAGGCGCTGGCCCGGGCCCTGGAAGGCGAGAAGCCGCGTTTTTTCTACGCCGTGCCCAATTTCCAGAATCCCTCCGGCGTGACCTACAGCGCCGAGAAGCGCCGCGCCGCGGCCGATCTCCTGTCCCGGAACGGCGTGACCCTGGTCGAGGACGATCCCTACGGCGAACTGCGCTTCCTGGGCCAGGACCAGCAGCCCGTGTCCGCGCTCATGCGCGATCGCGCCCTGCTGTTGGGCACCTTCTCCAAGATCGCGGCCCCCGGCTTCCGCATCGGCTGGGTGGTGGCTCCCAAGCGCTACCGCGAGAAGCTCGTCATCGCCAAGCAGGCCGCGGACCTGCACACGAGCACCCTGGTGCAGCGCATTCTCGTGCGCTACCTGCGCGAGCACGACATCGACGCGCACATCGCCCGCATCCGCGAGTGCTACGGCAACCAGCGTCGGGTCATGGTCGAGGCCATCGAACGGCATTTTCCGGAGGAGGTGCGCTTCACCCGGCCCGAGGGCGGCATGTTCCTCTGGGCCGCCATGCCCGAGGGTTGCGCCTCCATGGATCTCTTCGAGCGGGCCATCGCGCGCAAGGTGGCCTTCGTGCCCGGCCGTCCGTTCTACGTGGACGGGACCGGCGAGAACACGTTGCGCCTGAACTATTCCAACTCCGACCCCGAGCGCATCGAGGAAGGCGTCCGCCGCCTGGGCGAGAGCCTGAAGGACTACCTGACCCCGCCCTGCCGCGTGGCCGCGGCCGGGGCCTGATCCGGGACGGGAGCGGCCGGAAATGAAGATGACCGACCTGATGCCCCGGGAGGACTGGGCCGCGCTGGAGCGGGAGTTCCACGAGCGGTTCGGCATGAACCCCCGGGTCTATGACGAGGCCGGGGCGGGCGTCACCGGCGGGCGGCTGTGGAGCAATCCGCTCTGCCCGGCGCTGCGCGCCACGCCCGGAGGCGCCGGCGCGGTCTGCTCCGTGGCCAACGCCGCCCTGACCGCCCAGGCCGCCCGCGAGGGCGGGACCGTGATCGATGTCTGCGACGCCGGGCTGGCGGTCATCACCGTGCCGGTGATCGTGGACGGCGCGCTCATCGGCATCGTGGGCGGCTGCGGCCGCCTGCCCGAGGACGGCGAGGTGGAGTCCTTCCTCGTGTCCAAGGCCTCGGGCCTGGACGAAGGCGAGGTGGAGGGCCTGGCGGCCCGAGTTCCGGCCGTGTCCCAGGCCGAGGTGGAGGCCGCCGCGGCCTTTTGGGAGGCCAAGGTGGCCGAGGCCCTGGCCCGCAAAGGCCTCGCGCGCTGACGGCGGAACGCCGCGCCGGGCCCGCCCGGCCGGGATTTCGGCCGCTGTTGACAGCATTGGCAAAAGGGGCTCTACCTTGAAGGCGACAACCCGAAGGGAGGGCGTTCCGTGAAGTATCTGCTCGTGGACGACGACGAGAGCATCCACCTCTATCTCAAGGACATCCTGGAGCCGTTCGCCGCGACGGACTCGGCCTTGGACGGCCCCCGGGCCATCGAACTCTTCGAGCGCTCCCTGGCCCCCGGCGGCGCGCCCTACGACGTCGTGTTCCTGGACATCCTCATGCCCGGCATGGACGGGCACGCCGTGGCCGCGCGGCTGCGGGAACTGGAGCGCGGGCGCGACGACGGCGGCGAGTTCAAGCTGGTCATGATCACGGCCCTTTCCGACACCCGCAACCTGAGCAAGGCCTTCTTCAAGGGCTTCGCCTCCTGCTACATCGTCAAGCCGTTCGAGCGGGAGACGGTCCTGGGCGAGTTGCGGGCCAACAAGATCATTCCCTGAGTTCCGGCCCCGGTGCGGCGCGCCGACGGCCGCGCCGGGAAGGCCGCGAGGAGGTTTCCGTGCGTCCGGCCCGTCTCGTCATCATCCTGCCGCTGCTGATGCTGCTCTCCGGCTGCGGCCTGTTCTCCGGCTCCGGCGGGGCCACGCTGCGCCTGGATCTGGACCGGGAAGGGAGCGCGGCGGCCGCGCTCAAGCCCGGCGAAACCCTGCTCCTGACGGTGCGCGATCCCGGGGCTGGCGGCTACCAGTTCAGCGGCGCGAGCTTCGACCCGGCCGTGCTCCGGCTGGACAAGTTCTGGACCGAGCCGCCGAGCGATCCCAAGCCCGGCGACTTCGGCACGGCGTATTTCGTCTTCACCGCGCTCAAGGAGGGCTCCACCACGGTGGAGATCCGCATCCGCCGCCCCTGGGAGAAGAACAGCGCGCCGGAGCTCTACCGCTCGGTGCCGGTTTCGGTGGGGGCCGCCGAGTCCTCGGCCGCCAGGTCGAATTCCTGGGCCAGCTTGGTCAGCCCGAACTCCGTCAGCGGGCAGGGGCCCATGACCGCGCGCGCCAGCGTCAGCGGACTGATGTAGCCCGCGCCCCAGTCGAAGCGCAGCATCAGGTCCTCGCCGTCCTCCCGGACCTCGGCCAGCAGCGGCCGCAGGTCGAAGGGCTTCATGCCCCGCTTGGTCTTGCGCTCCACCAGGAACTCCGTCTTGTCCAGGAAGCTCCGCCAGGCGGCGGCGCGCTCCGCGCGCGCGGCCGGGTCGCCGCGCAGGACCAGGCGGTAGGTCTCGTTGGCCGCCCGCATGGCCTTCTTTTTCCCCAGCGGCAGCGGCTCCACCTTGGTCAGGCCCAGGCCGTCGGGCATGTTCGGTCCCAGGGCCCCGGCCACGGCATCGGCCGAAAGGTCCTCGCGCAGGCTCAGCACGAGCCACTCGCAGCGGCTCTCCACGCCCACGGGCAGGGCCATGCCGAAGGACAGCCGGGGCAGGGGGTGGAATCCGGCGCTGAAGGACAGGGGCAGGCGGGCGCGGCGCAGGGCCCGCTCGAACACGCTCTGCAGCTCAAGCTGGCTCAGGGCCGCGGCCGGTCCGGTCTTCTCGTACCAGATGCGGTAGCGCGCGGCCTGGGCGTGCAGGTCCGGCTTGTCCCCGGCCGGGGGCGGCGGGGGCGCGTCGGTCTGGTCCCGCTGGGCCAGGAGCACGCGGGGCCGGATGTCCTTGCCCGGCGACTGGGCGCTCAGGCGGGAGACCCGGCCGTCCAGGTTGCAGACCCCGCAGCCCGAGCAGCCCTCGTAGCGGCAGTCCTCGGTGGTGCGAGCCTCCAGGGCGCGCTTGCGTTCGCGCAGCAGGAAGGCCCGGGACACGCCGCAGTCCAGGTGGTCCCAGGGCAGGGGCGCGTCCGGGTCGCGCTCGGCCAGATAGTCCTCGGGCTTCAGGCCGTTGGCCCGCATGGCCTCCAGGTAGGGCTCCAGGTCGAGATGGTCCTTCCAGCTGGAGAACAGGGCCCCGGCCTGGTAGGCCTGTTCGAGCACCGGGCCCAGGGCGCGGTCCCCGCGCGAGAAGATGCCCTCCAGGAAGCTCATCCTCGGCTCGTGGAACTTGAGCATGAGGCGCTTGTGGCGGCGCATGAGGTCGCGCAGCAGGTTCACGCGCGCGCGGATCTCGTCTGGTCCGATCTGGCGCTCCCACTGGAAGGGGGTGTGCGGCTTGGGCACGAAGGGCGAGACCGCAGCCGTGACCTGCAGGCGCTTGATGTGCCAGCCCGCCGCGTCGCGCACCTTGCGGCAGAGGTCCACGATGGCCTCCAGGTCCTCGGGCGTCTCCGTGGGCAGGCCGATCATGAAATAGAGCTTCACGTGCTGCCAGCCGTGTTCGAAGAGGTGGCGCACGTGGTCCAGGAGCTGTTCCTCGGTGACGCCCTTGTTGATCACGTCGCGCAGGCGCTGGCTCCCGGCCTCCGGGGCCAGGGTCGCGCCGGTGCGACGGATGCTGGCGATGCGCTCCATGATGGCCGGGGACACCGAGCCCACGCGCAGCGAGGGCAGGGAGATGGCCACCTGCTCGGCGGCGCAGCGGTCGAAGGTCCGGGCGAAGAGGGTGTCCAGGGCCGAGAAGTCGCCCGTGGACAGGGAGAGGAAGGAGACCTCCTCGTAGCCCGTGGCGGCCAGGGATTCGGTGAGCAGGGATTCGATGCGCTCCAGGCTGCGCTCGCGCACTGGGCGGTAGATCACGCCTGCCTGGCAGAAGCGGCAGCCCCGGGTGCAGCCCCGGGCAATCTCCAGGGTCAGGCGGTCGTGCACGGCCTGGCCGAAAGCCACGGGCGCGAGGGTGGGGAAGGGTGCGCGGTCCAGGTCTTCCACCAGGGCCTTCTCCACGCGCTCATGGCCCGGGACCAGCGGCAGGAGCGGCCTGCCCGGCCCCTGGGGGGCGAAGAACGAGGGCACATAGAGGCCCGGGACGGTCGTGAGCCGCAGGAGCAGGCCGCGCCGGTCCAGGCCCTCGTCGCGGGCCCGGGCCACCTCCTCCAGGACACGCGGCAGGGCCTCCTCGCCGTCGCCCAGGAGCATGCAGTCCAGGAAGTCGGCCAGGGGCTCGGCGTTGAAACAGGCCCCGCCTCCGGCCATGACCAGGGGGTGTTCCGGGCCGCGCTCGGCGGCGCGCGCGGGGATGCCCGCCAGGTCGAGCATGTACAGGACGTTCGTGTAGCAGAGCTCGTGGGTCAGGCTGAAGGCCAGCACGTCCATCTCGGCCAGGGGCGTGTCCGACTCCAGGGTGCACAGGGGGGCGTTGCGCTCGCGCAGGACGCGGGCCGCGTCCTCGCAGGGGGCGTAGACCCGCTCGGCCAGGAATTCCGGCCGCCGGTTCACGCAGTGCAGGAGGATGCGCTGTCCCAGGTAGGACATGCCCACGTCGTAGAGGTCGGGAAAGGCGAGGGCCACGCGGGCGCGGATCAACGCCGGGTCCTTGGCGGCCACGCCCCATTCGCGTCCGGCGTAGCGGCTGGGCTTGGGCAGAAGCGGAAGCAGTTCCCGCATGGTCAGGGCATCCTCCGATGAGCAACGAAAAAGGGTGGTTTCCTGCGAAACCACCCCTTGCGTGTACCGTTTCGCGTCCCGGACGGGAAGCTACTTTTTCAGCAGGTTGGAGATGTCCCCGCCGGCTCCGCCCATCATGCCCTGCAGGTTGCGCAGGTCGCCGGGGGTGGAGAGGGTCAGGTTGCTGGACGCCTCCATGTACTTGGTCTTGAGCTCCTCGGGGAACTTCTTGTATTCGTACAGCACGTGGCGGGTGTCGATCGAGCCGGTCATGTCGGTCTCGAAGGGATAGCCGAAGGGCAGGAGGACCATCTGCACGCCCTGCTGGGTGGGGATGGTCTGAAGCTGCGCCGGGTCTTCGATCTTGCCGCCGTCCTGGCTCCACTTGCCGAGGACCAGGTCGCCGGTGATGAGTTTCACCAGCCGGATGTCATAGGCCATGCTCGTCTCCTTGGGTTGGAATGAGGCCCCCTGTAAGTAGGGACTCGGTTCCGGCCTGTCAAGGGACGGAGCGGACCCGTACTTGCAAGACCGGCGCGAACAGGACAAGGTTTCCCGCGTGAACGTGCTCGTGCTCAGCCTGACCCGCTTCGGCGACCTGCTCCAGACCCAGCCGGTCTTCTCCGGGCTCAAGGCCCGTGGATGCCGCACCGGCTTGATCTGTCTGGAGAATTTCGCCCCGGCCGCCGGGCTCCTGCGCGAGCTCGACCACCTCGCGCCCCTGCGCGGGGCCCGGCTTCTGGCCCGCCTGGAGGGCGGGAACTGGCGCGGCTCCCTGGGCGAGCTGGACGGCTTTCTGGCGGACCTGCGCCGCGACTTCGCCCCGGACGTGGTGGTCAACCTGACGCCCTCGCTCTCGGCCCGCCTGTTGACCCGGCTCCTCGGCGCGGCCGAGGTGCGCGGCTTCGGCCTGGATTCCTTCGGCTTCAACGGCGACTCCTCGGACTGGGCGGCCTTCCTGCAGCAGGCCTCGGCCAGCCGTGGACAGAGCCCGTTCAACGTGGTCGATCTCCTTCGCCGCGTGGCCGGACTGGACGGCCCGGGCGCGGCCCTGGACCTCCTGCCGCCCTCGGAGGCGGAGCGCGACGCGGCCCGGGCCCTCCTGGAGGAGGGCGGCCCCACGCCCGGCGCGCGTGGCTTCGCGGCCCTGCAACTGGGGGCCAGCGAGGACCGGCGGCGCTGGCCCGTGGCCTCCTTCGCCGCGCTGGCCCGGCGGTTGTGGTCCGAACACGGCCGCCTGCCCGTGCTTCTGGGGTCGGCCCAGGAGCGGCATCTGGCCGAGCGTTTCCGCCAGGCCGCGCCGGACCTGCCCTGCCGCGACCTCACCGGCCGCACGGACCTGCGCGCCCTGGCCGCCGCGCTGTCGCTCTGCGACCTGCTGGCGACCAACGACACCGGCACCATGCACCTGGCCGCCGGGCTGGGCGTGCCCGTGGTCGCGGTGTTCTTGGCCACGGCCCAGCCCGTGGACACGGGCCCCTACCGGCCGGGCTGCCTCTGCCTGGAGCCGGACCTGCCCTGCCATCCCTGCGGCTTCGGCCGGGACTGCCCGCGCGGCGAGGAATGCCGCCGGAGCGTGAGCCCGGAGGCGGTGTTGGCCTGCGCCTGTTCGCTTCTGGAGCCCGGGACCGCTCCCGGCGCGCCCGCCGGGGCCCGCGTCTGGCGCACGGTCATGGGCGCGGACGGTTTCCTGGACCTGGAATCCCTGACCGGCCACGGGAACACCGACCGGGTCCGCTGGCTGGCGGCCCTGCGGCGCGTCTATCGTCGATTTCTTGACGGCGAGGACCCGGCCGCCGGGGAGCAGCCGTTGTCCTGGGACGACCCGGACGGCGCCCGGGCCACCCGCGCGGCCCTGGAAAGCGCCTCGGGCCTTCTGCACCTGCTGGGGCAACAGGCCGCGCTCCTGCCGCTCGATCCCAGGCCCGCCCTGAAGACCAAGTTCCTGGCCAATTGCGAACGATTGCAGGCTGTTTTCGCCGAAGCCCCTCGCCTGAGCGTGCTCGGAGGACTCTGGCTCTTCCAGTCCCAGCAGGCCGCCCGCGACCTGGACGGCCTGCGCGCCCTCATCGACCGCCACCGGCGGCTCTGCGACGCCTTCCTGATCCTCTTTCGCTGATCGGCATGTTTCTTGAATGGGGTTCGGCGTGGACCCTAACCCGGAAATTTCAGCCGCAGCAGGAGGTTCCTTTTCATGATCGTCATCGACGGACGGCGCAGCGACCTGGCCGTGAAGAATTTCGAGAACCTGGAGCAGATCTTCAACAAGGTCATGGAGGACGGCGCGTTCTCCGGCCGCGTGGTCACCGACGTGCTCGTGAACGACGAGCCGTTCACGGAGATCTACCCGCACCAGGCCGAGGACATCGAGACCGGCAACATCGAGAGCGTGGAGATCAAGTCCGTTCCGGTCAAGGACATGGCCGTGGACATCACCCGCGAGCTCTACAAGGTGGTCAACCTGATGAGCGACGGCGGCTCCCGCGTGGCCGAGCTGTTCCGCCAGGCGGACGACGCCGAGGCCCTGGACCTCTATCAGGACCTGCTGGACGTGACCCGGGACTTCCTGGGCATGATCGGCAGTCTGCGCGACGAGTTCTCGCTCAAGGACCACGAGAGCTTCCGCGCCGCCGCCGACGAGCTCAACGACCTTTTCGGCGAGATGTCCGAGGTCTTGGAGAACGAGGACTGGATCCTGCTCTCCGACCTGCTGGAGTACGAATTTCTTCCGGCCGTGGACCGCTGGAAGAAGGTCATCGCCGATCTGCGCGAGGACATCCGCTCGGCGCGCAAGGAGTAGGATCATGTCCGACATGGTGACGCTGCTCGACCAGGCCATCGAGATGGGCCATAAGGAACTGGGGTTTCTCATCTCCGGGGACGTGTTCGAGGCCGAACAGTTGGCGCAGGACCGGGGACGGCTCACCGCCGACATCGAGAACGGCAAGAGCGTGGACCTGGACACCGTGCTCGACAAGCTGACCCAGCTGAAAGCCCTGCAGGGGCAGATCACCCAGGAGGCCCGTCGCCTGCACGCGGCCCTCAAGGCCGATCTGCAGCGGGTCCGGCGCGAGAACCAGCGCTTTTCCGCCTACAAGGAGGGCTCGCGAGTGGCATCGCCGCTCTCCAGCCGCTTCATTTCCCGCCAAGGCTGATCATTCCGGGACCATGGAATCGAACCGGCCGGGTTTTCCCGGCCGGTTTTTTGCCGTCGCCCAGGGGGCGATCCAGGCTTCATTTCCACGCCGGAAGGGGCTAGGGTGAAAAAATGGAGGAGCGGCCATGAACGGTGACGTGGTGGAGCGCATCGACGCGGACCTGGCCGAGCTGGTGGACCGGTTCCTGGAGTGTTCCCGGCGGGACCAGGAGGAACTGGAGCGGGCCCTGGAACTCGGGGACATGGAGACCGCCCGGCGCATCGGCCACAGCGCCAAGGGCGCGGGCGCGGCATACGGCTTCCTTGGGCTGCGCGACCTGGGCCGGGAGTTGGAGACGGCGGCCGGGCGCGGCGAGACCGAATCGGTCCGGGCGCTGGCGTTGCGGCTGCGGGGATATTTGGAGAACGTCCGGGTGGAGTACGCCTGAGGGCGCGGCCGGACGGAGCGGAAAAGGAAGGCGGGGCCTCGCGGCCCCGCCTTTTTCGTCTACTTGCCGAAGATCTTGTCGATCTTCTGGGCCAGGGTCTCGGGGGTGAAGGGTTTGACGATGTAGTTGGAGACCTTGGCCTGCACGGCCTCGATGATGTTTTCCTGCTGGGCCTCGGCCGTGACCATGAGGAACGGCGTGGCCGCGTATTCCTCGCTGGCCCGGACCTTGCGCAGAAGCTCGATGCCGCTCATCTTGGGCATGTTCCAGTCCGAGACGATGAAATCGATGTTGTCCCGATTGAGAACCTCCCAGGCGGTGGTGCCGTCGTCGGCCTCCACCACGTTGGTCAGTTCCAGCTGGCGCAGGATGTTCTTGATGATCTTGCGCATGGTGGAGAAGTCGTCCACCACGAGAATGCGCATGTTTTTATCGTAAGGCATCGGCTTCCTCCCTGCGGGCGTGGTCCGCGCCATCCGCCCTTATTGAACGGCAATCCTCGGGGATGGATACATATTTCCCGCTGGAAAGACAATCCGCCGGACAAAAAAAATCAAACCGGCCCGGGCCAAGGGCGCGCGGGCGGTGATTCCTGGAAACCATTTCCAGCCGCCGCCCGCGGCGCGCTTGTGTCAGGCCAGCAGTTCCATGGCCTGGTCCACGCCCCAGTCCTCGTGCACCACCTTGCCCAGGGCGGTCAGCAGACGGGCGGGATGCTCGTGCTGGAAGATGTTCCGGCCCACGGAAAGCCCCGCGCCGCCGGCGCGCACCGAGTCGTGGACCATCTGGACCAGGCTGCGGGTGTCGTCGAGCTTGGGGCCTCCGGCGATGACCACCGGCACGCAGCAGGCCTCCACCACGCGCTCGAAGCTCTCCGGGTCGCCGGTGTAGGGCACCTTGATGATGTCCGCGCCCAGTTCCAGGGCCACCCGGGCGCAGTGGGCCACCACGTCCTTGTCATAGGGGTCCGTGACGGCCGGTCCGCGCGCGTACATCATGGCCAGGAGCGGCATGCCCCATTCGTTGGCCTTGGCCGCCATCTGGCCCAGGTCGGCCAGCATGCGGCCCTCGGCCTCGTCGCCCATGTTGATGTGCACCGAAACCCCGTCCGCGCCCAGCTTCAGGGCGTCCTCCACCGTGCCCACCAGGGCCTTGGCGTTGGGATGGGGCGAGAGGGTGGTGCTGGCCGAGAGGTGGATGATCAGGCCCACGTCGCGTCCGCGCCCGCGATGGGAGCAGCGCGGCAGGCCCTTGTGCATGAGCACGGCGTTGGCCCCGCCGTCGGCGATCTGGTCCACGGTGGCCCGCAGGTCCACCAGCCCGTAGAGCGGGCCCACGGTGACGCCGTGGTCCAGGGGGACGATGATGGTCCGACCGTTGTTGCGGTTGACGATGCGCTCGATGCGGATGGATTTGCCCAGTTGCATGCTGGCCTCCTTGGGGTTGTCCCGACTCCGCCGGTTCGCCGCGGCCGGAAACGACGAAGGCCGCGGGCGGTATGCCTGCGGCCTTCGGGAGCGTTTCGTGTTCGTTGCCGACCTTACTTGCGCACCCCCAGACCACAGGCGCTGCTAAAGAAAAAGAAGAAAAAGAAGCGGCTGTCGGTCCGGGTCTGCATGAGCAAGCGCTTACGCCTCGCGCCCCGTGGTTGTCAAGCGCGGACCCGGATCAGGCCCCGGGCTGCCGGGCCAGGAACCTGATCTCCACCTGCCCGCCCTTGGGCAGCGCGGCCACGGCCACGGTGGTGCGGGCCGGTTTGTGCTCCCGGAAGTACTCGGCGTAGATGGCGTTGAACTCCGCGAAGCGCCCCATGTCCGTGAGGAAGACGTCCGCGGCCAGCACGTCGTTGAAGCCCGCTCCGGCCTGGGCCAGCACCGCGCCCAGGTTGTCCAGCACCCGCCGGACCTGCCCGGCGAAGTCCGGGACGAGTTCGCCCGAGGCCGGGTCCAGGCCGGTCTGGCCGCTCAGGACGAGCAGCCCGTTCCAGGCCAGGGCCTGGGAGTAGGGCCCCAGAGCGGCCGGGGCCTTGTCCGTGTGGATGACCGTGATCGCGTTCATCTCGTCCTCCGTGTCAGCGGGCCTCGGCCCACAGGTAGCGGTTTCGCGCGGCGGCGGGGAGCCTCGCGGCCACGCGCACCACCAGGGCCGTGGCCACCAGGGAGAAGAGCAGGCGGCCCCAGAGGATGCCCGACAGGTGCGCGCCGATGAGCAGCATGAGCAGGGTGTCCTCGATGATGCTGTGGCACAGCCCCATGAGGGTCAGGGAGGCGAAGACGTCCCGGCCGTCCACCTGTCCCTCGCGGGATTCGTGGATGATGAGCCCGCCGCCGTAGGCCAGGCCCATGACCAGTCCGATGATGGTGATGGTCGCGGCCCGCGGGCCGATGCCCATGATCCGCAGCACGGGCCGCAGCAGGGCGTTGCAGAGGTCCAGCAGCCGGAGGGCCTGGAGCAGGCGCATGATGCCGATGAGGGTGGTGATGACGCAGAAGATGGAGAGCAGGTTGCGGACCTCTCCCAGGGCCCAGCGCCAGAGGGGCTCCGGCCCGGCGGCGGCCTGGAAGAGGATCGTCGCCGGTTCCTGGAGCGCGCCCGTGGCCGTGTAGGCGAGGCGCAGGAGCATGCCGAAGACCAGGGCCCCCAGGACCCGGGAGAGGAACTGGAAGGGCAGGCGGGGGCCGGACTTGCGCGCGATGGTCAGCTCGATGGGCAGGTTGTGGGCCACGAGCATGATGCAGGCCAGGATCGTGACCTGGGCCTGGGTCAGGGGAACGTCGGCCGCCAGGGAGGCGAGCACGATGATCCCGGAATAGATGTTGTTGAACATGGCCGTGGCCCAGACCAGGCCCATCTCGGCGGGCAGGCCCACCAGGGCCATGACCGGCTTCAGGGGCCAGGCCAGGTAGGTGATGAGCCCCAGCTCCTTGAGGATCTTCACGGTCACGATGATCGGGATCATGATCTTGAACAGGTCGAGGCTCAGGCGGACGCCGTTGCGCAGGACGTCGCGCAGGGCCGTCGCGAAGGCTGCGGCGCGGCTCATGGTCGGTGGAACCTCCAGGTAGCGGGCACCATAGGGATTTTCGCGGGGAAAGGGAAGCTGGGCGGGGGCGGAAAAAAAGGCCGGGACCGGCGTCGCCGGTCCCGGCCGAAGGGGCGGGGGCGGCGTCGCCGGTCCCGGCCGAAGGGGCGGGGGCGGATCAGAGCACGAGCCGGGAGGCCTGATAGAGTCCCACGGCCACGACGAAGGCCAGCAGGGTGTTGAAGATCATGCTGAATCCGGCCCACTTCCAGCTCGACTCCCGGGCCATGGCCACCACGGTCACGAAGCAGGGGGCGTAGAGCAGGGTGAAGGCCATCAAGGCGATGGCCGAGGCCTTGGAGAAGTCCGGGTCGCCGGCCAGGCGCTCGGAGAGCGAGGCCGGTTCCTCGGCGTCCACCTCGCCCAGGGAGTAGGCCGTGCCCAGGGTGGAGACGATGACCTCCTTGGCCGCGAAGCCGCCCACCAGGGAGATGTTCACGCGCCAGTTGAAGCCCGCCAGCCGGGAGAAGGGCTCCAGGGCGTGGCCCAGACGTCCGGCCAGGGTGTTCTCCAGGGCGGCCTCGGCCTCGTCGGCGGCTGCGGTCGAAACCTGCGCCTCCAGGGCCGCGATCTGTTCCTCGCCCGCGCCCGCGGCCTTGGCCTCCTCCACTTTCTGTTCCAGGGCGGCCTGGCGCTCCTGGAAGGCCGTCGCGGTCTCCTCGGGCAGCGAGGGGAAGGTCATGCCTGCCCAGAGCAGGATGGAGATGGCCAGGATCACCGTGCCCGCCTTGCGGATGTATTCATAGGTGCGCTCGAAGGTGTGGATGAGCACGCCGCGCAGCGTGGGGATGCGGTAGGGCGGCAGTTCCATGACGAAGGGCGTGGCCTCGCCCTTGATGATGGTCGAGCGCAGGAGCCGGGCCACGAGCAGGGCCGAGGCCCAGGCCGCCAGGGTGATGGCGAACATGACGTCGGCCTCGGCCCCGGGGAAGAAGGCCGCGGCCAGCATGAGGAAGACCGGGATCTTCGCGCCGCAGGTCATGAACGGGGAGACGAGCAGGGTGGCCAGCTTCTCCTTGGGGCTGCGCAGGGTGCGCGTGGCCATGACGCCGGGCACGGCGCAGCCGCCGGCGATGCCGCCGGAGACGATGAAGGGCAGCACCGAGGTGCCGTGCAGGCCGAAGATGCGGAAGACGCGGTCGAGCATGTAGGCCATGCGCGCGATGTAGCCGGAGTCCTCCAGGGCCGAGATGAGCAGGAACATGATCAGAATGAGCGGCACGAAGCCCATGACCCCGCCCACGCCGTCGATGACGCCGGAGACGATCATCGAGCGCAGCAGGCCCTCGGGCAGGACGGCGGTGGCCGTGTCGCCCAGCCAGCCGAAGAAGCTCTCCACCCAGCCCATGGGCACCTCGCCCAGGGTGAAGGTGATGGTGTAGATGAGGTAGACGATGCCGATCATGATCACCGGCCCGGCCAGGCGGTGGGTCAGCACGCGGTCCATCTGGTCCGAGATGGACAGGCGCTGGGCGTCCACCCCGGGCCGCCGCACGGCCTGGCGCACGATGGCCGCGATCCAGCCGTAGCGGTAGTCCGCGATGATGGCGTCGGGCGTGGCGTCGAGGGTCTTCTGGAGGTGGTCGGCCACCTTGGCCGCCATGCCCTCCAGCCGCTCGGAGAGCGCCGGATCGGCGGCGCGGCCCATCTCCATGAGCCGGGTGTCGCCCTCCAGGTACTTGAGCGCCACCCAGCGGGCCGGGAGCTTGTCCGTGAGCAGGCCCTTGCGCTCCACGAGGCATTCCATCTCGCCGAGCACCGGGTCCAGGTCCGAGCCGTAGGTGATGCGCAGGGGCTGCCAGGCCTGCCCCTTGTGGGCCGTGGAAAGTTTCCGGGCCGCCTCCATCAGCGCGCGCGTGCCCTGGCCCGCGCGGGCCACGGTCTCCACGGCCGGGCAGCCGGTGAGTTTCTCCAGGAGGGCCACGTCGATCTCCTTGCCCTCCTTGCGCACCTCGTCCATCATGTTCAGGGCCAGGACCACGGGCACGCCCAGCTCCAGGAACTGCACGGCGAGATAGAGGTTGCGCTCCAGGGCCCCGGCGTTGAGCACGTCCACCACCACCTCGGGACGCTCGTTCACCAGGAAATCGCGGGCCACCAGCTCCTCTTCGCTGTAGGCCGTGAGGGAGTAGGTTCCGGGCAGGTCGACCACGGTCATGGCCGCGTCGTCCAGGCGGGTCACGCCGGTCTTCTTCTCCACGGTCACGCCGGGCCAGTTGCCCACGTGCTGCCGCGCGCCGGTGAGGGCGTTGAACATGGTGGTCTTGCCGCAATTGGGGTTGCCGGCCAGGGCGATGACCATGTCGGTCTTCCCGGCGCGGGCGGGGTGTCCCTCGTCCTGGGCGGGCATCTGGAGCACGCGGGCCTCGTTATTCATGAACGGTCTCCTCCTCGCACAGGGGCTCGACGGTGATGTGGTCGGCCTCGCTGTTGCGCAGGGTCAGGGTGAAATCCAGCAGGCGCAGGGCCACCGGGTCGTGCAGGGGAGCCTTGCCGATGACCCGGATTTCGGTGTTGGGGATGAGCCCCATGTCGCGGATGCGCCGTCCCAGTTCACCCTTGGCCGTGATGGTGCGGATGCGCAGCCGCTGGTTCACCTGGGCCTGTCTCAAGCAGAAGTGCGTGCTCATGTTTCTCCTCGGTTCAGCAGTCGTTTCCAGGGCCGCGGCGGTCGGCGGAGGGGCAGGAGCCCCGGCTGGAGCAGCAGCCGCAGCCCGAGCCCGGCTTGGTCTTGCGGACAAAGCGGCTGACAACGTAAATCAGGGCCGCGGCCACGACGACGATGACGACGATGTTTTCCAGCATAAGGCGTCCATCCTTTCCGGGCGTGCCCGGCGAGTCAGGATTTAATGATAATGAATTTCATTGTCAAGTCTTCCGCGAAAAAAAAGCGATCGGCCCGTGGCTCCGGGCTTTCCGCCGGTCCGCTTGTTTCCCGGGATAATCTATGCGAGAAGGAAGCGCATGAAGCGCCAGCCCGACCCCGCCCAGATACGCGTGCTGCTCGTCGCCGAGCGCGGCGAGGCCCGCGACGCCTACGAGCGGGAGCTGGCGCGCATCGGCGTGACCTTCGATGTCCTGGGCGGACCCGCCGACCAGTCGGCGGAGCAGGAGGGCCGGAGTTACCACGGCATCCTGCTGGACCTGCCCACCTGGATCCGTTGCCCGGCCCGGGAACGGGAGCACCTGCAGGCCGTGCTGGAACATTTTCCGGTGCTGCGGCTGCTGCACAACCAGGAGCAGGGCGGCATCCGGGGCGTGTCCCTGGGCGCCACGGTGCGCCGCGCGCGGGACATGGACGGCTTCCTGCTCAAGGAATGCGCCGTGTTCCGACCTCGTCCGCTACGCATGAGCGAGCGCCAGGAATTGAACTGCAACGTCCTCATCCTGCGTTCCCCGGACCAGTCCCCGGAGCAGGGGGAACGGGGCGTCACCTCCAATGTCTCGGCCACGGGCTGCTTCGTGATCGCCTTCGGCGGCTTTGAGGTGGATCAGGAGGTGTGGCTGGTCTTCCGCGAGGGCGACCTGCCCGGCCTGGACGGACCGGCGCGCTGCGCGGTGCGCTGGCTCCGGCCCTGGGGAGCCGCGCGGCGGCTGCCCGGGATCGGCGTGACCTTCGAGGACGGGATGCCCGATCCCTTTGGGGCGAGAGCCTGACCAGTCGATGAGGAGACCACATGTCCGACGAGCGCGACAAGAATATGGAACTCTGGCTCGAGGCCTTGGCCAAGGGCATCCTCCTGGGAGGCTCCCTGGGCCTGCTGGCGGGCTGGGTCGGCCTCATGTCCCTGGAGCGGGGCCTGTTCCTCGGCGCGCTGGTGGGCTGTCTGGCGGGCATCTCCTTCAAGAATCACCGCGAGCGGAAGAAGTAGCCGTTTTTCTTCCCTTCTCCCCTTCGTGGCCCGTGGCGCGCCGGTGCCAGATCAGGCGTATATCCGCTTTTTCTGCCGTCATGCTCGTTTTGGCATAACATATCCGCATCGTGTCGGCCGCGCGGATCGCGCGGCTGGAGGAGCGGATATGGAAAAGGTCGTGTGCCGGAGCCCGGAAGGCCTCGGCGGAAACGAGAAGGCCAGGCGGAACGAGCGGGCCGTCCGGACCGAGGCGGAGCGTTCCGGCTCCCGGCCCACGGTACGGCTGCACCTTTGGCTCGAGCGGAACGGCGACATGTGCTTCGGAGCGGGGCGGGCCCAACTCCTTTTCGAGGTCGAGCGGCTCGGTTCCCTGAAGAAGGCCGCCGAGAGCCTGGGCATGTCCTACCGGGCCGCCTGGGGCAAGATCCAGCAGAGCGAGCGCATTCTGGGATTCAAGCTCGTGGAGTCCCGGGGCAGCCGCCGCCAGGGCATCGTGCTCACCTCGCAAGGCCGGGCCATGGCCGAGCAGTTCCGGCGCTGGTTCGAGCGCGTGGAATCCGCCGCCCTGGCCGCCGCGGCCGAGGTTTTTCCGTTTCAGCCGCGGTCTTTTCAGGAAGACGGAAACGGCGCTCCCCGAGACTGACCCCTTCCCCCTGCATCCTTTCCCGCGGCCCCATCCGGTGCCAGAGTTCTAATATGTTTGAAGTAATATTTTAAAATCATTGCCTTTTTTGTCCCCATTTATTGACGATGTCTATGTATTGTGAAAGTAATGACAAATACATAGAGCCGCGTTCGTATTCCGCCATCCGGTTGTTCTGCGGTTCTTGGACCGGGCAGGCAGGGTGCAAGGAGGCAATGCGTATGGGAATCACACGGCGAACGTTCATGAAGGCGACCGGGGCCGGGCTGGCCGGGCTGGCCCTGGGCAGGTTGGGCTTCAATCTCGCGCCGGTCCAGGCCTATGCGGCCGGGCTGAAGATCGAGGGCGCCAAGGAGGTCATCTCCATCTGCCCGTTCTGTTCCTGCGGCTGCAACACGCTGGTGCACGTCAAGGACGGCAAGATCGTCAACATCGAGGGCGACCCCGATTTCCCGGTGAGCGGGGGCGGACTGTGCGCCAAGGGCGCGTCCCTCAAGTCGCTGCACGTGAGCCCCGAGCGGTTGACCAAGCCGCTGTACCGCGCTCCCGGCGGCGACAAGTGGGAGGAGAAGGACTGGGATTGGATGATGGAGCGCATCGCCAAGCGCATCAAGGACCAGCGCGACAAGGACTTCAAGCTGAAAAACGACGCCGGGCAGGTGGTCAACCGGGTGGAGAGCGTGTTCCACCTCGGTTCCTCGCAGGTCACCAACGAGGAGGCCGCCGTGCTGCACCAGATGGTGCGCGCCTTCGGCATCGTGCATTTCGACCACCAGGCCCGCATCTGCCACAGTCCCTCGGTGCCCGCCCTGGCCGAGTGCTTCGGTCGCGGCGCCATGACCAACCACTACAACGACATCCAGAACGCCGACGCGGTCCTGATCATGGGCAGCAACTGCGCCGAGCACCATCCCATGACCTTCAAGTGGGTGCTCAAGGCCCAGGCCAGGGGCGCGGTGGTCATGCACGTGGACCCGAAGTTCTCGCGCACCTCGGCCCGCAGCGACTTCCATGTGCCGATCCGCGCGGGCACGGACATCGCCTTCCTGGGCGGCATGATCAAGTACATCCTGGAGAAGAAGAAGTATTTCAAGCAGTACGTCGAGGAATACACCAACGCATCCTTCATCGTGGGCGAACGCTATTCCTTCAAGGACGGCATGTTCTCGGGCTTTGATCCCGACAAGAAGAAGTACGACAAGAAGGCCTGGGCCTTTGAGAAGGACGCCGAGGGCAAGGTCAAGCGCGATCCCGCCTTCAAGCACCCGCGATGCGTCATGAACCTCATGAAGGCCCACTACGGCCGCTATGACCTGGACCGCGTGTCCTCGGTGACGGGCGTAAGCAAGAAGGACCTTCTGCGGGTCTACGAGGCCTACACGGCCACCGGCGGGCCGGACAAGGCCGGAACCGTGATCTACGCCCTGGGCTGGACCCAGCACAGCGTGGGCGTCCAGAACATCAGGCTCTCGGGCCTGGTGCAGCAGCTGCTCGGCAACATCGGCGTGGCGGGCGGCGGCATCAACGCCCTGCGGGGCGAGCCCAACGTGCAGGGCACCACGGACCACGCCCTGCTCTACGGCTACCTGCCCGGCTACCATTCCACGCCCACGGCCGTCTATCCGACCCTGGCCGAGTATCTCAAGGCCTACACGCCCGTGAGCAAGGATCCCATGAGCGTGAACTGGTGGGGCAACCGGCCCAAGTACGTGGTCAGCCTGCTCAAGTCCTGGTATGGCGACAACGCCACGCCGGAGAATGAGTTCTGCTATTCCTATGTGCCCAAGATGGACCCGGGCGTGGACTACTCCCACCTCTACATCTTCGACCGCATGTACAAGGGCGGGATCAAGGGCGGCCTGTGCTTCGCCCACAATCCCTGCCAGAGCGTCCCGAACACCAACAAGGTCCGCAAGGCCTGGGACAACCTGGACTGGGTTGTCCTGGGCGAGGTCTTCCACAACGAGACCACGGACAACTGGCGGCGGCCCGGGGTGGACCCCAAGACCGTCAAGACCGAGGTCTTCCTCCTGCCCTCGGCCTATCGCGCCGAGAAGGAGGGCACCATCTCCAACTCCGGCCGCTGGCACATGTGGCACTACAAGGCCGTGGAGCCCCTGGGCCAGAGCCGCGACATGGGCGCCATCTTCGTGGAGATCATGAACCGGGTTCGCGCCCTGTACAAGAAGGAAGGCGGCGCCTTCCCCGAACCCATCCTGAAGGCCGACTGCCCCGAGAAGTTCGATGCCGAGGCCGTGGCCAAGAGGATCAACGGCTTCTTCACCAAGGACGTGAAGATCGGCGACAAGGAGTACAAGAAGGGCCAGCTCGTGCCGGGCTTTCCCAATCTCCAGGCCGACGGCTCCACCAGCAGCCTGAACTGGCTCTACTGCGGCGGTTATACCGAGGCCGAGGGCAACCTCTCCAAGCGTCGGGATCTGGCCCAGACGCCCATGCAGGCCAAGATCGGTCTGTATCCGGGCTTCGCCTGGGCCTGGCCCATGAACCGCCGTGTGCTCTACAACCGCGCCTCGGTGGACACGAACGGCAAGCCCTTCAACCCGGACAAGGCCGTCATCGTCTGGCAGGACGGCAAGTGGGTGGGCGACGTGCCGGACGGCGGCTATCCGCCCATGGCGATGGAGGGCGGCAAGTATCCCTTCATCATGACCACCGAGGGGCATTCCCAGCTGTTCGGCCCGGGCCGGGAGGACGGCCCCTTCCCGGAGCATTACGAGCCCGCCGAGACGCCGCTCGCCGTGAACCCGTTCTCCAAGCAGATGCACAACCCCTGCATGAAGGTCATCCAGAGCGATGTGGACGTGCTGGCCAAGAACGGCGACCCGCGTTTCCCCATCGTGCTCACCACGTACAGCCTCACCGAGCATTGGTGTTCCGGTTCGGAAACGCGCAACGCCCCGCCGCTGCTGGAGGCCGAGCCCCAGCAGTACGTGGAGATGAGCCCGCAGCTGGCCAAGGAGAAAGGCGTCAAGAACGGCGACGTGGTCATCGTGGAGAGCCTGCGCGGCCGGACCGAGGCCGTGGCCATGGTCACGGTGCGCATGAAGCCGTTCACGGTCGCGGGCCGGACCGTGCACCAAGTGGGCATGCCGTACTGCTTCGGCTGGAGCAAGCCGAAGTGCGGCGACTCCACCAACAGGGTTACGGTCTCCATCGGCGACCCCAACACCACGATCCCGGAATACAAGGCCTGCCTTGTGAATCTGCGCAAGGCCGACAAGGCGACCGAGCTGTAGCTCAAAGGAGCGACGACCATGCCCAAGGCGTTCTTCATCGATACGACGAAATGCACGGCCTGCCGAGGTTGCCAGGTGGCCTGCAAGGAGTGGAAGGGGCTGCCCGCCGTGCCCACGAAGCAGACGGGCACGCATCAGAATCCGCCGGACCTCAATCCGAACAACTTCAAGCTCGTGCGCTTCAGCGAGCATATGGACAAGAACGGAGTGGTTTCCTGGTACTTCTTCCCGGACCAGTGCCGCCATTGCCTGGAGGCTCCCTGCAAGCAGGCCTCCGGCGTGGAGGGGGCCATCATTCAGAATCCCGCCACCGGAGCGGTGATCTTCACGGAGAAGACGGCCCAGGAAGACTTCGAGGTGATCCACGGGGCCTGTCCCTACGACATCCCGAGGCTGGATCCGGCCACCAGGCGCATCGTCAAGTGCGACATGTGCATCGACCGCGTCCAGGCCAACCTGCTGCCCATGTGCGTGAAGTCCTGCGCCATGGGGGCCATGAACTTCGGCGAGCGCGCGACCATGCTCAAGATGGCCGGAGACCGCCTGGCCGCGGTCAAGAAGAAGTTCCCCAAGGCCCAACTCTGCAACCCGGACGACGTCTCGGTCATCTACCTGGTGGCGGACGAGCCCAAGAAGTACCATGAATTCGCCGTGGCCGAAGCGCCAGGGCTCCTGACCCGCCAGCAGATGCTGGCCGGGCTGGCGTCGCCGTTGCGGCGCGTGGCCCGGGCCTTGCGCGGTTGAGCGCGCCGCGCTCGACGTGATCGGGCGGGGCCGCTTCCTTGGGAGCGGCCCCGCTGTTTTTCGGGATGCCGCGGCTGGTGCCAAAACGACTATATGTTTAAGATAATATTAATAACTTACTGTATTTTTTGACCATTCGCGTTGACCCGCCGCCGCGTGACATGCCAGGATCGGGGCGGAAAAGGAGCCGCGTTTTTCGATCACTCCGGTCCCTTGCGGCTCCCGGGCCGGGCAGACACGTTCAAGGAGAGTGCGCATGGCCATTACACGGCGAACGTTCATGAAGGCCGCGGGGGCGGGCCTGGCGGGCCTGACCCTGGGCCGCTTCGGGCTCGATCTCGGGCCGGTCCGCGCCTACGCGGCCGGGCTGAAGATCGAGGGGGCGAAGGAGGTCATCTCCATCTGTCCGTTCTGCTCCTGTTGCTGCAACACCATCTTCAGCGTCAAGGACGGCAAGATCATCAGCGTGGAAGGCGACCCGGACTACCCGGTGAGCGAGGGCGGCCTGTGCGCCAAGGGCGCGGCCCTGCTGTCCATGCACGTCAACGACCACCGGCTGACAAAGCCCCTGTACCGCGCTCCCGGCGGAGACAAATGGGAGGAGAAGGACTGGGCCTGGACGCTGGACCGCATCGCCCGCCATGTCAAGACGACCCGTGACCGCGACTTCATCGCCACGGACTCCCAGGGACGCCGGGTGAACCGCCTTGAATCCATGTTCCAGCTGGGAACCTCCCAGATGGACAACGAGGAGTGCGCACTCTCGCACCAGATGCTTCGCGGCCTGGGCGTGGTCCACATGGACCATCAGGCCCGTATCTGACACAGCGCCACTGTAGCGGCTCTGGGAGAGTCGTTCGGACGCGGTGCGATGACGAATCACTACACCGACATCGGCAATGCCGACGCGGTGCTGATCATGGGCTCCAACGCTGCGGAGCATCACCCCATTTCCTTCAAGTGGGTGCTGCGCGCCAAGGACAAGGGCGCGCCGGTCATCCATGTGGATCCCAAGTTCTCCAGGACTTCGGCCCGGAGCACGTTCCATGTGCCGTTGCGCTCGGGAACGGACATCGCCTTCATGGGCGGCATGGTCAAATACATCCTGGACAACAACTTGTATTTCAAGGAGTACGTGGCCGAATACACCAACTCGGCCTTCATCGTCGGCGAGAAATACTCGTTCAAGGATGGCCTGTTCGCGGGCTACGACCCGGCCAAGCGGAAGTACGACAAGAGCCAGTGGGCCTTCGAGAAGGACGAGAACGGCGTACCCAAGCGGGACCCGTCGTTCAAGCATCCTCGTTGCGTGTTCCAGTTGCTCAAGGCGCACTACTCCCGCTATGACCTGAACAAGGTTTCCGACATCACGGGCGTCTCCAAGGACGATCTGCTCAAGGTCTACAAGGCCTTCGCGGCCACCGGCAAGCCGGACAAGGCCGGGACCGTCATGTACGCCCTGGGCTGGACCCAGCACACCGTGGGCGTGCAGAACATCCGCCTGTCGGCGATCATCCAGCTCCTGCTCGGCAACATCGGCGTGGCGGGCGGCGGCATCAACGCCCTGCGCGGCGAACCCAACGTGCAGGGCTCCACGGACCACTGCATCCTCTACCACATCCTGCCCGGCTATCTGCCCATGCCGCACGCCGGATGGCCCACGCTGGAGGAGTACCAGAAGGCCAACACCCCGGTGTCCAAGGACCCGCTGAGCGCCAACTGGTGGCAGAACCGGCCCAAGTACGTGGTCAGCCTGCTCAAGGCCTGGTTCGGCGACAACGGCACGGAGCAGAACGGCTTCGGCTATGACTGGCTGCCCAAGACCGAGCCCGGAGAGGACTACTCGTACATCTTCCTCTTCGACCGCATGTACAAGGGCGCCATCAAGGGCGGCTTCATCTTCGGCACCAACCCGGCCCAGAGCGCCCCGAACACCCACAAGGTGCGCAGGGCCATGGAGAACCTCGATTGGCTGGTGGTGGGCGAACTGCACCACACCGAGACGAGCGACTTCTGGCATCAGCCGGGGACCGATCCCGCGAAGGTGAAGACGGAGGTCTTCCTCCTGCCTTCGGCGCAGCGCGGCGAAAAGGACGGCACCGTCTCCAACTCCGGCCGCTGGCACATGTGGCACTACAAGGCCGCGGAACCCATCGGCCAGTGCAAGCCCATGGGCGGCATGGTGGTGGAGATCATGAACGCGGTGCGCAAGCTCTACCAGGCCGAGGGCGGAACCTTCACCGAGCCCGTGCTCAAGATGGACTGGCCCGCGACCTACGATCCCGAGACCGTGGCCAAGAGGATCAACGGCTTCTTCACCAAGGACGTGAAGATCGGCGACAAGGAGTACAAGAAGGGCCAGCTCGTGCCGGGCTTCCCCAATCTCCAGGCCGACGGCTCCACCAGCAGCCTGAACTGGCTCTACTGCGGCGGCTACACCGAGGCCGAGGGCAACCTCGCCAAGCGTCGGGATCTCTCCCAGACGCCCATGCAGGCGGCCATCAACCTCTACCCCAAGTTCTCCTGGGCCTGGCCGGTCAACCGGCGCATCCTGTACAACCGGGCCTCGGTGGACAAGGACGGCAAGCCCTACAACCCCGCCAAGGCGGTCATCGCCTGGGAGGACGGCAAGTGGGTGGGCGACGTGCCCGACGGCGGCTGGCCGCCGATGTCCTCGGGCAAGGGCAAGTACCCCTTCATCATGCACACCGAGGGGCATGCCCAGCTCTACGGTCCCGGCCGCGAGGACGGACCGCTCCCCGAACACTACGAGCCCGCCGAGACGCCGGTGAAGGCCCACGGCTTCTCCAAGCAGCTCAACAGCCCCTGCTACAAGTCGGTGAGCAGCGACAAGGACGTGCTGGCGGCTCCGGCCGATCCGCGCTTCCCCATCGTGCTCACCACCTACTCCATGACCGAGCACTGGTGCGGCGGCGGCGAGACCCGCAACACTCCGCCCCTGCTGGAGGCCGAGCCCCAGCAGTACGTGGAGATGAGCCCGCAGCTGGCCAAGGAGAAGGGCATCAAGAACGGCGACGTGGTCATTGTCGAGAGCGCCCGGGGTCAGGTGCAGGCCGTGGCCATGGTCACGGTCCGCATGCGCCCCTTGCGCGTTCAGGGCAAAACCGTGCATGAGATAGGCATGCCCTTCTGTTTCGGTTGGACCACACCCAAATGCGGTGATGCGGTGAACCGGCTGACGGCGGCGGTGGGCGACCCCAACACCACCATCCCGGAATACAAGGCCAGCCTGGTGAACATCCGCAAGGCCGACAAGGTGACCGAACTGTAGGCGTAACCGGGCGGGCGCGGCGTACCGCGCCCGCCCGAAGATGCAAGGAGCACTCTCATGCCCAAGGCGTTTCTCGTCGACACCACGCGCTGCACGGCCTGCCGGGGTTGCCAGGTGGCCTGCAAGGAGTGGAAGGGGATGCCGGCCGTGCCCACCAAGCAGACGGGCACACACCAGAATCCCCCGGACCTGACTCCCTACAACTTGAAACTCGTGCGCTTCAGTGAGCACATGGACAAGAGCGGCAAGGTCTTCTGGAACTTCTTCCCGGACCAGTGCCGCCATTGCCTGGAGGCCCCCTGCAAGCAGGCCTCCGGCGTGGAGGGCGCCATTCTCCAGGATGCGGCCACCGGGGCCGTGATCTACACGGAGAAGACCGCCCAGGAGGACTTCGACGTCATCCGCGGGGCCTGTCCCTACGACATCCCGCGGCAGAATCCGCAAACCAAGCAGATCGTCAAGTGCGACATGTGCATCGACCGGGTGAAGGCCAATCTGCTGCCCATGTGCGTGAAGACCTGCGCCATGGGGGCCATGAGCTTCGGTGAGCGGGATGAGATCCTGAAGAAGGCCGAGGCTCGGCTGGCGGTGATCAAGAAGGAGTCGCCCAAGGCCCAGCTGTTGAACCCGAAGGATGTGGCGGTGATTTACCTGGTGGCCGAGGACCCGGCGATGTACCATAAGTTCGCCGTGGCCCAGGCCCCGCGGCTCCTGACCAGGGGGCAGCTCCTGGCGGGTGTGTTCGCGCCGCTCAAGCGCATGGTGGGAAACATTCAAGGTTGAACCCGGGGACACCTCCGGTTCCCGGTTGTCGCGAGGCCGCCCCGCCTTGGCGCGGGCGGCCTCGCCCACTTCGATCACAAGAGGAGACAGCAGATGCACGGCGCTGAGCGGATGACCGAGGAAGGACGGCGCATCCTGAACGATGCGCGGCGGTTCGCGGGCCAGGCCCCGGCCCTGGAGACCCTGTTTTCGGCCTTCGGTCCGGTGCTGGCCGCCCAGGCCGAGATACGGGAACAGGCTCCGGGATGGCGCGGCGCGACGCCGGAACCGGACCTCGCGCGGTTTGGTCAGGGTGTCTGGCTTCTGGCTGATTCGGGATTCCAGAATCCCGGCCCCGCGCTGGGCGAGGCCGCCTCGAAGCTCCTGCCGGTCATGGAGCAAGCTTTTCCCGCCCTGGCGGGAGAATTGACGGCATTGCGCCGGAGTCTGGCCGACGGCTCAATGCCGGCGGACGCGTTGTTCGCCCTGGCATTCGAGGCCAAGGTCCGGCCCCCGGCGGGCGTTTCGGAGGATGTGTTGGGCTTCGCCGCCGCCCAGATCGCCAAACCGTTCGTGGAGCGTCAGGCCAGGGACCTTGCCGAGCGGATCAAGGGGCTGTCCTGGCTGCGCGGCTCATGCCCGGTCTGCGGCGGCGCGCCGAACTACTCCCAGCTCGTGCGCGTGCGCGATGAGTCGGATTTCATCCAGGCCCACGGCGGCCAGCGTTGGATGCGCTGCGGCACCTGCTCCACCCAGTGGCGCTGCAAGCGGGTCTTCTGTCCGGCCTGCGGCACCGAGGAGCCGGAGCAGCTCTTCCACCTGCACGTGGCCGACCGGCCCTTCGAGCGGGTGGACGTCTGCCGGAGCTGCAAGACCTATTGCCTGTGCCTGGACACGGGGGAGCTGGTGGACGTCCCGGAGCCGGACATGGCCGCCCTGGCCATGCTGCCACTGGAGGTGCTGGCCCGCGAGCAGGGCTATGCGCCCCTGGCGGGGCATGCCTGGAATGCGGTGCTCTGAACGGGCCTGGAAGAGGATTGAAGGGAAGCGGCGGGGCGCGATGCCCCGCCGCTTTTCGTTTCTAGAGGATCTGGCTGAGGAAGAGCTTGGCGCGGTCGTGCTGGGGGTCGGTGAAGAAGTGCTCCGGCGTGCCTTCCTCGATGATCGTGCCCGCGTCCATGAAGACCACGCGGTCGGCCACTTCCCGGGCGAAACCCATTTCGTGCGTGACGACCACCATGGTCATGCCCTCGCGGGCCAGCTTGACCATGACGTCCAGTACCTCGCCGATCATCTCGGGGTCCAGGGCGCTGGTGGGCTCGTCGAAGAGCATGATCTTGGGCTGCATGGCCAGGGCCCTGGCGATGGCCACGCGCTGCTGCTGGCCGCCCGAGAGCATGGTGGGGTAGACGTGGGCCTTCTCCTGGATGCCGACCTTCTTGAGCAGGCCCATGGCCCGGCTCTCGGCCTCCAGCTTGGGCACGTTCTTGAGCTTGATCGGGGCCATGGTCAGGTTTTCCAGCACGGTCTTGTGTGGGAACAGATTGAAGGACTGGAAGACCATGCCCAGTTCCATGCGCACCTTGTTGATGTCGGTGCCGGGCGAAGTGACCTCCTGGCCGTCCACGAGAATCGTGCCCTGGTCCACCTGCTCCAACTGGTTGATGGTGCGCAGGAGCGTGCTCTTGCCCGAGCCCGAGGGGCCGATGATGACCACCTTCTCGCTGGGGCGGATGGACAGGGAGACGTTGTTCAGGGCGCGCAGGCTGCCGAAGAGCTTGCTCACGTTCCTGATGTCGATGATGGGGTTAATGTCGGTCATAGTAATTGAGCCTTGATTCCATGTGGCTGACGCCCTTGGACAGAACCAGCGTGATGATCAGGTAGACCAGGGCCACGATGGTGTAGGCCTCGAAGTAGAAGAAGGTCTCTCCGGCGAACTCCCGCCCCCGGCGCAGCAGATCGGCCACGGCCAGGATGGAGACCAGGGAGCTGTCCTTGAGCAGGGCGATGAATTCGTTGCCCACCGGCGGCAGGATGGTGCGCCAGGCCTGGGGCAGGATGACCAGGAGCATGGTCTGGCGGCGGTTGAATCCCAGCGAGCGGGCCGCCTCGGTCTGGCCCTTGTCGATGGACTCGATGCCCGCGCGGAAGACCTCGCCCATGTACGCGCCGTAGCAGAAGCCCATGGCGATGACGGCCGAGGCCAGGGGGGGCAGCTTGCTTACGTAGGGAATGGCGGCCAGGGCGTAGTAGATGTAGAAAAGCTGCACCAGCAGGGGGATGCCGCGGATCACCTCCACATAGGTGGAGGCGATGAGGTTCAGGGCCCGGTTGCGCGAGATGCGCCCCAGTCCGGTGATGAGTCCGAGCACCAGGGCCAGGAGAATGGACAGGGTGGTCACCTGGAAAGTCACCAGGATGCCGTCCGGGACGAAGGCCAGGATGCGCAGATAGGGGTCCGGCCGGGTGATGCAGAGAAAGGCCGTGATGGCCAGCGCGCCGAAGAAGGACAGCCACCAGGCCGAGAAGAGCCCCCGGTCTTTCTTGCGGGGAATGGCCGCGCCGTCGCTGACGTCTATGGAGAGGGGCTTTGTGCTCATGGCAAGTGCTGGTTGGAGGTCATGAAAAAGGGGGCCCGGATTGCCCGGGCCCCCGGGATTCATTGCCGTTGGGACCTACTTCTTGAACCACTTGGCGTAGATCTTGTCATACTCGCCGCTGGCCTTGACGGCGGCCAGACCCTTGTTGATCAGGTCCAGGGTCGCCTTGTCGCCCTTCTGCACGGCGAAGCCCAGGTACTCGGGGGCGTCGGGCTTGACCAGGAAGGCCACGGCCAGGGTCTTGGAGTAGTCGGGGTTGTTCAGGGCGTAGTCGGTGGCCACGGCGTCGTCGCAGATGACGGCGTCCAGGCGGCCGTTGACCAGATCCTTCATGGCCAGGCCGACTTCGTCGTAGCCCTTCACTTCCTTGGCGCCCTCAACCTTCTTGGCCGTGAAGTGGCCGGTGGTGTTGATCTGCGCGCCGATGGTCTTGTCCTTCAGGTCGGCCAGGGTGGCCGCGGTGGCCGTCTTGGGCATCACGACGCCCTGCTGGACCTCGAAGTAGGGGTCGGAGAAATCCATGGTCTTCTTGCGCTCGTCGGTCATGGAGACCGAGGAGGAAATGGCCTGGTACTTGCCCGCGGCCAGACCGGCGAAGATGCCGTCCCAGGCGGTGTTCTCGATCTTCACGTCGAACCCGCCGGCCTTGGCGATGGCCTTCACCAGGTCGGGGCCGAAGCCCTTGCAGTCCTTGGTGGCCTCGTCGACCATCTCCATGGGGGGCCAGGTGCAGTCGGAGGCGAAGACGATGAGCTTCTTGGGAGCGGCCTGTTCGGTCGCGGCCGCGGCGGGCTTCTGCTCGGCGGACTTCTGCTCGGGCTTCTGCTCGCAGGCGGCGAGGGACAGGGCGAGCAGGGCGAAGAGCAAGGGCAGGCAAAGTTTCTTCAGCATGGCGCTTCCTCCATATCTCGGTTGGAAAACTTGTGATACGGCTCCCAGTCATGTGGCGGTGAAGTCCTTCCACTACAACCAAGACGCCGCCAGCGTCAACCATCCGCGGCTTTCCATGGGAAGCTTTCGCGCCCCGGGGAGCCCTCCGCGTCTTGACCTGCGCGGAGGTTGGGGCGTAATGATGGAATATTCCAGCACTTGATCCCGACGAAGGAAATCACCCGGGTGGAACGCAACGGCATGGCCCAGAATGGCGGCGGACGCCCTCCGAGCATTCTCGTCGTTGACGACGAGCGCGTCATCGGCATGGCCCTGGCGGCCTCCCTGGCCCGCCTGGGCTATTCCACGGCGGGATTGGCCGACAGCGGCGAGAGCGCGCTCCGGCTGTGCGAGGAGAAGCAGCCCGACCTCGTGCTCATGGACGTGCGGCTCAAGGGCCGGATGGACGGCGTGGAGGCCGCCGAGCGCATCACCCGCCAGTTCCACACCCCGATCATCTTCCTCACGGCCTTCTGGGACGAGGACACCGTGGCCCGGGCCAAACAGTCCGGGCCGTACGCCTTCCTGGTGAAACCCTACGAGGATCGGGACCTTCAGACCGCCATCGAGCTGGCCCTGTACAAGTCGCGCATGGAGCGGGAGCTGCTGCGCGCCATGCGCGCCGCCGAGGCCGCCAACGAGGCCAAGACCTCCTTCCTGGCCACCATCAGCCATGAGTTGCGCACCCCGCTCAACGGCATCCTGGGCATGACCGACCTCATGCTCCTCTCCGGGCTGCCGGAGGAGCACCAGGAGAACCTGGAGCTCATCAAGGACTCGGCTCTGTCCTTGCTCTCGGTCATCAACCAGATTCTCGACTACTCCAAGATCGAGGCCCGCATCCTCGAGCTGCGCGAGGGCGATTTCGAACTGGAGGACGTGCTCGACTCCGTGGCCGCGCCGCACCGGCTGCTGGCCGGGCGCAAGGGCCTGGAGCTGGCGGTGGAGATCGGCTCGGACGTGCCTCTGGCCCTGGGCGGCGACCACGGCCGCCTGCGCCAGATCCTCGGCCACCTTCTGCACAACGCCGTGCGCTACACCTCCGAGGGCCGCGTGCTCGTGCGGGCCTCGCTCTGCGACCCCGCGGTCTCGGACCGCTGCCCCGACTCGGGTCGGGAGCGGGTCCACCTGCATGTCACGGTCTCCGACACCGGCCCCGGCATCCCGGCCGACCGGCTGGGAGACATCTTCGAGAGCTTCACCCAGGTGGAGGACTACATGACCCGCCGCCACGGCGGCCTGGGCCTGGGCCTGGCCACCTGCCGCAAGCTGGTGGACCTCATGGGCGGCTCCATGTGGGCCGAGAGCGAGGAGGGCCGGGGCAGCACCTTCCATTTCACCGCGCCCTTCATCCTGCGCCGGGACGAGGTCCAACGGCCCGAGCCCGCCTCGGCCCCGATCAGGCCCGCCAAGGGCTCGCTCCAGGGGCGGCACGTGGTCATGGCCGAGGACAACCTGGTCAACCGCCGCTTCGTGATCCGCGGGCTGGAGCGCCGGGGCTGCAAGGTCACGGCCGTGGAGAACGGCCGGGAGCTCCTGGACCTCCTGCCCGGAACGCCCTGCGACCTCGTGCTCATGGACGTGCAGATGCCCGTGCTGGACGGCATCGCGGCCACGAAGCGCATCCGCGAGGGCCTGCCCGGCGTGGACTCGGCGCTGCCCATCGTGGCGCTCACGGCGCACGCCCTGGCCGGGGACGAGCAGTGGTGCCTGGACGCGGGCATGGACGCCTACGTGGCCAAGCCCGTGGAGATCGACCGCCTGGAGGACGTGCTCCTGCGCACCCTTGCCGGGGAACGCCCGGCGCAACATCCCGGAGAATCGGCATGAGCGGTCCCACCCGCACGGACAAGATCTACATCTACTTTCTCCTGACCATGCTCCTGTTCGCCCTCTACCTGACCTACGTCATCGCCGGGCCGTTCCTGAACACCATCGTCTTTTCAGGGGTCGTCTCGCTCATCTTCTCCCCCCTGTTCAACCGCATCCAGCGGCGGACCGGAGGGCGGCGCACGCTCGCGGCCCTGATCACGGTGATCATCATCGTGGTCTGCATCGGCCTGCCCCTGTTCTTTCTGACCTTCGGACTGGTGATCCAGGCCCGCGACACCTTCCAGGCCCTGAACCTCTGGGCCCGCGACACGGATTTCGCCAAGCTCCTGGACGCCCACCAGCTCGACCAGCACCTCACCTGGCTGCGCGAGCAGCTGCCCTTCGTGCAGCTCGACGCCGCGGACATCCAGGCCCGGCTTCTGGAGTTCTCCCGCAACCTCGGCCAGATCGCCGTGGAGGCCGGACGCCAGCTGTTCACCAACACGGCCCGGCTCATCTTCCACCTCCTGCTCCTCGTGTTCATCGTCTTCTACTTCCTGCGCGACGGCCGGGAGATGGTGGAAAAGCTGCGCTACCTCTGCCCCCTGCGCACCGAGCAGGAAGACCTGATCATCGAGAACATCCAGCGCGTGGCCCGCTCCGTGCTGGTGGGCACGCTCCTCATCGCCGCGCTCCAGGGGCTTCTCGGCGGCATCGGCCTGGCCATCGTGGGCCTTCCGGCCCTGTTCTGGGGCGGGGTCATGGCTCTGGCGGCCCTGGTGCCGGTGGTCGGCACCGGCCTCGTCTGGGCTCCGGCCGTGGGCTGGCTGCTCATCCAGGGCCAGACCGGCTGGGCCATCTTCCTGGCGCTCTGGTGCGGCGTCCTGGTCACCAGCGTGGACACGGTGCTCCGCCCGCTGCTCCTGCGCGAGGCGTCCCAGGTTTCGACCTTCTTCGTCTTCCTGGCCGTGCTCGGCGGCATCTCGGCCTTCGGCTTCGCGGGCATCCTCTATGGTCCGCTGACCCTCACCTTCGTCATGGTCATGCTGCGCATCTACGGCGAGGAGTACCGCGACATGCTCTCCGACCGCAGCACGTGTCCGCCGTCCTCGTCCGACCCGGAGTCCTGATTTGCGACATCACCTTTCCGCCTTGCGCACAGGCGCGGCGCTGATCCTGGCGCTGCTGGCCCTGCTTTTCGGCTGCGCGCCCCGCGCGCCCCGCGTTCCCACGGCCCCGCCCGCGCTTCCCGCTCCCCTGCTGGAGGCCCCCGGCTACCAGCCGCTGTCCAACAGCGAGGCCGCCTCCCTGTCCATCGGCATGACGCCCAAGGCCCAGGGGCTGGCCTCCTGGCGCGAACTGGCGCCAGGGCTGCGCCGCAGCCTGGCCTACGTCTCCTCCCGGCCCGCCGAGGCGGCGGCCGTGGACCGTCCCGGCCTGCGGCTGACCTGGGCCGATCTGCGGGCCACCCTGGAGGACCTGCTGCGTCTGCTGCCCGAGCTGGACCGCGATCCCGGGCTCCTGGTCCGGGACTTCGCCTGGTTCCGGCTCGCGCCGGAGACGCTGCTCAGCGGCTACTACGAACCTTGGCTGAAGGCCTCCCTGACGCCCGCTCCCGGCTACCCCGTGCCGCTGTATGGCCCGCCCGGCGACCTTCAGGTGGTCGATCTGGGCCGATTCCATCCCAAGTGGCAGGGCCAGCAGCTGACCTACCGGGTGGTGAACGGCCGCGTGGAGCCCTATTTCGACCGCTCGGCCATCGATGGAAAGGGCGCGCTCGAGGGACGGGGCCTGGAGATCGCCTGGACCCGCGATCCCGTGGACGTGTTTTTCCTCCAAATCCAGGGCTCCGGCCGCCTCGTGCTCCCGGACGGCCGCGTCAAGCATGTACTTTATGCCGGCAAGAACGGCCGCGAGTACGTGTCCCTGGCCAAGATTCTGGACCAGCGGGGCCTGATGCCCCGCGAGGCGGCCAGCATGCCCGCCATCCGAAGCCTTCTGGCCGAGCGGCCGGACCTTCGGCGCGAACTGCTGGACACGAATCCGAGCTACGTCTTCTTCCGCCTGGCCGACGACGGGCCCTACGGCTCGGCGGGCCAGGTCCTCACGCCCTTCGTCTCCACGGCCGTGGACCGGGGCGTGGTGCCGCTGGGCGCGGTCTTCGCCCTGGACACCCGCCTGCCCGTCCGCTCCGGCGGCGAGGAGCCCTTCCGGGGCCTCATGCTGGCCCAGGACACCGGCGGGGCCATCAAGCAGACCCGGGTGGACCTCTTCTGCGGCTCGGACGAGCGGGGCGAATACGTGGCCGGGCGGCTCAAGGCCCCGGCCCAGGTCCTGGTGCTGGTGAGCAAGCGGGCCATCGGCCTGGGCAAGTGATTTTTCCCTCTCATGCCGCGGGGGCGAACACCATGCATGAAGTTGAGTCAGCAACTATTGAGATGATCCGGGACCGCCTGCGGGCCTTCGTGTCCGAGCGCGGTTGGCAGCGCTTCCAGACGCCCAAGAATCTGGTCATGGCCCTGTCCGTCGAGTGCGGCGAGCTGGTGGAGCAGTTTCAGTGGCTGGACCAGGAGGAGAGCCGCTCCCTGGCCGGTGAGAAGCGGGCGGCCGTGGAGGCCGAGATGGCCGACGTGTTCATCTACCTGTTGCGGCTGGCCGACGAGCTGGACGTGGACCTGACCCGCGCGGCCTGGGCCAAGATGGCCCGCAACGAGGCCAAATACGCCAAGGAATCCTGCGGCGGCAAGGCTCCCAAGGCCTGATCGCCTGAATTTCCAGGCTGTTCGCCGCCTTCCCGCCAGGCCGCCCCGCCGAACTTGACCCGGCGGCGTTTTTCCGTGCATACTGTTCAATAACGCAAAGTCGCTGAGCGGGCCCGTCACGGCCCATCGCCTTTCAGCCGCCGTTCATCCGACCAACCATCAACCATTTCTCAAGGAGTTGCGCATGCAAGCCTATCCTCGCTTCATCACCAAAATCGAGCATCTCGACTGGCTGGCGCCGGGGGATCGCGAGGCCCTGCAAGCCGTCGCCGCCAAGTATCCCTTCCGCGCCAACGAATACTACCTTTCCCTCATCGACTGGGACGACCCCGAGGATCCCATCCGCCGCATCGTGGTTCCCCATACCGAGGAGCTGGAGGACTGGGGCGACCTGGACGCCTCCGAGGAATACCGCTACACGCATGCGCCCGGGCTCCAGCACAAGTACGGCGAGACGGCGCTCATCCTGGCCAGCGAGGTCTGCGGGGCCATCTGCCGCTTCTGCTTCCGCAAGCGCGGCTTCATGAAGCGCGATCCCGGTCGGGGGCGCGACCTGGACGCGGCCGTGGAATACGTGCGCGCGCACCCCGAGCTGACCAACGTCCTGCTCACCGGCGGCGATCCCCTGTTCCTGCCCACGCCCCGCCTGGAATCCCTGGTGCGGCGTCTGCGCGAGATTCCCCACGTGAAGATCCTGCGCATCGGCAGCAAGATGCTGGCCTACAATCCCTACCGGGTGCTCGACGACCCCTCCCTGCTGGAGATGTTCAGCCGTTACAGCCGCCCGGGCCGCAAGATGTACGTCATGACCCATTTCAATCATCCGCGCGAGCTCACCGAGCAGGCCGTTTCGGCCATCGACCTCCTGGGGCGCTCCGGCGTCGTGGTCGCCAACCAGACGCCCATCCTGCGCGGGGTCAACGACGACGCGGCCGTGCTCACCGAACTTTTCCGCAAGCTGTCCTTTGCCGGGGCCGCGCCCTATTATGTCTTCATCTGCCGCCCCACGGCCGGAAATCGGCGCTTCGCCGTGCCCGTGGAACGCGCCTACGATCTCTTCCAGCGGGCGATCATGGACTGCTCCGGGCTGGCCAAGCGGGCCAAGCTCGTCATGTCCCACTCGTCCGGGAAGATCGAGGTCGTGGGCCGCACCGAGGACCAGATTTTCTTCCGCTACCACCGCTCGGCCGACCCGAAGCGGGAGAGCGGCTTCATGGTCTTCAAGGGCAATCCCGAGGCCCTCTGGTTCGACGACTACGTGGAGCGGGAGGTGGCCCATTGGCCGGGGCGGGGATATCACTGTTACGGCCCGGAATGAGCGGGGGCTAAAGAAAAGGCCGACGGGAAACCGTCGGCCTTTTTCGTTTCTCGAATTCCTCGCCCGGGATCAGGAGCCGATGGTCAATTCCCCGAAGCTGACGCTCACAACCTCGTATTCGACCTTGCCGCGCGGGGCGTCCACCACGGCGTCGTCCCCTTCCTGCTTGCCCAGCAGGGCGCGGCCCATGGGAGAGAGCACGGAGATGCTGCCCGGCACGAAGGCGGTCTCGTCCGGGCCGAGCAGGGTGTAGCGGCGGCGGTCGCCGGTCTCGATCTCCTCGATTTCCACCGTGGCGCCGTAGCTCACCTTGGCCCCGCCCAGGGTCTTCAGGTCGATGACCGTGAAGTGGGCCATGCGCGACTCGATGTATGTGATCTTGGCCTCCAGCATGCCCTGGCGCTCGCGGGCGGCGTCGTAGCCCGCGTTCTCCCGCAGGTCGCCTTCCTCGCGCGCTTCCTTGATGGCCTGGATGACCGCCGGGCGCTCCTTCTTGAGCCGCTCCAGCTCTTTTTTGACCAATTCGAAGCCTTCCACGGAAATGGGGATGCTTTCCATGTCCACACCTGATCCGATTTTCGGGGGGTTAAAAAAAACCGCCGCGGCGGTCGTGTCCCGCGCGGCACAATAATTGGGTAGACCAGACGGCGCGTTCCGTCAAGTCCGTGCGCGGAGCTTTTCAGACAGCGGCCGTAGTGGAGGGTCGAAGGCGTGGAGAGGCGGCCGGGCGATGCGGGACACGGCAGCGCCCATCACCGGTGGCGATTTCCATCTGTTGTGCTCATTACGTTGAATCGATTTTTGTTGAAAAATTATGACGCATCAAATATTATCATATTTATTTTATATCGTAGAATTGAATCTGAGCCGCATCACCGTTCGTTTTGCAGGCGAACAGGGCTTTGGATGGGGCGATGAAAAACAATTTACGTTATTCGTTTTCTTTTTGCAGCCTGGCGGCTGATCTTCCACGGGAGACCAGTGATGCGCAAGACCGCGATTCATGGACGGCGAAGATATTCCGCGACATATCCTGATTTCTTTCTGAGCCGACCCTTGGTCGTCGACGTCCAGAAGACCATGTCGATAGCCGATTTCATTGATTATTTGGCCGAGTTGCGGGCGCATGGAACGACGTATGTCGAGGCCTGCGTGGAGTCGTTTCTTGCGGCGAACCGGCGCGCCCCGGCGGGGAAGGTTCCCCACGCCGGCACGCTGCGGCACACGATTGAAGACGCCTGGAACGATCTCGCGTCCCTCTTCGGGAAGCATGCATTTGTCGGCGCGGCCGAAACGTTCGTCGCCTACCTGAAGGACTTTCTCGCGGAATTTCTGGTCATCGCCGAAGCCGACGTGCCGTCGATCTGCAGGAGCCCGGACTGGCGGGCTTCCCATCACCGCATGGCGGTCTATCTGAACGACCTGGACCTGTTCGATTGCCGGGGCAAGAACATCGTCGAGTTCTGCGCCTCCTTCCGTCTCTTCTCCTTCATGGCGAACGCCCTGGGGCACAGCGCCATCAGCACGGATATCGGCGACATGTCCCAGGCGGATTCCTATGGACACGGGGCGAAGAACGTCATCCGGGCCTGGTTCTTCGGCTCGAACGCCCTGAACTACGCCTTGCATCACGGCGATTTCAGGGAGGCCTGCTCGTTTCGCTGGTTCAAGGACGGGTGCGACGTGTTCGCCGCGCACGGCACGGACATCCAGGTGGGGCGAAAAGCGGGGCGCGAGATCAAATCCGCGGACTTGAAGCGGTCGGTCTATGAAGTGGCGAACTACATCCGGCCATGCGTCGAGGTCTTGCGGCCCCGCGGCGGGTGGCTGAGCCTGCGCCATGTTTCCCTGTTCAGGGGATATGATCCGGCGATTCGCGAGGAGCTGTCCCACATGCTCCAGGGGTGCATTGAGCGGAGTCTCGGCGCGCGGTCCATCCTCTGCGGAATCGATCCGTTCCAGTCCCCCTGGGCTTCGCACGGACCGGGCTCCTTCGATTACGCCCTGGTCCTGCGCTGCTGACATGGTGCCCAGGGCGGGAGTCGAACCCGCACACCCCTCGCGGAGCTAGGGATTTTAAGTCCCTTGCGTCTACCAGTTTCGCCACCCGGGCACGCCGTGGCGACCATAGCGGGTCGGGAGGCGTTGCGCAACGGATTCGCTGTCGGCTGTAGAGGAATGGATGGAATCGGCCACGAGCCCGGGCGTGCGATTTGATCAAAAAAGTAAAAAATGCCGAGATAATGACATAATTGTCATCTTTTGGCTTGCCCGCTATGTTGCATCACACTGAATTAAAATGATTTTTTTCGGCATTGTTTTTGCTTTTCCGGAGCGTGACCACACACCTCACCCAGCTCAAACTGCAGACCCTCATGGCCATCAACCATGTCGTGGGCAAGGCCCTCGAACTGGACATGGCCCTGGGAGAGGTGCTGACCATTCTCTCCGAGAACCTGTCCATGGAGCGGGCCACGGTGACGCTCGTGGACCGGACCACGGGGCAGCTCGTCATCGCGGCCTCCCACGGCCTCTCGCCGGAGGAGCGGGCCCGGGGCGTCTATCGCCTGGACGAGGGCGTCACCGGCCGCATCTTCCAGACCGCCAAGCCGTATATCGTGCCGGACATCCGCAAGGAGCCCCTGTTCCTGGACCGCACGGGCTCGCGCGGCATCGAGCGCGACAAGATCGCCTTTCTGGGGGTGCCGGTGATGCTCCACGGCGAGCCCCTGGGCGTGCTCAACGTGGACCGCCTGTTCGGCGACGCGGTCGACCTGGACGAGGACGTGGAGTTCCTGGCCGTGGTGGCCACCCTGGTGGCGCACCTGGTCAGCCTGCGCGACGAGTTCGAGCAGCGCCTGGAGCACCTGGAACGCGAGAACGTGAGCCTCAAGTACCGGCTCTCGCGCGAGTCCAGCGGGCCGTACATCATCGGCCAGTCCCCGGTGATGCAGGACGTGGAGCGGCTCATGGAGCGCGTCGCGCCCACCCGGGCCACGGTGCTCCTCCTGGGCGAGTCGGGCACCGGCAAGACGCTCATCGCCCGGATCATCCACGACCTGTCGGGCCGCAAGAACCAGCCCTTCGTCAAGGTCAACTGCGCGGCCATCCCGGAGAATCTGCTGGAGGCCGAGCTCTTCGGCCACGAGAAGGGGGCCTTTTCCGGCGCGGTGGGCATCCGGGCGGGCCGGTTCGAGGAGGCCAACCGGGGCAGCATCTTCCTGGACGAGGTGGGCGAACTGCCCCTGGGCATCCAGGCCAAGCTGTTGCGCGTGATCCAGGAGCGCGAGTTCGAGCGCCTGGGCTCCAACCAGACCCGCAGCGTGGACGTGCGCATCCTCACCGCCACCAACCGGCGGCTGGAGGAGCTGGTGGAGCAGGGCCGCTTCCGCGAGGACCTCTACTACCGGCTGAACGTCTTTCCCATCCGGGTGCCGTCCCTGCGCGAGCGCAAGGAGGACCTGGAACTGCTCATCAACCACTTCCTGCGGAAGGTGGCCCGGGAATACGGCCGCAAGCTGCACTTCACCTCCGAGGCCCTCGCCGCGCTCAAGACCTATGACTGGCCGGGCAACGTGCGGGAGCTGGAGAACATGGTCGAGCGCCTGGCCATCATGGCCGTGGGCGAGACCGTGGGCCTGGAGCTGCTCCGCACCCAGATGGCGGTCGGAAGGGATGCCGAAGGCGGAGCGTCCGCCGCCCCGTCCACGGCCAAGGTCGGGCGCCGCCCTTCGCTGCGGGAGATGGAGAAGCAGGAGGTCCTGGCGGCCCTGCGCGAGGGCGAATGGGTCATCGCCCGGGCCGCGCGCATCCTGGGCATCACGCCCCGCCAGATGGGCTATCGCGTCATGCGCCACGGCCTGAGCCGCATGGTGGCCGTGGAGCGCGCGCAGTTCCAGGGCGCGAAGCGCGGGGAGTGAGGAAGGCCGGACGAGAAGTTCCGTTCCGCCGTTTTCGTCGTGAGGCCCGCGCGGCGGAGGGATGACCTCGCCGCGCGGGCTTTGTTTCCCTTTCGCCGTCGTTCAGCAGCCGCCGCCGTCGCCCCCGCCGCAACAGACCGCTCCCTTTTTGCGCTTGGCGGCCATGCCGTTCAGGTCCGCGCGGCCGTAGACCCCGTCCAGGGCCGTGGGGATGTAGCCGCTGACCTCGTGGACCGCCAGGCCCGAGGCCTCCAGGGCCTTACGCGGGTTCTGGCCCAGGGCCGAGACGAGCAGGGCGCGGCAGTCCGTGAGCATCGCGGCGAGCTGGGCCCAGCGTTCCGGGCTGCCCGGTTCGGGCGTGTAGCGTTCCTCCAGCATGACGTAGGCCCCGTCGCGCTCGCCCCAGATCTGCAGCTTGTGGCATTCGCCCAGGTGCATGTTCACCAGCAGGCCCTCCATGCTGGCCACGGCCACGTTGGGCCGCCGCGGCACGCCGGACAGGGATGCGCGGGCCAGGCTCTGGAGGCAGCCGGACATTTCGCCGGAGAGGTCGTTGCCGAGCAGGCCCACGGCGTCGGCCCGGCAGCGGCGGCAGTGGGTCATCTGGGGCAGGATGGCCCCACAGGCCTCGCGCAGTTCGTGCATCACGGCGCGCGAAGGCTCGGTCAGGCCCTCCAGGGGCGTCCCGGCCGTGGGGTGCAGGGGGATGAGGTTGTGCAGGTCCGCGCCCAGGGCGGCCACGGCGCGGGCCACTTCCGCCACGTGCCGGTCGTTGATCCCGGGGATCACGATGGTGTTGGCCTTGACCACCAGCCCCAGGGCCTTCAGGCGGCGGATGGATTCGAGCTGGCGCTCGATGAGCACTTCCGCCGCGTGCCGGCCCCGGTAGATGACCTTGCCGTCGCGGGCCCAGGTGTAGATGGGCGCGGCCACGGCCGGGTCCACGGCGTTGATGGTCACCGTGCAGTGGGTCACGCCCACCTCGGCCAGGGCCTCGGCGTGGGCGGGCAGGGCCAGGCCGTTGGACGAGAGGCAGAACAGGAGTTGGGGAAAGCGCTCCTTGAGCAGGCGCAGGGTGGTCAGGGTCTCGTCGGGAGTGGCCATGGGATCGCCGGGTCCGGCGATGCCCGCCACGGTGATGCGCGGCTCCCGCTCGAGCACGGCCTCCATGTAGCGCACGGCGGCCTCTGGGCCGAGCACGGCGCTGGTCACGCCGGGCCGGGACTCGTTGACGCAGTCGTACTTGCGGTTGCAGTACCCGCATTGGATGTTGCAGCGCGGCGCCACGGGGAGGTGGACGCGGCCGCAGGAGCCGGAGGACGAGCGGTTGAAGCAGGGGTGAAGGCTCAGGTCTCTGGACATGGCGGGCTCCTTTAGATGTATCCGTAGCCGATGTCGGTGGACAGCTGCTTCTGTTCCATGAGGGCGTTGACCACGGTGTCGAACAGGTGCTGCGCGCCCTGGTACAGCAGGTGGGGGATGCGCGGGCCGCCGAAGCGGTCGTGGATCGGGAAGCCCACGCGCACCAGGGGGATGCCCCAGCTCCGGGCCGAGCGGAATCCCTTGGAGTTGCCCACCATGAGGTCGGGCGCGAGGCCTTCGGCCTCCCCGGCGATGTCGAAGAAGTCCGCGCCCTCGCGCACCAGGGGCGTTTCGCGACACAGGTCTTCGCAGACCTCCCGCACCGCCTGCTCCAGTCCCCGGCCCCGGCCGCCCGAGGCCACCAGCACCGGCTGGATGCCGATTTCGGCCAGGAAGGCGGTCAGGCCCACCACCAGGTCCTCCTCGCCATAGATCACGGCGCGCTTGCCCGAGACGTACTTGTGGCCGTCCACGTAGGCGTCGATGAGCCGCCCGCGTTCGGCCTCGTAGCGGGCCGGGACCGGCGCGCCGGATATTTCGGCCAGGGCCGCGAAGAAGGCGTCGCTCTCCCGCAGGCCCAGGGGCAGCCCCAGGGACACGAGCGGGGTGGCGAAGCGCGACAGGAGCGAAACCCCGGCGGTGGACAGGGGGCCCAGGGTGCGGCCCAGCTCCAGCGAGGCCAGCGCGCCGCCCATGGCCCGGATGTCCTCCAGCCGCGCGCCGCCCTGGGGGATGGTCTGGTAGTCGGGCAGCGAGGGGCCGTCGAGGGTCTCGGAGTAGTCCGGCAGGATGCAGGCCGGGAGCCCGAAGGCCGAGCAGGCCTCGCGCAGGTTGCGCAGGTCCGCGGCCGAGACCAGGCCGGGCATGATGTTGACCGTGCGTCGGGGCGCGGCCTTCTCCAGGCAGACCTGCTCCACCGTGGCCCGCACGGCGGCGTGGAAGCCCTCCATGTGCGTCCCGGAGTAGCTGGGCGTGGAGACGCGGACGATCTCGGGCAGGGGCAGGTCGCCGAATTCGCGCCGGAACTCGGTGAGGATCATGGGCACGTCGTCGCCGATGGTCTCGGTGAGGCAGGTGGTGGCCACGCCGATGAGGCTCGGGGCGTATTTGCGCATGACGTTCAGCAGGCCCTTCTTGAGGTTCGGCCCGCCGCCGTGGATGGCCTGCTTCTCGCCCAGGGACGAGGAGGCGATGTCCATGGGCTCGCGGAAGTGGCTGATGATGTAGCGCCGCATGTAGGTGGCGCAGCCCTGGGAGCCGTGCAGGAAGGGCACGGCCCCGGCGATGCCCCGGAAGGCCAGGCTCGCGCCCAGCGGCGCGCAGAGCTTGCAGGCGTTGGTGGTGGAGACGAAGGATTCGGGACGTTCGGCTACGGCCTGCATGACGTGTCCTCCCGGAGCTCGCGGCGGGGCGTGAAGCGCCACACCGGACTCATGACCGTTGCGTGGACCTCGCGGGCGAAGTTCTCCATGCCCACGAAGCCTTCCAGGCATTCCTTGCGTTCGTGATTGTGGTCGCAGAAGCCCACCCCGAGCTTGTAGGCGATGGGCCGTTCCTTGACGCCGCCCACCAGGATGTCCACGTCCTTCTCCTTGATGATCTGGGACAGCTCCAGGGGATTGGCGTCGTCCACGATGATGGTGCCGGGGTCGCAGATGGCGGCCAGCTCGGCGTAGTCCTCCTCGGTGCCGGTCTGGGATCCGGCCATGACCACCCGCATGCCCAGGTGGCGGAAGGCCTTGATCAGGGAGAAGGCCTTGAAGGCCCCGCCCACGAAGATGGCCGCGCGCTTGCCCTCCAGGTCGCGGCGGAACTCGGCCAGCCGGGGCATGAGTCCGGAGACCTCCTCGCGCACCAGCGCGGCCGCGCGTTCGGTGATGCCGGGGGCGATGGGCTCGAAATGCTTGGCCACGGCGTAAAGCGCGTCGGCCATGTCCTCCACGCCGAAATAGGAGACCTTGATGAAGGGGATGCCGAAGCGCTTCTTCATCCGCTGGGCCAGCTCCATGGTGGCCCCGGAGCACTGGACCACGTTCAGGCCCGCGCCGTGGGCCCGGCGGATGTCGGCGATGCGGCCGTCGCCGGTGACGTTGGCCACCACCTGGACGCCCAGGCGCTGGAAGTAGTCGCGCACCACCCAGATTTCGCCGGCGAGGTTGAAGTCGCCCAGGATGTTCACGGACACCGGCGGGACGCCTTCCGTGCCGCCCGTGCCCACCAGCTCGTCCAGGGCCGCGCAGGCGGCCTCGTAGCCCGCCCGCTTGTTGCCCTTGAAGCCCTCGGACTGCACCGGGATCACCGGGATGCCGGTGTCGGCGGCCACGCGCCTGCACACGGCGCGCAGGTCGTCGCCGATGAGGCCCACGATGCAGGTGGAATAGACGAAGGCCCCGGCGGGGTCGTGGCGGGCGATGAGTTCGCGCAGGGCGGCCTCGAGCTTCTTCTCCCCGCCGAAGATGATGTCCCGCTCCTTGAGGTCCGTGGAGAAGGACAGGCGGTGCAGCTCCGGGCCGGAGGAGAGCGCGCCCCGGATGTCCCAGGTGTAGGCCGCGCAGCCGATGGGGCCGTGCACCAGGTGCAGGGCGTCGGCGATGGGATAGAGCACCACGCGCGAGCCGCAGAAGACGCAGGCCCGCTGGCTCACGGCCCCGGCCAGGCTTTCGCGGTTGCAGGCGATGCTGAATTCGCCCTCGCCGATGCGGCGGATCTGGTCGCGTCTGTCATCCAGTATGTCGAGGGTCATGGCAGTCTCGCTTCAAGCTTGAGGTTCCGGCGCAGGCAGACGAGCGCGGTGCTTCGCCAGCCGCAGGAGGCGTAGAAGCCGAAGGCCGGGGCGTTGTCGCGGTCGGTCAGGAGCTGGAGCCGCGTGGCCCCGGCTCCGGCGGCCCAGACCTCGATGTCCTTCATGAGCGCCCGGCCGAGGCCCAGGCGCCGGTGGCCGGGCCCCACCACCACGTCCTCCACCAGGGCGGCCGGGCCGCCCTGGGCGGTGGAGACGAGCAGCTGGGCCGTGGCCATGCCGACCACCTCGCCGCCGAGTTCGGCCACGGACACGCGGCGGTGGAGCGGATCGCGGAGCATGAGGTCCAGCCCATGGCGCTGCCGCGACGGCTCCGGCCGGAAGTCGCTCTCCAGGTCGAAGAGCAGGCCCAGAAGCCCGACAAGGGCCTCGACGTCGCCGGGACGGGCCCGCCGGATGGTCGCGGAGCAGCGCATGGGATGGTTCCTCCGCTTACGCTAGGCCAGGGCGTAGTCGGGGCAGACCTCGCCCTTTTCCAGGGCGTCCAGGATGGCGTCCACGGCGTCCTCCCCCTCCACGTGGCCGTACCAGTGGTTCTCGGGGTAGACGACCAGCATGGGGCCGTCCTCGCATTGCTTCATGCAGCCGCAGGCGCTGACCAGGGCGTCCAGGCCCCGGTCGAGCACCTGCTCCTCCAGGTAGGGCAGGAGCGCCACGGAGCCCTTCTTGTGGCACGCGCCCTTGGGCTCCCCGGCCACGCGGAAGCTGGCGCAGACGATGATGTGGTGGGTGGGCTTTTCCATGTGTCCATCGCTCCTTTGGGCTAGATCACCAGTTCGAAGGTTTCCTCGGGGTCGTCGCGGTCCTTGCGGTCCAGCAGGGCGGAGAGGATCTTCTCCAGCAGGCGCATCGCGCCCTTGTAGCCGACGGTGGGGAAGTACTGGTGGCCCGGTCGGTCCAGGATCGGGAAGCCGTGGCGGACCAGCGGCACGTCCAGGTCGCGGGCCATATACTTGCAGTAGGTGTTGCCGATGATGAGATCCACGGGCTCGTTGAGCATCCACTGGTGGAGCAGGAACATGTCCGCGTTGGCCCCGCAGCGCACGTTCACCGGACGGCCCAGGGATTCCGTGATCTCCTTGATCCGCGCCTCGAAGCGCTTGCCCGGCGTGCCGCTGACGATGTGGATCGGCTGCATGTCCAGGGAGACCAGGAACTCGGTCAGGGCGATGAGCTGGTCGGGGTCGCCCACCAGGGCCACCTTCTTGCCGTAGAGCCACTGGTGGTAGTCGGAGATCACGTCCACCAGCTGGCCGCGCTCGAATTCCACGCTGTCGGGCACGGTGGTTCCGGCCACGGTCCGCAGGGTGTCGATGAAGCGGTCCGTGGCGGCCAGCCCGATGGGCAGGTCGAGCACCTTGCAGGGCACCTTGCACTTGGAGTCCAGCAGGCGGGCGGCCTCGGCCGAGGCCCACTCGCCCAGGGCCAGGGTGCCCACGGCGTCTCCGGCGGCCTGGAGGGCCGACACCGGGGTCCCGGCGTCCGGGAACATCCGGTACTCGCCGGTGAGCGGGCCGTTGAGCACTCCCGAGGTGTCCGGAAAGAGGGTGGACTTGATGCCCATCAGCCCGGCCAGGCGCTTGATCTCCTCCATGTCCGAGGGCTCGACCCAGCCGGGGATGATGTTCACCGAGCCGTTCCGCTTCCCGGTGCTCTGGGCGAAGTAGTGCACCATGGCCTTGACCATGCCGGCGAAGCCGGTGACGTGGGAGCCCACGTAGGAGGGCGTGTTGCAATGGATGATGTGCTTGCCGGACGGCACCTTGCCTTCCTTGGCGGCCTTGTCGGCGATCTGCGGGATGTCGTCGCCGATGGTCTCCGAGAGGCAGGTGGTGTGCACGGCGATCACGTCGGGGTTGTAGATGGTGAAGATGTTCTCGATGGCCGAGAGCAGGTTGGCCTGGCCGCCGAACACCGACGACCCCTCGGTGAAGGAGCTGGTGGTCGCGGAGACGGGCTCCTTGTAGTGCCGCGTCAGGGCGCTGCGGTGGTAGGCGCAGCAGCCCTGGGACCCGTGGCTGTGGGGCATGCAGCCCCGGATGCCGAAGGCCGCGTACATGGCCCCGATGGGCTGGCAGGTCTTGGCCGGGTTGATCGTGAGCGCCGTGCGCTCCATGACGTCCGGCTTGGTGTGGCGCAACAACATGGCTGATTCCCTTCCTGTGGTTATTCCCAGACGTAGGTGGCCGAGAGTTCCGGGTTCTTCTGCCAGGGGGCCTTGGCGTAGGCGAAGACCTTGGAGTTCACCAGCCGGTCGATCTCCTTGTAGAAGTTCACCGCGCCCGTGAATCCGGCGTAGGGGCCGCCGGAGTCGTAGCTGTGCAGCTGCTTCATGGGGATGCCCAGCTTCTGGATCGAGAACTTCTCCTTGATCCCGGCGCAGAAGATGTCGGGCCGGTAGGCCTCGACGAGCTTCTCGGCCTCGTACTGGTTCAGGTCGTCGATGACGGCGGCCGGGTTGTCCTTCATGTCGGCCATGAGGCCCTCGTACTCCTTGAAGGACACGCCCTCGGACTCGAGCCGCCGCAGCTGCTCCCCGGTCTTGCGGGCCCGGAAGCGCTTCTCGTCGGCGCTGACCTCGATCTCCTCGATGTTGCGGGAGTCGGCGTCCACCTTGATGTCCGGGATCACGCGGCGGCCCTCGTAGTCGTCGCGGTGGCCGAATTCGTAGCCAGCGGAAAGGGTCTTCATGCCCATCTCCTTGAACAGTTCCTGGTAGTGGTGGGCCCGCGAGCCGCCCACGAAGAGCATGGCGGTCTTGCCCGTGGTGCGGGGCAGGACCGCCTCGCGCGCGGCCTCCACGGCGGGCATCTCCTCGGCGATGACCCGCTCCACCCGGTCGATGAGCTCCTTGTCCTCGAAGTAGGCCGCGATGCGCCGCAGCGACTTGGCCGTGGCCTTGGCCCCGATGAAGTTCACCTTGATCCAGGGGATGCCGTACTTGGTCTCCAGCATGTCGGCCACGTAGTTGATGGAGCGGTGGCACATGACCGTGCAGAGGTCGGCGGTGTGGGCCCGGGCGAACTGGTCGTAGGTGGAGTTGCCGCTGAAGGTGGCCACCAGGGTGATGCCGCATTTCTCCAGCAGCCGTTCGATCTCGAAGGCGTCGCCGCCGATGTTGTATTCGCCCAGCATGGTGATGCGGAACCGGCCCTCGGGGGCCGTGTCGTCCTTGCCCACCACGTGGGTGAAGATCTGGTTGTTGGCGATGTGGTGCCCGGCGGACTGGGACACGCCCTTGTAGCCCTCGCAGGAGAAGGCGAAGACGTTGATGCCGAGCTTCTCCTTCATCTCGCGCGATATGGCGTGCACGTCGTCGCCGATGAGGCCCACCGGACAGGTGGAGAACACGGCGATGGCCTTGGGCCTGAACAGGTCGTAGGCCTCCTGGATGGCCGCCCGGAGCTTCTTCTCGCCGCCGAAGATGATGTTCTCATCCTGCATGTCGGTGGAGAAGCAGTAGGTCATGAAGTTCTCGCTCTCCGGCGTGGCGGGCCTGGTCTGGTTGCGCCGGGTGAGCCAGGAGTAGAACCCGCAGCCGATGGGGCCGTGGGTGATGTTCACGATGTCGCGGGTGGGGCCCAGGATGACGCCCTTGCAGCCCGCGTAGGTGCAGCCGCGCATGGTCATGATGCCCGGGATGGTGCGCACGTTGGCCATGATCTCGGGCGGCGTCTCCATATCCGGGGCTGTGGTCACGATCTGCTTGGCGCGCTTCCTGGCCACCTTGGGCGGGTACTTGGCCAGGATCTCGCTCTTGACCTTTTCCGGGTCCGGCAGCGCGCCGCTCTTCTTCTTGATGACGGACATGTCTGTTCCTCGCGGTTGTCGTTGCGGCTACTCGATGGCCTTGAGGCCCGTCTCGGCGGTGCGCACGCGGGCGGCGTCGCCCACCGGCATGACGAAGATCTTGCCGTCGCCGGGCCTGCCGGTCTGGTTGACCTGGGTGATGGCGGCCACCACGGCGTCCACGTCCGGGTCGTCCACGACCACCGTGAGCACGCGCTTGGGAAAGAGGCGGCCCTTCTCGCCGAGCAGCGCCGCGGCCTCCTCCACGCCCTGGCCCGCGCCCTCCAGCAGGGCGGGGTTCACCAGGCCCTTGCCCCGGCCCTGGGCGTCCTGGGCGAAGAAGGCCGAGACGCCCGCCGCGGTGAGGGCCTGCTTGGTCTGGTTCATCATGTTCATGCGGATGACGGCCATGATCTCCTTCATGCCGGGCCTCCGTCGGCGGCTTCCTTGACGCCGGAGCTGATGGTGTGGACCTCCTCCACGGGGGAGACGAAGATCTTGCCGTCGCCGAAGGCCCCCTTCTCGCCGGTGCGGGCGGCCTTCATGATGGTGGCGATGACGAAGTCCTTGTCCTGGGCGGGCACCACGCTCATGAGCAGGGTCTTGGGAATCTCGTCGTAGGTGATCTCGCCGATCTTGATGCCCCGCTGCTTGCCGCGCCCGGCCACGCCGAACTTGGTCACGGCCGGGAAACCGGCGTCCAGAAGGGCCGCCAGCACCGCGTCGGTCTTTTCCGGCCGGACGATGGCTCGAATCATGATCATCTGCGTTTCTCCTCTCGGTTGGGGGGTGCGGGGCGCGCCTAGGCCGCCATGAGGCCGAAGTCCATGAGCAGCTTCTCCAGCTCGTCGATCTGGAGCGGCTTGGGGATGACGAACATCTTGTTCCCGTCGATGGCCTTGGCCAGGTTGCGGTAGTGGTCGGCCTGCTCGGCCGCGGGGTCGTACTCGATGACGGTCTTGCGGTTGATCTCGGCCCGCTGGACCATGTTGTCGCGGGGCACGAAGTAGATCATCTGGGTGCCGATCTTGCGGGCCAGCTCCTCGATCATCTCCTTCTCGTTGTCCACCTTGCGGCTGTTGCAGATGAGGCCGCCCAGGCGCACGTTGCCGGACTGGGCGTACTTCATGATGCCCTTGCAGATGTTGTTGGCCGCATACATGGCCATCATCTCGCCGGAGCAGACGATGTAGATCTCCTCGGCCTTGCCGTCGCGGATGGGCATGGCGAAGCCGCCGCAGACCACGTCGCCGAGCACGTCGTAGAAGGCGTAGTCCAGGCCTTCGCTCTTCTCGTACGCGCCCAGCTGCTCGAGCATGTTGATGGACGTGATGATGCCTCGGCCCGCGCAGCCCACGCCGGGCTCCGGGCCGCCGGACTCCACGCACCAGGTGCTGCCGTAGCCGGGCTTGCGGATGTCGGCGAGGTCCACGTCCTCGCCCTCGTCGCGCAGGGTGTCGAGCACCGACTTCTGGGCCAGGCCGCCCAGGAGCAGCCGGGTGGAGTCGGCCTTGGGGTCGCAGCCGACGACCATGACCTTGCGGCCCATCTCGGCCAGGCCCGCGACGGTGTTCTGGGTGGTGGTGGACTTGCCGATTCCGCCCTTGCCGTAGATCGCTATCTTGCGCATGGGAACCTCCGTTTCAAAACCCGTTTGTTCCGCAATGGCAACGGCCGTGCCAAAACGGATCATCAGGGCGGAAGCGTTGCGACAGTAGCGAATAGTCTGGAACGCGTGTGTCTGGATGTGACACGGCGACGGGACGATTTTGTGCGACGCGACAAAAATGAATGTCGCCGCATGCCCCGCCGGGGCGGGGCCTGCGGGGGGATCATCCCCGGCGCGTGGGGCTTCCCGGGCGGCCCTCCGGGCTGGCATCGGCGGTGCATGGGCCGGGCCAAAGGAGTCCGCCATGCTCATCGACACGACCCTGCGCGAGGGCGAACAGCTCTACGCCGCCTATTTCACCTGGGAGGAGAAGGCCGCCATCCTGGAGGGCCTGGCCGTCCTGGGAGTGGAGGAGATCGAGGTCGGCTACGCGGGCCAGGAGGGCTTGCGCCGCCTGCTGCGGCTGGCCCGGCGCGCCGCGCCCGGGGCCCGGCTCTCGGTCTGGTGTCCCTGCCGGGCCCAGGACGCCCTGCTGGCCCTGGATTGCGGCGCGGACGTGGTCCACATGGGCCTGCCCGCCTCGGACCGGCACCGCGACTCGCGGCTTCATTTGTCGCGGGGGGGGCTGCTCCGGCGGCTGGAGTCCGTGCTGCGGGAGCTCGAGGACCACGGCCGGGCCACGCTGTCCCTGGGCCTGGAGGACGTGTCCTCGGCCGACCCGGACTACTCCCTGGCCCTGGCCAGGGAGGCCCGGAGCATGGGCGTCTCGCGCGTGCGTCTCGCGGACACCCTGGGGAGCCTCGCTCCGGAGGACATGGCCGGGCTCATGCGCCGTTTCCGGGCGGAGCTGGATTGCGCCGTGGCCGTGCACTGCCACGACGACTTCGGCATGGCCACGGCCAACGCGGTCACGGCCCTGCTGAACGGCGCGGACCAGGCCGACGCCAGTCTGCTGGGGATCGGCGAGCGGGCCGGGGTGGCGGCCCTGGAGGAACTGGCCGCCTGGCTCGGCGTGCGCGCGCCGGAGCGGCTGCGCCGGGCCTACGACCTCTCCATCCTGCCGGGGTTGTGTTCCCTGGTTTCGCGCGTGGTCGACGTGGCCGTGCCGCGCACCAAGGCCGTGGTGGGCCGGGACATCTTCGCCGTGGAGAGCGGGCTGCACGCCCACGGCGTGGCCCGGGACCCGTCGCTGTTCGAGCCCTTCTCGCCGGAGATCGTGTCCGCCCGGCGCGTCCTGGCCCTGGGCAAGAAGAGCGGCCGGGCCGCCGTGCGCCAGGGCCTGTCGAGCCTCGGGCTGCGCCTCCCGGACGAACTCCTGCCCTGGCTGGTGCGCCTGGTGCGCCGCGAGTCCGAGAGCCTGGGGCGTCCCCTGTCCGACGAGGAGTTCGCCGCCCTGGCCGGAGGCCGGTGAGGCGGCGCGGAACGGTTCAGGTCTGGTACTCCATGGGGTAGATGCGCATGCTCGGATAGATGCCCATGAGGTCCGTGTCGGAATACGGCTGGATGATGTTGTACTTGATGTTCTGGGTCATCTGGGCGTGGCCCGCGTTGTCGAAGCCGTCGTAGAAGGCCCCGTTGGCCTCCAGGATGTGCTCGATGCGTCCGGCGAAGCCGGTGACGAACGCCTCGCCTTCCCCCGTGAAGGTCATCCCGCCGATTTTGATCCGGCCGCGCACCTTGCGCAGGTTCTCGATGGAGATGCTGTTGCGCTTGAGGTCCTCGACGTTGCGCACGTAGCCCCAGACCAGGGTGGCCGGGGGAATCTCCAGGGGCTCCCGCAGGTCGATGATGGTGTGGGGCATGACGATGGAGCCCTCGCCGATCTTGAGCTTGAACTCCGGCGTGCCGCGCAGGAAGGCGTTGAAGCCCACGAAGACCTTGCGGCCCAGGCGGGTGTGGATGACCTTGCCGCCGTGGGCGGTCACGTCCAGGCCGTCGAGCCGGGAGTGCAGGATGTAGCAGTTCTCCTGGGCGTTGGCCCCCTTGCCGAGCCAGGACTCCTCGACGTAGGCCCGCTGCGCCACCAGGGCGTTCTCGCCGATGTGGCTCTTGCCCTTGACCACGCTGTACCGGCTGACGAAGCTGCCCTTGGCCGTGTGCTCCGGCTCCGTGGCGTAGAGATAGCCGAAGACCCGCTCGTAGTCCGGCTTGCGCTGGTCCAGGAACTTCATGAACACCCCGTCCGGGCGTTTGCCCGGCTCGGAGCCAACGTAGCGCTTGAGCACGCTTTTCGAGTGCCTGTAGCTGAAGTCGAAGTTCCCCTCCGAGCGGATCCAGATGTGCCCGGGCTCGACCTCCGCGCCGAACAGCTCGCCGGTCTGCACGTAGGCGAAGTCCCCGATGACGCAGTTGCGCACCGTGGTCAGGTCCACGGTGGAGAAGGCCCCCATGAAGCAGCCCTCGGAGGGCGAGCCGTGGATGTTGGCGTAGAACATCGAGGCCGTGTTGTGGATCGGGAAGCTCTCCGGGTACATGGGATCGTGGGAGAAGTTGTGCACCAGGGTCTTGATGAGGTAGCTGTCGCGGATGTGGATGCTCTCGTCCGTGTGCATGGGCACGGGCATGCCCGCCACCTCGAAGCGGCCGTTGCGGCGCTTGAGTTCGTCGCCGCGCACGTCGCTCTTGTAGACGATGGAGTCGAGCACCACGCACTTGCCCAGGAGGTAGCTGCCCGAGAGGCTGGAGCGCTCGAAGCGGAACAGGAGCGGGTGTTCGGAGGTCAGCCCGTAGAAGGCGTAGAAGTTGGTGAACTGGTCCATGCGGATCTGGTCCCGCAGGGACTTGCCCGCGTCGAAGCCGTGCTTGCGCAGGTTGACGTTGATGCGGGCGACGATGCTCTCGGTCAGTCGCTGAAGTTGCAGCATGCTGCGGCTCCTCGGCGCGTCGGGCGCTCAGGACGTGTTCTCGTCTCGGGTCCGGCGGGCCGCGTCGGCCGCCTTCTCGATCTTGGCCAGAAGGTCCTCGAATTCGCAGGGCTTGATGATGTAGTCGTAGGCCCCGGCCATGATGGCCTGGCGGGCCTCGGTCTCGCCGCCGTGGCCGGTGAGCATGATGACCCGCATGGAGGGCAGCATCTGCCGGAAGAGGCGCAGCACCTCCATGCCGTCCATGCGGTCCATCTTCAGGTCCAGCACGGCCACGTCGAAGTCGCGGCTGCGCAGGGCCTGGATGGCCTCCGGCCCGCTGGTGGTGGCCAGGGAGTCCAGGCCGCGCAAGGCCAGGCGCTTCGCCAGCACGGTGACGAAGGAAACCTCGTCGTCCACGAGGATCACGCTGACGGGAGACGTCCGGTCCATTTCCCGATCCATCCTAGGCCATGCGGCTCGTGATCTCCTTCAACTGGGCCTGCACGATCTTCTCTTCGTGCTTGGCCTTCTTCTCCTTGGCCTCCTGGACCTTCTGCACGAGCAGGTCGATGTCGCAGGGCTTCATGAGGTAGTCGAAGGCCCCGAGCTTCATGCCCTCGATGGCGGTCTCCACCGTTGCGTGGCCCGTGAGCATGATCACCTCGGCCAGGGGGAAGTCCTTCTTGATCATCTGCAGCGTCTGGATGCCGTCCAGGCCGGGCATCTTCACGTCCAGGATGACCACGTCCAGGGCGTGGTCCTTGGCCAGGGCCTTGAGACCGGCCTCGCCGCTCAGGGCCGTGACGATGGACAGATTGCGCGTTTCCAGACGCTTGGAGAGCACGTCGAGAAAACCGGCCTCGTCGTCGATGAGCAAAACCTTGGCCATGGTCATATGTCAGTCTCCTTTGTTCGGGATCGATTCCGTTTGCTGTTCGTCCGCGGCGGCGGGCAGGGTCGCGGGCAGCCGCACCGTGAAGCTGGTGCCCTGTCCCGGCGTGCTGTCCACGCTGATGGTTCCGCCGCTCTTGTCGATGATGCCGTAGCAGATGGACAGCCCGAGCCCCGTGCCCTTGCCCACCGCCTTGGTGGTGAAGAAGGGCTCGAAGATGCGGGCCATGTTCGCCTGGGGGATGCCCTGGCCGTTGTCCTCCACCTCCAGCACGACCCAGGAGTCGTCCTGGTGGGAGCGCATGACGATGACGCCCTCGGGCTTGTTCATGGCGTCGATGGCGTTGTTCACCAGGTTGAGGAGCACCTGCTGCATCTCCGTGGGCGAAATGTGCACCGTGGGCAGGTCCGGGTCGAGCTCCAGGCGGATGATGGTGTTGCCGTAGCGGGCCTTCTGGGCCGAGACCCCGGCCACCTCCTGCATGAGGTCGTTGAGCTGGGTTTCCTGCACGCGGGAGTCGGTGCGCCGGGCGAAGCTCAGCAGCTTGTGGGTGATCTCCTTGCAGCGGCGGCCCTGGATTTCGATCTCCTTGAGCGAGTTCTGCATCTCCTGGAAGTTCTTCATCCCGGAAGTGTTCTCGCCCTTCATCAGGTCGTCGATCCAGCCCGCGTGCTCGACCATGATGGCCAACGGGTTGTTGATCTCGTGGGCGATGCCCGCGGCCAGCTCGCCGATGGCCGCCAGCTTGCCGGTCTCCACCACCTGCTTCTGGAGCACCTCCTGATCCTGTTCGGCCACGGAGATGCGCTGGACCATGCGCCGGATCAGGGCCAGGGCCGTGCCCACGATGGCCAGGCCGCCCAGGAGCAGGACGCTGACCGAGATGAGCTGGGCGTTGTAGAGATGGGCGAAGGCCTCGTGCCGCTCCTGCTGGAAGACGAGGATCCAGTCCTTCATCTTCAGCGGGTAGGCCACGTAGATCATGGTCCGGTTCTGGGCGTTGGCCTTCTCCAGGTGTCGGGGCAGACCCTTGCCGAAGTCCAGGGCGGTGATGGCCGCCAGGGCCTCGTGGTCCACGGTTTCGTCGGGCCGCAGGTTCGTCTGGAACTCGCCCTGGCGGTTGACCAGGAAGGCCAGGCCGGTGGTTCCCATGCGGATCTGGCGCACGCGCTCGTTGAAGTGGGCGAAGTCGATGGTCGCCCTGAGAATGAACGCCTCTCCGCCGGTCTTGCGGCCCCGGGCCGTGACGATGAAGTGCGGGGTGCCCCGGATGCCGGAGAACACGTCGCTGATGAAGCGGTCCTCGGCGATGGCCTGGCGGAACCAGGGGGCCGCGCCGTAGTCCGCCTGGAGCAGGCGGAAGGGCCCGGCGTAGGCCGGCTGCAGGCCCTTCTCGTCCACCAGGCCGAGGTCCACGTAGTCGTTGGAGTAGTTGCTCTGCATCTTGCGCAGGCGGTCGTTGAGCAGGGATTCGTCGCGAAGCTGTTCGTAGGTGTAGGAATCCACCTGCATGCGCACGTTCTGGCGGCGCTCGAAGAGGAACTCGTCGATGGCCAGGGCGTGGCGCTCCACCACGGCCTCCAGGTGGTCGAAGACCTTGCCCTCGTAGACCGCGTGGTAGCTGAAGTAGAGCACGGCGCTCAGGAGCAGCAGGGGAGTCATGGACACGGCCGTGACCACCAGGGTCATGGCCCGGCGGAACTTGGCGTATTCCAGGCGCTTGCCGGCCTGTTGCCGTTGCGCTTCTCCCTGGATCACACTGCATTTCGCCATGACGACCTCCGGTTCCGGGCCTCGTAAAGGGTCAGGTGCGCCACGCCTGGCGTCTGTTCCAGGTGTACACCACGGGCGGAAGCAGGGTCAAAAACGGTCCCTGTCCGTCCCGCCGGGGACTGGGGGCGGACGCCTTCGTCCGCACGACTCCCCGGAAAGCGCCCGTTGCGGCGTCCGCGCCGCCGGGGCCCGGGTACTCCCGGGCCCCGGCCGATGAGGCGCGGGTCGTCATGGCGGGCGTGGTCATCGCGTGCTCCCCCTCTACTTGGCCAGAGTCACGGGCATGCCCATGATGGGCCAGATCACGGTGATGAACAGGGCCAGGACCGCCAGGAGCAGAACGCTGGCGATGAGGCCGTAGCGGAAGAACTCGCCGCTGGTGAAGAGCCGCGAGTTGTAGGCGATGGCGTTGGGCGCCGCGCCCACCAGGAGCAGGAAGGGCATGCCCGCGCAGACCAGGGAGGAATAGAGAATGACCTCCGGGGCCACGCCCAGGTAGGGGCAGAGCACCAGGGCCACGGGCAGGGAGATGGCGATGGCCGCCACGTTCATGATGAAGTTGGTCATGACCAGGACGAAGAAGGCCACGCCCATGACGAAGATGAACCAGTTGGCCTCCTTGAACATGGCCAGCCAGTTCACGGCCAGCCACTTGGCGGCCTCGGTCTCCCAGAGGCAGAAGCCGATGCTCATGGCGCCGCTGAAGAGCAGGATGATGTTCCAGGGGATCTCTTCCAGGTCCTTGATGTCCAGGATGTTGAAGACGAAGAAGAGCACCGTGCAGACGAGCATGATCGCCGACTTGTTCAGGGGCTTGATGGCCGGGATGAAGGACTGCAGGGACATGAAGACGATGACTCCGCCGATGAGCAGGGCGGCGGTGATCTCCTTGGCGCTGACCGGGCCCAGGGCCTTGTAGAGGGTGGCGGCCTTTTCCCGCAGGCCGTGGATCACCGGCTTCTCGGGCTTGAAGAGGACCATGAAGAAGCCCCAGAGCAGGAAGGTCATGACCCAGCCGATGGGCGCGAAGTAGTAGGTGAATTCGAAGAAGCTCACTTCCTTGCCCGCCAGCTCCTTGTAGAAGCCCAGGGCCACGATGCCGCGCGCCGCGCCGAGCAGGGTGATGATCGAGCCCGCGCCGCAGACGTAGGCCAGGCCGATGAACATGCCCTTGCCGAAGCGCGAGGGCTTCATCTCCTCGTCGTAGAGGGAGTAGATGGTCATGAACAGGGGGAACATGGTCGCCGCCACGGCGGTGTGGGCCATGAGGTGGGTGAGGAACACGGTGACGAGGAAGCAGCCGAGCATGATCATGCTCGTCCGCTCGCCCACGATCATGAGCATCTTGTAGGCCATGCGCTTGGTCAGGCCGGTCTTGGTGAAGACTAGGCCGATGACGATGGAGCCGAAGATGAAGAGCACCGAGGGGTCCATGAAGTCCTTGAAGGCCGCCGCGGGCTGGCGGATGAAGAAGAGGGCCTGCAGGATGCCGATCATGAGCGAGGTCACGCCGATGGGCACCACCTCGAAGACCCACCAGACGCCCGCCAGGAGGAACACGGCCAGCGCGCCCTTGCCCTCGCGGGACAGGGCGAAGTGCTTGCCCAGGGGGTCCACGGCGTCGGGCCAGGACGGGGAGAAGTAGACGGTGACGAACAGCGCCACTCCCAGGAGGATGAAGAAGATTCTCTTGAGATCGAGCTTCTGCGGTTCGACGGCTTCTGCGGTGCTCATGGTCCTCGCTCCTCGTGATTCGATTTCGCGGCCTTCCGGCCGACAACGGCTTGGTGTCGGTCGCCCCCCGGCGCGTGAAACACGATTATGTGCCGGATGGAACAATCACCCGGAAGAAAGCAAGGACTGGGCCAGATTGAAAAGTATAGTTATTTGCCGTAGATGCTATGGAAGATCGGGAGTGTGGCGCGAGGTGAGAAACAAATCGAAACAAAAATATGATTCAAAATGTTTCATTTGAAACATTTTGAATCATTCGCTTGGCGGTCTCGTCCGGGATGATGGTCGAGCGGACCAGACGGCCCTGGGCGAAGAGGCGCAGCACCTCCTCCACCGGCCCGATGACGTCGTCGATGACCTGCACGGATTTCCAGGTCAGGTAGAGGGATATCTCTTCGTCCACGGCGCCGCAGATCACCGCGCCCACGCCCTCGGCCTGGGCGATGCGGCAGATCTCCTTGTCCGAGGGCTTGGCCAGCACGAGGTTCTTACGCGAGAGCGGGCGGCCCTTGCCGTCGAGCTGCACGATGAGCACTTCCAGGCACTGGTCCAGGCGGGCCGCCACGTCGTTGTCGCGGATGGCGATCAGGAGCTTGGGGTTCACGGCTTCTCCTCCCCGGCGAGGCCGTGGCTTTTCAGCTTGCGCCAGAAGGTCGTGCGCGACAGGCCCAGGGCCTGGGCCGCCTTGCCCTTGCGCCCCCCGGCCTCCAGCAGGGCCTTGAGCATCCGGCCGCGCTCCAGTTCGGCGTAGTCGGCCTGGGGCGCGGCGTGCTGCTCCTGCTCGGCGGCGCGGGCCGCGTCCGGGGCGGACGACTGGGGCTTCAGGTAGGCGGGCAGGTCCGAAGCCGTGACCTGTTCGCCCCGGCACATGGTGCAGGCGTATTCCACGATGTTGCGCAACTCGCGCACGTTGCCGGGGTAGGGGTGGCCCATGAGCGTGGCCAGGGCCCGCTCGTCCAGGCCCCGCACGTTCTTGCCCAGCTGGGCCGAGCAGACGTTCAGGAAGTGGTCCAGGAGCAGGCGCACGTCCACGCCCCGGTCGCGCAACGGCGGCAGGTGCAGGCGGATGACGTTGAGCCGGAACATGAGGTCCTGGCGGAAGCGCCCGGCCGCCACGGCGGCCTCCAGGTCGTGATGCGTGGCCGCGATGAGCCGCACGTTGGTCACCACGCCCGATGTGCCGCCCAGGGGGTAGACCACGCGGTCGTCCAGGAAGCTCAGGAGCTTCACCTGCAGGGGCAGGGGCAGGTCGCCCACCTCGGTGAGGAAGAGGGTGCCGCCCTCGGCCAGCTGGATGCGGCCCGGCTTGTCCTTCACCGCGCCGGTGAACGCGCCCTTGCGGTGGCCGAAAAGCTCGCTTTCCAGCAGGGATTCCGGCAAGGCTCCGCAGTTCACCTTGATGAACGGGCCCTTGGAGCGGGGCGAGGCTTGGTGGATGGCCTCGGCCAGCACGTCCTTGCCCGTGCCGGTCTCGCCGGTGATGAGCAGGGAAGAGTCGGTCTGGGCCACGGCGGGCAGGGTTTCGAACAGGCGCTCCATGGCCGGGGAGCGGCCGATGATGCGCGAAAAGCTCATGGGGCCGCCCTCCAGGGCCGGGCGGATGCCCCCGGGCCGCTCTTCCAGCGTCTCGAGGTAGAAGGCGGGCGCGCCGGTTTCGTCGGGCACGGCGGAGAGGCTCAGGCGCACCGGCAATCGCCTGCGGTCGCGGTTGATCACGTCGCCTTCCAGGGACAGGGGCTTGTCCTGCTCCCCGGCCTCGGCCAGGGGGCAGTCGTCCAGGCAGGCGCTGCAACGCAGCACGCAGTCGCAACGCAGGCCCAGGGCCTCGTCGCGGGAGAACCCCGTGAGCGCCTCCATGGCTCGGTTGAGGAAGAGGACGCGGCGTCCCGGGGTGATCACGGCCGTGGCGAAGGGCAGCTTGTCCAGCAGCGTGTCCGCGCCCAAGGCCGTCATGTGGTGGATGCCCTTCCAGAGTCGCACGTTCCCTCTCTACGCGCGGCGCGGGGTTTTCTCAAGAACGGGATGCGGGCGGCTGGTTGAGCAGCACGAGGCGCGGGCCATCCGATCGCCAGTCGATCAGGTTGCGGCAGCCGGAATCCTGGCCCAGACGAAAGATATGATCCAGGGGCATGCCGAGAATCCGGCAGAGCAACACCCGGTTGGTTCCGGCGTGGGCGATCACGAGCACGTGTCCCAAGGCCCGATCCAGCAGGGGGGCCAGCGCGGTCCAGGCCCTGTCCTGGAGGTCCTGGAAGCTCTCGCCGCCGGGCGGCCGGAAAGCGGCCAGGTCGCGGCCCCGGGCCTCGTACTGGCCCGGGAAGCGCTGCCGCACCTCCTCGCGGCTCAGGCCGTCCCACCGGCCCAGGTCGATCTCGCCCAGGCCCGGCACGGGCTCGGTCGTGACTTTTCGGTCCGCAAGGATGATGGACGCGGTTTCGCGGCAGCGACCCAGGTCCGAGCACCAGGCCGCCTGGAAGGGAACGTCCGCCAGGGCCTCGCGCCAGAACCGGGCCTGAGTCAGGCCCTCGGCCGAGAGGGGAACTTCGCGACGGCCCAGGAAGCGCCAGGGCGTTTCCGGTTCCACCGCGCCGTGGCGCAGGAGGTGAACGGTCAGTCCCACGGTCCCTCCCCGTCCAGGATGGCGTCCAGGCTTCGGCCCGCGACGCGCTCCAGCAGGGCCCGCATGCCCAGGGCGTGCTCTCGCCGCCGGGTGATGGCGGCCACGGCCTCGGGGTCTCCGGCGAAGCGGTCCAGTTTTTCCTGGAAGCGCTGCTCCACGTTCACGCGTTCCCGGCCGCGCACAAGCTTGTCGGCCAAATAGACGAGTTCGCGCTCCCCGGGCCGTTCCATCCCGGCGGGGTCGATGTCCCGGTGCGCGGCCACGATTTCGGCCACGGGCGCGTAGCCCAGGTCGGCCAGAAGCAGGCCGCCCGCCTTCTCGTGCTCCGGCGAGCCCTTGGCGATGTCGTGCAGCAGGGCCGCCACCTCCAGCAGTTCGAAATCCAGGGACAGCCCGGCAGCCGCGAGCGCCCGGCCCAGGGCCAGGGCCGCGCGGGCCACGCCCCGGGCATGGGCCAGGCCGCGCTCTCCGGCCTGGTGCAGCCGGAGCAGGGCCAGGGCCTCGGCCCGGGTCGGCGCGTCCCGCCGTTCCCAGCGACGCAGCGCCTCGGCGTAGGCCTCGGGCGTGTCCAGGTCGAAGAGCACGCCCGCGTCGGCCACCTCCAGCAACTCCGTGTCCAGGGCGGCCAGGGCCGCGCGCAGGCTGCCCGCGCCGGTCCCGGCCAGGGCCGCGTCCACGGCCGCCGGGCGGAGCAGGGGCGGATGCCCGGGCTTACCGTCGAAGGCGGGGACCAGCACCTGGGCCGTGGATTCCGGCAGCCGTTCGACGAGGCGGCGCACCGTGGCGGGCCGGACCAGGGGGATGTCCACCGGCAGGACGAACACGCCGTCCAGGCCCGGCGGCAGGGCCTTCAGGCCCGCCTGGACCGAGGAGAACATGCCGGTCTCGAAATCCGGGTTGTGCACGCTCCGCAGTCCCAGGCGTCCGGCCTCCCCGCGCACCTCGTCGGCGCGGTGTCCGGTCACGGCCAGGATGTCCGCGATTCCGGCGGCGCGGAAGAGCCGTGCCGCGCGGCCCAGGAGGCTCGCGTCCCCCAGGGGCAGCAGGGGCTTGAGGCGGCCCATGCGCGAGGACAGCCCGGCGGCCAGGACCAGGGCGGCCAAGCGCATCAGGCCTCCCTCCGCGCGGCCCGGGCCTGGATGAGTTCGGCCACGATGCTCACGGCGATCTCCTCCGGGGTTTCGGCCTCGATGGACAGGCCGATGGGGCAGTGCACGCGCTCCAGGTCGGCCGGGGTGAAGCCCTCGGACAGGAGCTGGTCGTACACGGCCCGGCGCTTGCGGCGCGAGCCGATCATGCCGATGTAGCCCGCCGGGGTGCGCAGGGCCTGTCCGAGCGCGGTCTTGTCGAAGAGGTGCCCGCGCGTGACGATGACCACCGAGGCGTCCGGCCCGGGCGCGCGGCCCGCGAAGCAGTTCTCGAAGCCGTCCAGCACGGCGATCTCCCGGGCCCAGGGAAAGCGTTCGCGGTTGGCGAACTCCGGCCGGTCGTCCAGGATCGTGACCTGGAAGCCCGCCAGGGCCGCCACCTGGGCCGTGGGCCGGGAGACGTGTCCCGCGCCGACGATGAGCAGGACGGAGGGCGCGGCCCAGGGTTCCAGGAACCAGGCCGCGTCCCCGCATTCCAGCAGCACCGGGGCCAGGATGCACGACCCGCGCTCGCGGGCTTGGCGCGCGGCGTCTTCGGGCAAGGCCGCGCCCCGCGTCCCGTCCGGGAGGAGCAGACTGCGCGCGCCGTCGTTGTCGGCGGTGAGCAGCAGGCAGCGTTCGCCCCGCGCCAGATGCGCCTCCAGTTCCGTGAACAGCGGGGCGTCCTCCGGCGCGATGCGTTCCAGGAAGACCCGCAGCCTGCCGCCGCAGACCATGTCCGCCCCGGCGGCCATCTCGCCGGTGAGCTCGAAGGAGAGCAGCGCGGGCGCGCCGCCGGCCATGACCTCGCGCATGGCCTCCAGGACCTGGGCCTCCACCAGTCCGCCGCCCACGGTTCCGGCCATGCCGCCGTCCGCGAAGCGGAGCATCTTGGAGCCCGCCGAACGGGGCGTGGACCCCTCATGCGTGGCGATGGTGGCCGAAACCACGGGTTCTCCGGCCGCGAGCCGCTGGTTCAGAATACTCAAAAGTCGTTGCATATGCATCTTTTTCCTTTGCGCGGGTGGACCGTGCGCCACCCGGCGCCATGCGGTTCGATGCGCCCCGGCACGGTCTCCAGCCGGGGCAGGGGGCAGCCGCAGGGACAGGGTCCGGGCAGCAGCCGCGCCGCGTCGCCGGTGCGGTAGCGGATGAGCGGCATGCCGCGCCGGTTCAGGGTGCTCAGCACCAGCTCGCCCGGTGCGCCAAGCGGCAGGGGCGCGGCCGTGAGCGGATCGATCACTTCCAGGAAGAGGTCGGCCATGCGCGGATGATAGCCCGCATGGGCCGCGCATTCCACCCCTCCACCCCAGCCCGTCTCGGTCATGCCCCAGTGGTCGAAGACCTCGCAGCCCCAGGCGCGTTCCAGGTCCGCGCGCAGACCCGCGTCCAGGGGTTCGGCGCTGGAGAGCAGGGCCGCGAGCCGCGCCCGGGCGGCCCGGGAGAATGCGGCATCATCGAGGAGTCCCCGCAGTTGGCTGGGCGCGGCCACCATGCGCGTCACGCCCTCGCGTTTCATGAGCCGGACCAGATCCCCGGCGGTCCAGGACTCCGGCGGAAGCACGGCCCGGGCCGCGATGCGCGGCAGGGCGCGGGCCAGCAGGTCGGCCACCCCGTCCGGGCGGCGGCCCGGCAGGAGCACGAGGACCGCGTCCCCGGCTCCGGCGAGGGTGGACATGCCCACGGCGAAGAAGTCCAGCGTGGCCTCGATGTCCTCCGGGGTGAAGAAGAGGCGCTTGGGCGGGCCGCTGGTGCCCGAGGTTTCCAGCGTGACCACCCGGGCGATTTCGCCGCCGGAGACGCAGAGCATGGCCTCGCCGCGCGCGGCCAGGTCCTCCGCCGTGGTCAGGGGCAGGGCGGCCATGTCCGCGCGCCGGGCCGGGAACCCGGGCGGCAGGTCGGCCAGCCGTTGCCGGTGAAAGGGGCTGTGGCGCGCGGCGTGGGCCAGCGTTCGCCGCAAGGCTTCCAATTGCCGGGCCTCCACGGCCTCGGGGGCGAGGTCCGGGAGGCCCAGGCAGGCGGCGATCCAGGCGTCCAAAGGCGTGCGCCGCATCAGCAGCGCCCCCGGTAGAGCGTCCGGCCCTCGGCCGAGGTGAGGTTGTAGAGGCAGAAGGGGATGCGCCGCCCGTCGGCCTCGGCCACGTGGATGCAGCAGCCGCGCACCCGCTCCAGGTCCACGGTCCAGGCGTCCTGGAAGGCCATGCAGGAGACGCTGAAGCGGTCGCGGGTGGAGAATCCGGCCAGGAAGCGTTCGAAGTCGTCGGCCCCGGGCCGGGGAGCGCGGGGCTGGTCCGGCGCGGCCCACTGGCGGGCCGTGATCGAGCGGGACTGCATCGCGCCGTCGCGGGCTTCCAGGGGCCGGTCCGGGGAGCAGCAGGAGCCGCCCTGGGCCAGGGGAACGAGCCGCCCGTTCTCCAGCCGGAACTGGGCGCTGAAGGAGCACATCTCGTGCTCGCAGCAGGGCGGATGGAAGTCCTCGGCCCGGAGCAGGCCGTGAGATTGGGCCACCAGCGCCGTGAGCACCTCGGGCAGGGTCAGGCGCGGCCGCTCCGGGGGCCAGGGGAAGCGGCCGAAGCTGGCGGCGGGCTGGAAGTGCACGCCCCGCACCGTGGGGCTGCGGGACAGGCCCAGATCCAGGATGCCGCCCAGTTCGGCGTCGTTGACGCCCGGGATCAGGGTGGGCACCAGGACCACGCCCAGCCCGGCCCTGGCGCAGGCGTCGATGGCCCGGAGCTTTTCCGCCAGGAGCGGACGGCCGCGCAAGGCCGTGCCGGCCGCGTCCGAGCCGTCGAACTGGAGGAAGACCGAGTCCAGCCCGGCGTCGGCCAGGGCGCGGGCGAATTCCGGCTCCCGGGCGAGGCGCAGGCCGTTGCTGTTGATCTGGACCAGGGCGAAGTCCGCGCTCCGGGCGGCGGCCACGATGGCGGGCAGGTCGTCGCGGGTGGCGGGTTCGCCGCCGGAAATCTGGACGTTGCAGCGCCCGGCCACCCGGCGCAGGGCCGCCAGCCGGGCGGCCAGGGCCTCCAGCGTGGGCTCCGGCGCGTTCGCCGCGCCCGAGGACGCGAAGCAGACCGGGCAGCCCAGGTCGCAGGCCTGGGTGATCTCCACCAGGGCCGTGCAGGTGTGCTGGCCGTGTTCCGGGCAGAGTCCGCAATCCAGGGGGCAGCCTTGGTTCGCGGGCGTCTGCGGGCGTTCCGGCCGGGAGGGCGTCTTGGGCCGATGCCAGCGGTCCAGGCCCGGCTCGCCGCGCCAGACCGCGACCTTGAATTCGCCGTGCTCCGGGCAGGTCCGGGCGAGGAACACCGTGCCGTCCTCCAGGATGCGCACGGCGGGCAGGCGCTTCAGGCAGACCGGACAGAGGCTTTCCGTGCGGCCGAGGATTTCGGCCATCATTCCTCCCTGGGCACGGCCGGGTCCAGGCCCTGTTCGGTCAGAAGCAGGAGGATGCGGGCCCAGGCGTCGGCCAGGAGTTGGCCGCAGCGGGAGACGTCCGGCTTGCCGCCGTCGTCGCCCAGGATGGCCGCGCAGGTGATGCCGCCGTATTGCGGCACGGCGCGCTCGGTGAACCAGTCCACGAAGGTGGCGACCGCCAGTTCGGCCTGCTCCAGGGGCGCTTCGTCGTCCGATCCCTTGCCCAGGTAGAGTCCGAGCACGCAGCAGCCGCCGCTGAGGATGCCGCAGGTGCCGCCGCTCTGGCCCATGCCGTGGCACAGGCCGCTCAGGGAGCGGATGAGGTCCGGGTTTTCGCGGCCCTGGGCGCGCAGGGCCAGGAGGCCGAGAATTTGGCTGCAGCAGTAGCCCTTGCCCGCCAGGGGCAGGATGTCGAGAAGGATGTCGCTCATGAGGCCTCCTTTGCGGCGATGATGAGGCAGTAGCCCAGGTCGCGGGGATCGCGGCGGCCGCATCCGCCGCCTCCGGTCAGGTTCCGCAGGGCGTCCAGGGAACCGTGTTGGAAGATGAGCCGTCCGGCCAGTTCGCTCAGGGCCCGGCTGTGGTCCTCCACGTGGAGCGGCCGCAGGCCGTGCCGCCGCAGGAGGTCTTCCATGTCCTCCAGGGGGCGGGCTCCGGCGGCGCAGCCCGCGATGCCGCCCGCCGCGCCGGGGCGGCGGACGTAGAGGTCGCTGAGGAGCAGGCGGCCGCCGGAGCGCAGCGTCCGGGCCATCTCGGCCAGGACCGGGCCGGGGTCGGCCAGGGTCGAGAGCACGCATTCGCAGCACAGGCCGTCCAGGCCGCCGTCGGCCAGGGGCAGGGCCTCCACCCGCGCCCGCAGCAGGGGCGTTCCGGGCAGTTCGGCGCGGGCCCTGGCGAGGAATTCCGCCGAGGCGTCCAGGCCCAGGGCGCGCAGGCCCCGGCCGGTGAGCAGGCCGAGGGTCGCGCCCAGGCCGCAGCCCAGGTCCGCCACCCGGTCCCCGGAGCCGAAGCCGCACAAATCCAGGCCGCGCGCGGTGAGTTCCGCGCCTCCGGGACGCAGGGCCGGGCCGCTGGCCTTCTGGAAGGCCGGGTGTTCGTACAGGGGCCGGACGGCCTCGCTCACTTGTCCTCCAGCAGGCGCTCCACCTCGGCCATGCGGCCCAGGGCCAGGGACTCGGGCACGAGGCAGAGTCCGCACTCCGGGCAGGCCAGGAGCGAGATGTTGAAGGAGCTGCCGAGATAGGTCGCCTCCACCGGCCGGGGCTCCAGGGCGTCGTGGCCGCAGGACCATCGGCCCGAGTCCGGAGTGTAGGTCTGGTCCACCTTGAGCCCGGCCGCGCCCGCGCCCGGCCGCACCTCCATGCGGTGGCGCCAGGCCCCCAGGACGCGGAAGGCGCCGCCCTCGCGGGCGTATTCCAGCCAGTAGGTCACGTTGCGCGGCCGGTGGGGCGCGAGGAGGCGTTCGCCTCCGGCCTCGCGGAACACGCGTCCCGAGGTCTCGGCGTGGGCCAGCGCGCGGCGGACGTCCTCCACCAGGATGTGCCGCTCCTCCATGCGGGCCAGGACCTCGGGCGCGATGCGCAGTTCCGGGCCGGGTTCCGCCTCCCCGGCCTGGCCGAGGTATTCCCGGGCCAGTTCGCGCCGCAGCCCGGCGCGGGCCGCGTGGCGGGCCGAGAATCCCGGAGAAGGCGCGGCCGCCGGGTCATCCGGTCCGCCGGGGAAGATGAAATCCAGGACGTGGTAGGCCCGCTTGCCCTCGGCGGCCAGCCGGTCGCGGCACATGGCGCAGGAGGCCACGTAATCCAAGGGGCTCGCGGCCGCGCGCCGGGCGGCCACCTCGTGGGCCAGGTCCGGGTCCACGTTGGACATGAGCCCGCCGTAGCCGCAGCATTCGGTGAGGCGGCCGGACAGGGGCAGTTCCTCGCGGGCCACGCCGCAACTGTCCAGCAGGCCGCGCACGGCCGCGCGCGCGGTCTCGTCGTGGCGCGTGGTGCAGGGGTCGTGCACGGCCAGGGGGGCGTTCGGCGCGGGCGCGCCCGGCGTTTCGGGCAGGCCGGTTTCGGCCAGGACCTCCCAGAGCGAAACCGCGGGCAGGTCCGGCGAGCGGCGACGGAGGATGTCCAGGCAGGAGGAGCAGGCCGCCACGATGCGCGGCCGCCCCAGGCCCTCCCACTGGGCCCGGAACGCGGCCTGGGCCTCGGTGAAGAGGTCCTCGCGCCCGGCCCAGTGGGCCGGGATGCCGCAGCAGCGCAACATGAGCCCCACGCCGCCGGAGAGTGCGGCGCGCAGGTGTTCGAAGACCGAGCGCACGTGGTGCGGGTGCGAGGCCGCCAGCTGGCAACCGGGGAAGAAGACGTGGGCGCACGCGCCGTCCGGCCCGGGCAGGGTCAGGGCGAAGTCCGGGCCGTTGTTGAAGGCCATGTCCTCCAGGGCGAATTCGTGGGCCGAGGGCGGCATCTTGCCCCGGGCCACCATGTCGCGCCGGGCCTCCAGGCAGAGGTCGGCCATGGCGAAGCCCTCGGGGCAGACCTCCGCGCACAGGCCGCAGAGGCTGCAGGAATTGATCAGGCGGTTGGCCTCGTGCAGGCCCTTGACGATGGCCGCGTTGTTGTAGACTTGGCGGGCGTATTTCTTGGGGTAGCCCTTGTAGCGCTCCAGGAAGGCGCAGGCCCGCACGCAGTCCAGACACTGACAGTTCAGGCAGCGCGCGGCCTCCTGGGCGGCCTCCTCCGGGGCGTAGCCGTTTTCGGGAGCCGCCGGGGCCACCCGGGACAGGGGCGCGACCCCGGCGAGGTTCGTGAACAGGCGCGTCCCGCATGGGCCTTCTTTCTCGCGGGCGGCGGTGAGCGAGACGCCGCTCATGTGCCGGTCCATGGACGAGGCGGCGCGGCGGCCGTCGGCGGCCTGGTCGATGAAGGACACGCCGTTGGGCGCGGAGAACCCGCCCAGGAAGAGGCCGGAACGGTCCCCGGCCAGGGTCACGGGATCCACGGCCGAGCGCTCGTCCCGGGCCAGACCGGGGGCCTCGGAGAGGTCCGCGAACACGGCCGCGAATTCGGACAGGGCTTGGTCCAGCAGGGCCGCGTCCAGGGATTGCCCGGCGCGGACCTCGGGCTTGAGGGCCAGGACGCGGGCAAGCTCCTCCTCCAGGGCGGCCTTGGGGAGCCGGGATTCGGGCAGGCCGCGCAGGCGGCCGCCGAGGGCGTCGTCGGCGACGAGGAAGGTCACGCCGTAGCCCTTGCGCAACAGATCCCAGGCGCAGACCAGGGCGGCGAGTCCGCCGCCGAGCACGGCGGCGCGCTTGCCCCGGGAGGGCAGGACCGTGGGTCTGGCCCCGGCGGGAGCGGAGCCCACGCAGGCCCGCTCCAGGTCGCCGACGGCCAGGGCGTCGCCCGCCTCGGCGCGCTTGCAGACCGTTTCGCAGGGATGCTCGCAGAGCCTTCCAAGGACGCCGGACAGGGGCAGGCTCCGCTCCAGCACCTTGCGGGCCCCGGCCGGGTCGCCCTTGGCCATGCGCTCCAGAAACGCGCGCACGTCCACGTGCAGCGGGCAGGCCGCCTGGCACCAGGGCAATTCCTCCTGGATGCAGCGCTGTTCCCAGGCCCTCAGTTCCTGTTGCTCCATGTTCTCACCTCGCGGAAAAGAAAGGGGCGGACGCGGACACTTTTCCGCGCCCGCCCCGATGGCGTCAAGAGGCCGTCAGACGTCTACTTCGCCTTGAGTCCGGCCAGGACCTTCTCGGGCAGGGCCGGGAGCTTGGTGATGCGCACGCCGCAGGCGTTGTAGATGGCGTTGATCACCGAGGCGTGCGGGCAGGTCAGCGGGATCTCGCCCGCGCCGGAGGCTCCGAAGGGGCCGTCCGGGCGCTCGGACTCCACGTAGATGACCTCCATGTTGTCCGGGATCTGCTTGATGTACGGGAAGCCCGCACCCGCCAGGGTGGAGTGCTTCTTGATGTCCTCGTAGTCCTCGGTCAGGGCCAGGCCGATGCCCTGGGCCAGGCCGCCGTACATCTGGCCGTCCACCACGAGGCGGTTGTTCACCTTGCCGATGTCGGCCACCATGGTGATCTTCTCCATGGTGGTCTTGCCCGTGGCCAGCTCCACGGCCACCTCGGACATGAACAGGCCGTACATGTAGCAGCAGAAGGGCTTGCCCTGGCCGTTCTCGTCGCAGTTGGTGGCCGGGGCGGTCCACTTGCCGCTGATCTTGGTGGGGATCTTCTCGGCCACCATCTCGGCATGGGTCCGGTAGCTCTTGTCGGCCTTGCGCATGGAGGCCAGCAGGAGTTCACAGCCGGCCTTGATGGCGTTGCCGGTCATGACCTGGGAGCGGCTGCCGCCGGCCGGGCCGGAGTTGGGGGCCTTGCTCGTGTCGTTCATGACCAGGCGGATCTTGTCCGGGGACAGGCCCAGGGGGCGCAGGGCCTCGTGGGCCGTGCCCAGGGAACCGGCGTCCGCGCCCTGGCCGTGGTCCTCCCAGCAGGAGTACACGGTGACCCCGTTGTCCTCGTTCAGCTCCACGAAGACCTCGGAGGAGTCCGGGCCGTCCAGGCCCGCGCCGTACACGCCCACGCAGACGCCCACGCCGCGCTTGACCTCGGCCGTGGAGTTCGCCTTGGCCCGCTTGAGGGCCTCCTGGTACTTGGGCCGCAGGATGTCGATCATCTCGGGCAGGCTGTAGACTTCGGGGTCCTGGCCCGTGGGCGTGGTCGAGCCCTTGCGGTAGACGTTCTTGTAGCGCAGCTCCAGGGGGTCCATGCCGAGCTTCTCGGCCAGATCGTCCATGAGCAGCTCGGAGCCGAACTCGCTCTCCGGCCCGCCGTAGCCGCGGAAGGCCGCGCCCCAGGCGTGGTTCGTGCAGACCGTGCGGCCCTCGCCTCGGATGCTCGGGATGTCGTAGCCCGCGCCGATGAACTGGGCTCCGCGCAGGGTCAGCAGGTCGCCGAACTCGGAGTAGGGGCCGTGGTCCACGGTCCAGTCGGTCTCCATGGCCAGGAGCTTGCCGTCCTTCTCGGCGGCGAAGCGTACGGTGGTGAACTGGGGCGAACGCTTGCCGGTGTAGGTCTGCTGCTGGTGATAGGTGTAGTTCAGGTACACCGGGCGTCCGGTGGCCATGGCGGCCACGCCCAGCAGGGCCTCCATGGTCGGGCTGAACTTGTAGCCGAAGGTGCCGCCCGTGGGGTTCTGGACCATGACGATCTTGTCCGCCTCCAGCCCGATGCCGGGGGCGATCATGTACAGGTGCAGGTGCAGGCCGATGGACTTGGAGTGGATGACCAGCTGGCCCTGCTCGTTCATGTAGGCGCACCCGACGTCCGGCTCGATGGGCAGGTGCGGCTGACGGGAGGTGTAGAAGTCGCCCTCCACCACCACGGGAGCCTTGTCGAACAGGGGCTTGGTCTCCGGCCCCTTGGCGATCTTCTGGATGTAGTAGACGTTGGGCGTGCCGGGGTGGATTTCGATGGCGTCCTCGGCCATGGCCGCGGGCGCGCTCATGTATTCGGGCAGCTGCTCCAGGTCCACCTTGACCTTCTCGGCGGCCGCCTTGGCCTGCTTCTCGGTCTCGGCGCAGACGATGGCGATGGCGTCGCCGTACTGGAAGACCTTCTCGTCACAGAGGATGGGCCGGTCCCAGCCGTCGCCCTTGTTGGTGGGGAAGGTGATCAGGCCGGTGATTCGGTTCTTGCCCTTGACGTCCTTGTGGGTCACGACCTTGTACACGCCGGGCATCTTCTCGGCCTCGGAGGTGTCGATGCCCTTGATGTTGGCGTGGGAGACCGTGGCCTGGACCAGGGCCAGGTGCAGGGTGCCCTCGGGCATCTTCAGGCCGAGGTCCGCGCCGAAGTCCCAGGTGCCGGTGACCTTGGCCACGGCGCTGGGGCGGGGCAGGTTCGTGCCCCAGACACGGCCGTCGGCGGGCAGCTTGTAGCGCACGTCGGCCACGCGCATCTCGCCGCGCAGGATCTTGGCCGCGTCCATGACCGCGTCGGTGAGCTGCTTGTAGCCGGTGCAGCGGCAGGCGTTGCGGTGCTTCTGGAACCAGTCGCGGACGTCCTCGCGGGTGGGCCGGGAGTTCTCGTCCAGCAGGGCCTTGGCCGAGACGATGAAGCCCGGGGTGCAGAAGCCGCACTGCGCGCCGCCGTGGGCCATCCAGGACTCCTGGATGGGATGGAGGTTGTCGGGCGTGCCGATGCCCTCCACGGTGGTCACGCTGGCGCCGTCGGCCACGCGCTTCATCTTGGTCACGCACGAGCGCACGAGCTTGCCGTCCAGGATCACGCTGCACGCGCCGCACTGGCCCTGGCCGCAGCCGACCTTGACCCCGGTGAGCAGCATCTGCTTGCGCAGCACGTCCGCCAGGCTCTCCTCGGGATCGACAACCAGGGTCTTCGGGACCCCGTTGACGGTCAGGTTCAACTTGATCATTCGCTGCCTCCTTGCCGTTTGAAGGTCTTTGGCGTTTTTCTCGTCCGCGGCTCGGAACGCCCCGCCACCCCGGCGGTCAGCGGCCCTTGCCGAATGGGCAGATGGGATAGCGGCACTGCGCGCAGCCGGAGCAGAAGCCGCCGTGGCCCAGGGCCACGATGTCCTGTTTGGTCACGGTGTCTCCGGCCAGCAGCCGGGGCACGATGAGGTCGAAGATGCTGGCCTTGTGGTACATGACGCAGCCCGGCAGGCCGAGCACCGGCGCCTCGCCGATGAAGGCCAGCAGGAACATGGCTCCGGGCAGCACCGGCGCGCCGTAGGTGACGACCCGGGCTCCGGCGGAGCGGATGGCCGAGGGCGTGCGGTCGTCGGGGTCCACGGACATGCCGCCGGTGACCACGATCATCTCCGCGCCCTCGTCGAGCAGCTCCCGGATGGCCCCGGCGGTCATGGCCTCGTCGTCGGAAACCAGGATCTGGCGGACGACCTCGCTGCCCAGGTCGCTGAACTTCTTGCGCACCACCGGGCCGAAGCCGTCCTGGATGCGGCCGTGGTAGACCTCGCTGCCCGTGGTCACCATGCCCACGCGCAGGCAGCGGAAAGGCTTCACCTGGATGACCGCGCCCCGGGCGCAGACGGCCTCGGCGCGTTTGAGCTTTTCCTCCTCGATCACCAGGGGCACCACCCGGGTTCCGGCCACGGCCTGGCCCGCGCGCACGGTCTGGTTGCCGTGCAGGGTGGCGAAGACCATGTCGTCCACGGCGTTCAATTCGTTCAGGGCCGAGACGTCCACCGCCAGCAGGCCGTCATGGGCGGCCGTGAGGGTGATCTTGCCCTCGGAGGGCTCGGACAGCCGGATGCCGGGGCCCGTGGCCGCGGCGGCCACGCGGCGCGCGGCCTCGTCCTCGTGGACGAAGCCCTGCTGGAGGTCGAAGACATAGAGGTTTTCCTTGCCGATCCGCAGCAGGCCGAGGATGTCCTCCTGCCGGATGACATGGCCCTTGCGGAAGGCCGGACCCTTGCACTGGCCCGGAACGATGCGGGTGATGTCGTGGCCCAGTACGGTGCCCACTGCTTCCTGGACCGGGATCGTCTTCATGCCCTTTGTGGGGCGCATGACGCTGCTCCTCCAGGATGTTCCGCTTGCCCGGCCAGGGAATCGATGGCGGCACGGACAGCGGATATTCCGTGACTTTTTCTTACGCCAGGCTCGACATAAGAGTCAAACCAAAAGAGTCGATCCTGCTGTCATTTCAATGTGTTAAACAGAGCATAATGAAGCCGGAAACGTGTGTGAGCATCCGCATTGGGAGGGGTGGGCAGGGGACACCGCGGGTCAGCGGAGGCGGGACAGATTCTTGGGGTCTTCGCCGTTCTCGAAGTTGCAGACGACGGTGAGCACGTTCTTGCCGTTGCGGCGGTCGTAGCTCAGGGCGGACATGTATCTGCGGAGCCGGTATATTTGCCGGTCCGCGCGGGAGCCCGTGGTCAGGGCCTCCTCCGTGTCGGGCCCCAGGGAGGCCAGGGGGTCGTCCGGTGGGCCATCCTCGGCCATCTCGATGATGATGGCCTGGGGCAGCACCGTGAAGGCCAGCTCCAGCTCCGGGCGGCGGCCGTCGAGCAGGCGGGCCAGGGCCCGCGTGCCATACGACTCCACCGCCGCCCGCTGGTCGTTCTCATGCTCCAGGTGACGCAGCAGGGCGTAGGTCATGAGCTCTTCCAGGGCCGTGCAGGCGTCGAAGATGGGCTTCACCCCGATGCCCGCCGCCTGGGCCAGGCGGGTGAGGGCGCGCTCGGCGGTGACGATCTCGCTGGCCTCGTTCTTGACCACCAGGCTCAGCTTCCTGGCCGGCTCGGCCTGGCCCGGGCGTTTGGCTTGGCGGCGGCGGATCAGAGGTTCGCAGAGGCGCGCCGCGACGATGACCACGACCGTGAAGCCGAGGAACCACCAGAGCGGCTCCAGGCCCGGCGCGCCGACCTCCATGTCGCTGGGCAGCGGGGCGAGGTTCTCCCGGGGGGAACGGCTCAGAATCCAGGCGAAGACCCCGAAGAGGACGATGAAGGTGGCGGCGAAGGGCGCGATGGAGGCCCAGATCTTGTGCTGGCGGCTGAAGAACGTCCCCGCGGCGTAGCGCACGGCGGCCAGGGAGAGGGACAGGCCGATGACCAGCGAGAGATATTGGACCACATGCAGGAGCGTGGCGTCGGGGGACATGCCCAGGGGCAGGTCCAGGCCGTAGCGCTGCTTCGCCATCCATTGCAGCACCGCGCTGCCCCGGGCGAAGAGGTGCAGGCCCTGGGCCAGGTGCGCGCCCAGGATGAGCGGGATGATGGCGTAGCTGAAGACCGAGAAGTTCATCTTCACGGACACGCCGTTGAGCAGGGTGGCCGCCTGGCTGGCCAGGGCCAGACCCGCGAGGAAGAGGAACTGCCAGGCCAGGAAGAAGAAGGTGAAGCCGGTGCGGAAGCCGAAGTGCCGGGTGAGCAGGTCGATCACCTCGGGGAAGGCGTGCTGGAACTGGGTGGCCGAGATGATTCCGCCCAGGAGCACGGAGAGGATCGCCTCCATGAGCCCGGGCTTGCGGAGGAGCCAGAGCTCGCGGGAGGGCAGCCGGAGCTCCACCTTGGCCGAGTCCTTGGGGCAGGACTTCACGCAGTTGCCGCAGAAGATGCAGTAGGCGTTGGTCTCCTTGATGCGCGGGAATTCGTTCATCGGGCAGCCCGCCACCTGGCTGTTGCCGTAGTAGCAGATGGCGGCGTTGCACGTGCGGCACTTGTCCGGGTTGCCTCGGATTTGGAGCATGCCGACCCGGGCGTAGGCCACGCCCATGCCGCCCAGGGGACACATGTAGCGGCACCAGGCCCGGCGCTCGAACACCGCCGAGGCCGCCAGCACGCAGCCGATCACGACCAGAAGCAGGATGGCCGTGGCCTTCGGATCGGAGGGAATGACGAAGGCCTCCTCGGCCCAGACGATGAGCAGCAGGCAGAAGCCGATGATGAGCGGGCCGTATTTCTTGATCCAGTTGGGCACGGGCAGGTTCAGGCCGCAGCTCGCGCGCAGCCCGTCGCCCAGGCAGCCGAAGGGGCAGACCGCGCACCAGAAACGGCCCAGGAGCAGGTACTGGACGATGAACAGGGGCCACCAGAAGAGCCACATGAGCACGTGGCTCGGGTTTTCCGTGGGGTTCTGCGGCCCTTCCAGAAGGTAATAGACGCCCAACGCCAGCAGGGCCACGGACACGGCGCGGAGGATGCCAGGGAAGTAGGGCGACTTGAAAAGCCGCTTGGTCCTGAAGAGTTGGGCCATGACACACTGGAATTAGGCGCAAAGGGAGGGAGGTGTCAACGCGGGTCCCGCGCGGAAGACGGCTTCTCGGAGCGGGAAAAGGCGAGGCCGGCTCCGGCGACGCTTGCGCATCGCGCGGGAGCCGGCCTCAGGGCATGGTCGGGCCGTGGCGGCGGGATGTTTCGCCCGCCGTCAGGCCTTCTCAAAGGCGGCCCAATCCCGAGAACGGGCCTGAGCTCCCGAGGAGGAGATCAGGAGGCAGGCCCGCCCGGGGAGGGCGTCCGCCGTGGCCAGGGCCTGTCCCGGGGGCAGGACGAAGAGGGCCGTGGCCAGGGCGTCGGCCTCCATGGCCGAGGGGGCGGCCACGGAGACGCTGGTGATCTGTCGGGGACAGCCGCCGGTGCGCGGGTCCACGATGTGGTGGAGCTTGCCGGAGGGGCCGATGGGAGCCTCGTAGCTGCCCGAGGTGGCCACCGCACCCTCGCGCAGGAGGATGACCGAGGGGTAGCGGCCGCGCCGCTCGGGATCCTCCACGGCCACGCTCCAGGGGCGGCCGGGCTTCGGCCCGCCGGAGGCCCGGATGTCGCCGCCGGCGTTGACGAGATGATCCGCCGCGCCGAAGCGCCGCAGGGTCTCCGAAGCGCGGTCCACGATGTAGCCCTTGGCGATGCCGTCCAGGGTCAGGCTCATGCCCTGCCGGCCGAGGCGAACGGTCCCGGAATCGAGACCGACCGCCCCGGCGTCCACGAGATCGAGGACCTCGCGGATTTCGGCGCGGGAGGGACCGGGATCGCCGGGGGCTCGGCCGGCCCGGTCCTTGAGCAGGGTCACCAGCGGGAGCACCGTAGGGTCGAATGCTCCCTGGGCGACGTCGCGCGTCCGCAACGCCCGTTCCACCAGGAACGACAGCTCCGGGGGGGCGTCCCGGAGCGATCCATGCCGGTTCAGGTGGGACAGGGGGGTGTCGTCGCGGTGGCGATCCAGGATGCCGCGGAGGCGCTCCATCTCGGCGAAGGCCGCCTCGATGGCCTCTTCGGCCCGGTCCTGCGATGGGTTCACGACGGTCATGGTCACGAAGGTGCCCATGAGAAAACGGGTCCGCTCCACGCGCAGGCGTTCGGTTGCGGCGATTTCGGCCGCGGCCAGGGTCGGGGCCAGGGTCAGGCCCAGGCCCAGGAGGCCTCCGGCGCGGAGGAACTGACGGCGGGTGAGGATGGCGTCAGGCATTGCCTTGCTCCTTGCGGGAGCCGGGATGGGGCTTCACGTCCCGGTCTCCGGCGAATTCGAATCCGGCCTCGGCGTCATAGCAGGTCAGGCCGCAGCGCAGGCAGCGGCTGGACTCCTTGATCGCCTCGCGCTCCTGGATGCCCCGGCGCACCTCCATGGTGAAGTGCTGCCGCCGCATGTCCACGGGGATTTCCGGGGCGATGACGCGGGGGATGGTGTATTTCACGCGCATGTCCTTGAGGATGCTCTCGGGGATGACGCGGACCTGGGGTTCCACCGGGCGGGCCACATCGCCGCTGGTCACGAAGAGATGGATGGAGCGGGCGGCCCGGCGGCCGTCGGTCACGGCCTCCATCACGATGGAGCGGCCCCGGCGCAGCTCGCCGCCCACGAAGACGTTCGGCAGGTTGGTCCCCATGGTCGTGTCGTCGCCTTCCAGGGTGCCGGAGCGGCTGCGTTTCAGACCCTCCAATCCGCTGGCCTCGCCGTAGGGGGTCAGGTCGGGCTTGCGGTCCGTGGCCGCGATGATGAGGTCCACGTCCTCGATGATCTCGTCGGTGTCCGGCAGGGGGATGATGTCGCCGGCGGCCTTTTCCTGGTCCTTGTAGCGGCAGCGTTGGAACCAGACCTTGGTGCCTCGGCCCGAGCCGTCGGTGACGATGGACACGGGCAGGGTCTGGAAGAGCACCTCGGCCCCGATCTCCTTGGCCCGCTCGACCTCTTCCTTGTTGGCGGCCATCTTGCGCTGGATGTTCGGTGAGAGGACCACGGTGCGGCGCGCGCCCATGCGGGCCACGGCGCGGGCGCAGTCCAGGGCCGTGTTCGTATCGCCGATGATGACCACGCTCTGGTTGCGCAGCGAGGACCAGAGCGAGCCGATGCCGGTGAGGAACTCCACGCCGCCCTGGATGTTGCGGGCGTCCGCGCCGGGGATGTCCAGGAGCGGGGTGGTCCAGGCGCCGGTGGCCAGGAACACGGCCTTGAAGTCTTGGTCCTCCAAATCCTGGAGCGTGAACTCGCGGCCCAGGGTCATGTAGGTGCGCAACTCCACGCCCAGGTCCAGGATGCCCTGGACCTCCCAGTCCACCACGTGGCGGGGCAGGCGGAACTCCGGCACGGCGTAGCGCAGCAGGCCGCCCGCCTCGGCCCGGGATTCGAAGATCACCGGGTGGTGGCCCAGGCGGCGCAGGAAGTAGGCGCAGGACAGGCCCGAGGGGCCGCCGCCCACGATGGCGATCTTGATCCCGGTGTCCGGGCCGCAGTGGATGGGCACGCGCTGGCCGGAGTGCATCTCCCAGTCGGACACGAACCGCTCCAAGGTGTTGATGGCCACGCCCTCGTCCACCAGCTTGCGGCGGCAGATGTCTTCGCAGGGGTGGGGGCAGACGCGGCCCACGATGGCCGGCAGCGGGTTGCGGTTCTTGAGCGTCAGCAGGGCGGCCCGGTAGTCGCCGCTCTTGATCTGTTGGATGAAGGTCCGCACGTCGAGCTGCACCGGGCACTTCTGCATGCAGGGGGCCAGGCAGTCGTCGAGCTTGTTCACGTGCAGCAGGCTGGCCGAGAAGCTCGTGATGCGGATGGCTCCGGTGGGGCAGACCTCGGCGCATTTGCCGCAGGAACGGCAGAGCGCCTTGTTCACGATGGGCAGGCCTTCCTCGCCGAGGCGCACGGCCCCGAAGGGGCAGGCCCGGACGCAGGAGCCCATGCCGATGCAGCCCATGCCGCAGGTCTTCTCGCCGCCGTAGAGCATGGCCTCGGCGCGGCAGTCGCGCACGCCCTCGTAGGCGAACATCTGGCGCGCCCGGTCGCCGCCGGAGCAGATGAGCGAGGCGACCTTGGGCTCCTTGTAGGCCACGGCCAGACCCATGACCTTGGCGATGGCCTCGGCCACGTCCATGCCGCCCGCCACGCAGACCTCGGGCGGGGCCTCGCCCGCCACCACGGCGGCGGCCGCCGCTGAGCAGCCGGGATAGCCGCAGCCGCCGCAGTTGGCCCCGGGCATCACGCCCTCGACCTCGGCCACGCGCGGGTCTTCCTTGACCGAGAATATCTTGGAGGCCGCGGCCAGGAGCAGGGCCGCCGCCAGACTGAGACCGAACACGACCAGAACCGAAGTGGTGACCATGATTACTCCCTTACGAAGCCATGCCGGTGAAGGCCAGGAAGGCGAGCGACATGAGACCCGCCGTGATGAGCGCGATGGGCACTCCCCGGAAGACGTGGGGGATGGGGGAGATGTCGAACCGCTCGCGGATGGACGAGATGATCACCAGGGCCAGGGTGAAGCCCACGCCGGTGGCCAGGCCGAAGACCACGGACTTGGTGAAGCCGTAGGAGTTCTTCTGCACCAGCAGGGCCGAGCCGAGCACCGCGCAGTTGGTGGTGATGAGCGGGAGGTAGAGGCCCAGGGCCCGATACAGGGGCGGGACCATCTTCTTCAGGAACATTTCCACGAACTGCACCAGGGAGGCGATGACCAGGATGAAGACGATGGTGCGGAGATAGTCCAGGCCGTAGGGCTCCAGGAGCATCTTCTGGATCGGCCAGGTCAGGGCCACGGCCATGCCGGTGACGAAGATCACCGCCCCGCCCATGCCCAGGGCCACGTCCGTGGACTTGGAGGTGCCGAGGAAGGGGCAGGTTCCGAGGTATTGCACCAGGACGATGTTGTTGATGAACACCGCCGAGATGATGAGCAGGAAGTATTCCATGATTCGTCTCCTCCGCGCCCGCTAGTCCCGGGAGCACAACTTGCAGCTGCCGCAGGTCGAGCACGAGCTGACGGCCTCCAGGGCCCGCGGCGGCTCGTTCTCGTGGCGCTTGGCGTTCCAGCGGTTGAGCGCGTTCATTCCGGCCAGGATGAGGCCCAGGCAGATGAACGCGCCGGGCGCCTTGACCAGGATGGTCATGGGCTCGAAGCTCGACCAGGTCACGATCTTGCCGAAGATGGTGCCCGCTCCGATGAGCTCGCGCAGGCCGCCCAGGAAGGTCAGCGACATGGTGAAGCCCAGGCCCATTCCGAGCCCGTCCAACACCGAGAGGAAGATCGGGTTGCGCGAGGCGAAGGCCTCGGCGCGGCCCAGGATGATGCAGTTGACCACGATGAGCGGCACGAAGATGCCGAGCTCAAGATAGAGCGGGTAGGTGTACGCCTGCATGAGCAGCTCCACCGCCACCACCACCGTGGCCGCGACGAGGATGAAGCAGGCGATGCGGACCTTCGAGGGGATGACCTTGCGCAGCAGGGCCACCAGGAAGTTGGAGACCACGAGCACGAAGATCACCGCGCAACCCATGCCCAGGCCGTTCTTGGCGCTGGTGGTCACGGCCAGGGTCGGACAGAGGCCGAGCACGATGCGGAACGGCGGCAGTTCCCGCCACAGTCCCTTGGTGAATTCCTTGACGGCGCGTCCCATGCGGCCCTCCCTGTCAGCGCGGCCAGGCGGCCAGGGCGCCCGGCTTGATTGCGGTGTATGCCTCGGCGGCCTTGCGCACGGCCATGACCATGCCCGTGGAGGAGTAGGTCGCCCCGGACACGGCGTCGATGTCGCCGCCCTTGTTCTTGAGGTCGAGTCCGGTCAGGGCGTGGTCCTTGTAGCGGGCGGTCACCGCGGGCTGGAACACGCGGGTGCCCAGTCCCGGGGTCTCGGAATGGGTGGTCACGCCGATGGCCTGGACCACGTCGCGGCCCGGATCGAAGGAGACCATCACGCCGACGTTGCCACCGTAGCCCGGGCCGTGGCCCTCGATGCCCAGGGCCACCAGCTTGCCGCCGGAGAGCGCCGGATAGACCGTGACCTGCGAGCCGTCGGGCAGGGCCATCTTGCGGCGGTCGGCGATGGGGTTGTTCTCATGCTCGGGGAGCACGGCGGCCAGGGCCGGCCCCTGCACGAAGGTCAGCACCTGTTCCTCGATCCGGGTCCGGGTGGCCTCCTTGAGCGAGGCCAGGGTGAAGCCCGAGGCCGTGCCGATGAGCGACAGGACCACGATCATCTTGATGATTTCACGCATGGCGTCTGCCTCCGAAGAACTTCGGCCGGATGCGGTCCAGGAGCGGGGCCAGGAGGTTGGCCAGCAGGATGGCGAAGGGCGCGCCGTCCGGATAGATGCCCCACTGGCGGATGACCAGGACCAGGACTCCGGCCAGGAAGCCGTAGAGGAGCATGGCCCAGTGGCCCGAGGGCGAGGAGCCGGGGTCCGGGGCCAGGAAGAAGGCGCCTAGCAGCACCGAGCCGGTGCAGAGGTGGAACAGGGGGCCCGCCTGGGCCAGGGGGTCCAGGCCGTGGAACACGGCGGCCATGGCCGCCACGCCGGTCAGGAAGGCCAGGGGGATGTGCGGCCGCAGGCGGCCGGAGGCGATCAGGAACAGGCCGCCCGCCAGCAGGGCCGCCCCCTGGGCAGCGCCGAGCGCGCCCAACTGGTTGCCCAGGAAGAGGTCGGCCAGGGGCAGGTGGTCGACGGCCGCGGCGCCCAGGTACTTGAGCTGGGCCAGCGGGTCCGGGGTGGGCCAGTGGGCGAGCATGAGGTCGAGGTCCATGTATTTGGGCCAGGAGACCTCGCACACGGCCCAGCCGATGAGCGGCGGGCAGAAGGGGTTGGAGCCGAAGCCGCCGAAGACCGTGCGCCCCAGGGCGATGGTGCAGAAGCCGCCCGCGACCACGAGCCACCAGGGGGCCGTGGCGGGCAGGAGCATGGCCAGGAGCAGGCCGTGGAAGAGGGCCGTGCCGTTGTCCACGTCCACCTCGCGTCCGGCCAGCTTCTCCAGCAGGATTTCGCTGATCACGGCCACTGCGCCGGCCAGGGCCGCCACGCGGGCGGCGTCCAGGCCGTAGCGCCAGACGCCCATGCCCAGGGCCGGGAGCAGGGCCAGGCAGGAGAGGGCCATGAGCGACCCCAGGGTCCGGCCGCAGCGCCAGTGGGACGGCGGACCGACCGTGAGGCGGATCTGGGTGATGGCGTGTGGTTTTACGACAAGGGCAGCCATGCGAACTCCTCGTTCATCCGTTGGGCGTTCAATGGACCACTCCGTTCATGGGCCAGGGGTTGGCCGCGTCGGCCAGCTCCTTGCGGGCGAAGCGGATGTAGTGCAGCAGGGGGCGGCGCGCCGTGCACCAGTAGGAGCACTGGCCGCACTCCATGCAGGAGGCCAGGCCGTAGGCCAGGGTCTTCTCGAACTGGCCGTACTCGGCGTAGCGGCCGATCATGTCCGGCCGGATGCGCGCCGGACAGTGCAGGACGCACTCGCTGCAGTTGATGCAGGGATCGCCGACCATTGGGGGAAAGGCGTCCTTGGGCACCACGGTCACGGCGTAGGCGCCCTTCTCCAGGCCGTGGTCCACGTCGTAGACCGTGTAGCCGCGCATGGGGCCGCCGATCACCAGGCGGTCGCCCGCGTTGATGGGCACGCCCGCGAACTCCAGGATGTAGGACAGCGGCGTGCCGAGGATGGCGCGGTAGTTCTTGCCCGCCAGGGTGAACACCGTGTCCGTCACCGGACGGCCGGTTTCCATGATCCGGCCGATGAACCAGAGCTTCATCACGCTCACCGCGATGGCGTTCTCCGGCTTCTCCCGGCCCGTGGCGGCGAGCACCGTCAGGTCGGCCAGGGAGTTGGGATAGACCGGTTTGACCCGCACCGTCTCGCAGTCCGGCAGGGTCTGGTCCTGGGTGGCGGTGACCAGGACGGTGCGCTTGGGCTGGATGAGCCTGCGCACGGCCTCCAGCCCGCGCAGCAGCGTGGGCTGGGCGTCTCGCATGAGCTGCTCGGCCACGGACACCGTGGGCTCGGGGTTGACCCCGTTGACGACCAGGACCTCGCGGCTCTGCATGAAGCGGTCCATGCGCACCCCGAGGGTCCGCAGGGCCTCGCGCAGGCCGTCGGCGTCCTCGGGCAGCTCCACGGGCGGCAGCGGCTCGATCGTGGGCGACGCCTTCATGGTCACGTAGGCGAAGTCGGCCTTGTCCACCACGCCGCTCATGGGCGCGTGTACGATGCCGCCCAGGGGCTTGGGGTGCTTGGCCAGTCCCGCGCCCTCGGCCAGCTTCTGGCCGCGCTGGACCTGGATGTCGTAGCCGCAGACATAGAGGTTCAGCCAGTCCGGGGCCGGGATGTCGATGATCTCGGCGGACAGGGGGCTGTGCAGCGAAAACGTTGGCTTGCGCATGCTCATTTCCTTTGCAGATGGCAGGCGTTGCAGCTTTCCTTGCCGAACGGCCCCGCGCTCATGTTCTCGTGGCAGTTCATGCACTGGGCATGGAAGGCGTCGGCGCGCAGGGGGATGCCGGAGACGTCGGGCCGGTCGGTCACGGTCTGGTCGGGCTTGGGCGGCGAGGCGTGGCAGCGGGTGCAGGCGTCGATGCTCTTGAAGGCGGTCCGGTGGGTCGCCTTGAAGGTGGCGTCGAACGCGGCCGGGTGGCATGCGCCGCAGGCCTCGGGGTTCGCCGGGTCCGCTCCGTCGTGGTGACAGTCGCCGCAGGCCAGGCCGAGATCGTCGGCATGGTGCCCGTGGCTGAAGAGGACTCGGCCTCCGGCGTTGTCCAGGACGATGCGCGGGGGCGTGCCCTGGGCCGGGGCGATGTGCAGGTAGCCGAAAACGGCCACCAGGCACAGGACCGCCGTGATGGCGGCGATGGGATAGTACCGTTTGCTCATGGTGCCTTGCCTTGGTCCGACGTTGCCGCTCCATAGTCCTTATACCAGACATTCGGGGCGGGACTGATTCAGCAATCGGCTCCCGGTAGCAACAGGCGTACCAAGAGGTTTGAAGGGTGCTGGCTTTTTACTAAAATCAATAATGTTTGCTTGTTGCCGCTGGTGGCGTCGCCTTTGCGAGTTTTGTTTGCGAGAATCTTGGGGGCGTTTTGCGATGTGTTTGCCATAAAAGCTGCACGATTCCTCGCCGCTGATCCGCCGCCTGGAGAGGGCGCGAGCAATCCTTTCTTTTTTGGGCGGAGGCAACATGCGGGCTTATTGGGGGATTTTCTAGAAGCGGTTGCCCGCTTCTTCTGGCAAGGCCGCGGGGCCTCCCGCTCACGGAATCCGGGCAGCCAGGGGGGCTTCTTGAGGTGCGAAGGCCATTTTTCTCGAAGAATGTATGTTTTATTTCCCAGACACCGAATCCGGGACCGAAAACGACTGGTTTCAGGGAGGCGTCGGCGCGGCCGGAACGGATCGTCCGCCAGGCGCGGGCCCGGAACCGGGTCTTGCCTTTTGCCGCGCGAGGCGGTAGGAAAATCCACATTTAGAAAAACTGTAGAACGGAGTCGGCATGCTCAAGCGAATACCGTCCCAAAACCTGCGGGTGGGGATGTTCGTCGTGGAGTATGGCGACGGTTCGTTCGACCGCCCCCATGTCCGCCTGGGCCGCCAGCTGGAATCCCCGGCCGACGTGGAAGCCGTGCGCCGGGAGAGCAAGGAGGCCATGGTCGACACGGCCCTGAGCCGCATCGTCCCGGACGCCTCCCCATCCGAGCCCGAAGGGCTTTCCTCCATCCCCCCGTTCCTCCCGCGCGGCACGCTCGGCCCGGAGCCCATGATCTCCCTGGCCGAGGAACTGCGCGTGGCCCGCAAGGTCTACAACAATTCCCTGGACTTCATGAGCCGCTTCCTGCGGGACGTGAAGCTGGGCCGGGGCGCCAGCGTGGCCGAGGCCGAGCAGTTGGCCGGGGAGATCGGATCCAGCGCGGCCCGCAACCACAAGGCCGCCAGCAGCATTTCCATCACCCGCAGCCACGGCTACGTGACCAACCATAGCGTCAACGTGGCCTTCCTGGCGGCCGCCCTGGGCGTGCGGCTGTCCCTGCCCGAGTCCCACCTACGCACCCTGACCCTGGCCGCCCTGCTGCACGACGTGGGCAAGGCCCTGCTGCCCGACGCCGTGCTGAACAAGCCCGGCAAACTCACGCCCGAGGAGTACGCCCTGATCAAGCGCCACACCCAGGCTGGGCGCGAGCTGCTGGCCGGTCAGCACCTCTTTTCGCGGGACGTCCTGGATGCGGTCCTCGACCACCACGAGTCCTGCGACGGCACAGGCTATCCCAACGGCAAAATGGGCCACGAAATCAACCCCTTCGCCAACTACCTGAGCATCCTGGACGTCTACGACGCCCTCATCAGCTACCGCACCTACCGCCGGGCCCTGACGCCGTTCCAGGCCCTGAAGTTCCTCTACGCCAACCGCGAGACGCGCTTCAGCGCGCCGCACCTGGCGGCCTTCATCCGCTTCATCGGCATCTATCCGGTGGGCAGCTTCGTGCGCCTGGCCGACGGCTGCTACGGCCTGGTCACGGATTTCCACGAGGACCGGCCCGAGGCGCCCCGGGTCAAGGTGGTCTTCGACAAGCGCCTGCGGCCCATGCGCCCGGTGACCGTGGACACGGCCCAGGGCAACGGCGGCGCGAGGGTGGTGGAACTGGGGCTGCACCCCAAGGACTACCACCTGAACACGGAACTCTTCTTCCCCTGAGCCGACGGCCTTCCGGCCGCCGTCATTTCCCCTCGAACATCCGCAGATAATTGGCGAAGAGCCTCGGGCTCAGGCGCGAGAACTGGTCGAAGTCGGCCACGATCTCCAGCCCCGGCACGATGGCCCGGGCCACCGGGATGCCCAGGTCCTTGCGGGTCAGGTCCGCGTGAATCACCGGATAGCCGTTGGCGATGAGGGTCTCCTCCAGCACGAGCAGGTCGCCTTCCGGGCTGCCGGTGCCGATCTCCGGCAGGTCCTCCAGGCGGCGCGCGGGCAGCCCCTCGGGCGCGGGCGATCCGGCCGGACCCGGGAAGGGATAGGGCGTCTCGGTCATGCCCGAGACCAGGGCCCGGCGGCCGGAGAGGCCGCAGCCCATGCCCTTGTTCACGTCGCCCCGGCGGCCCAGGACGATGGACTTCCAGCAGGGCACGCCGAACTCCGGGGTCGTGTCCAGGATCCAGGGCGCGATGCCGCAGGCGGCGTAGTCATCAAGGAGCTTGCCCACCTGGGGATCGTCCGTCTCCAGGCGAAAGCAGCGCGCCGGGTCGAAGGGCCGCACGGCCTCGGCGTCGCGCTCCAGGACCTCGCAGAGCCCGGCCAGCCGCGCCTCCTCCAGGGTGTTGCCGGAGGCCAGCCCGGTGGAGCCCAGGGCGCTGAACAGGGCGGGCTCGTCCAGGTTGCAGAAGAGGAAGACCAGCTGGGCCGGAATGAGGATCGGGCGGCGGCCCTTGGCGTCCGCCATCTCGGCCGCCATCCACCAGAGCTTCTGGCCGGTGTAGGGGGCCTCCAGGCGCAGCAGGTTGGGGTCCAGGGCCTCGGCCCGGGCGGACACCTCGGCGTGGCTGCCGTGGACCAGGGGATAGTCCCGGGCATAGCCCCGGATGCCGCTTGCGTCGAAACTCGCGTAGGAGGAATAGCGCTCGCACATCTCCATGAGATAGGACGCCCGGGCGGCCTCCATGCTCAGGCCCCGGCCGTAGGCGGTCTGCATGCCCTGGAACTGGACGTCCTGGCGGCCGTTGTCCGCGCGGAAGCGCGCCAGCCAGGAGCGCAGCAGGGAGAAAGGGCTCAGGGACGCCTTGTGGGCCATCTCCCGGGTCAGGATGCAGCCGACCTTCTCCAGCCGTTCCGAGGCCAGGGCGATGGTCTCCTCCAGGGTGCGGCGCTCGCGGGGCCCGGGCAGGCGGCCTTCGGCGCGCAGGCGGTCGCGGGTCCGGGCCGCGGTCACGGCCGGTCCGGCGGGCAGGTCCTCGGGCGCGAAGGGCATGGCCAGTCCCGCCTCGTCGGGGGCGGGCAGGGGCGCGTGGACCGCGAGGTTGGCCTGGAACAGCCGGACCCACTGGCGGTGCAGGTCCTGGTCCGGCACGAGGCTCGAACGGATATGGATGAGCGGGGTGTGCGCGGCCAGCTCCCGGGGATCGAGGCCCTCCAGCCGGGGCAGGAGGTGGGCGAAACGTTCGTGGGCCAGGCAGGTCTCGCGCAGGAGCGCGGCCAGCACGAGATCGCCCTTGCGTTCGCCCGTGGTCACCTCGTCGATGAGCTTTTCCAGTTTGCGGGTGCGGTGGCCGCTCATGCCCTGGAGCAGGAACTGGTGCATGAAGTCGTCCAGGGGATGCTCCCGCAGGTAGTCCAGCATGTCGTTGAAGCTCAGGTTCTGGGCGGGATGGGCCATGAAGCAGCCCACTCCGGCGACGTTGTCCATCAGCCGCAGTTCGTAGCGCATGCGTGTTCCTCGTTGTCGGTTCGGCGGGCGGCGCGCCCGGCCGGGACGATAGGCCAAGCCCGTTGGGGATTCAAGTCCGGCCGGGCTCAGAGGTCCTGGTCCGGTTCCTCGTCGCCCCAGGCCACAACCCGGTTGCGGCCCATCTGCTTGGCCCGGTAGAGCGCCCGGTCGGCGCGTTCGAGCATGTCCTCGAAGTCGTTGGAGCCGAAGAGCGGGGCGGCGGCATGCTCGGCCACGCCGATGCTCACGCTGTTGTCGATGCGCGTCTCGCCGTCCACGTAAGGGGTGCGGACCACGGCCAGGCGGATGCGCTCGGCCAGGAGCCGGGCCTCTTCCGTGCCGGAGTTGGGGGCCAGGACCACGAACTCCTCGCCCCCGGCCCGGGCCAGGAGGTCGGAGGTGCGGATGGTGGCGCTCACCACCCGGGTCAGGTGCGCCAGGAAGCGGTCGCCCACGAGATGGCCGTGCTGGTCGTTGACCCGCTTGAAGTGGTCGATGTCGATCATCAGGCAGGAAAAGGCGGCCCCGGAGCGCAGGGCGACCCGCAGCAGCCGGGGGCCCTCGGTGACCAGGAAGCGCCGGTTGCTCACCCCGGTGAGCTGGTCCGTGATCGTGGCCCGTTCCAGGGCCTCGATGTGTTCGCGCGTGGTCTCGGACATGCGGTTGAAGCTCTGTCCCAGGAGCCGGAACTCCAGCGGGGAATCCTGGAAAGTGGTTGGGTCCACCGTGGTCCCGTAATGGCCCTCGCGGATGTCCTGGGCCGCGCGCAGCAGGCGTCCCAGGGGCTCGATGATGCGCCGCCCCAGGAGGCGGGCCAGGAACAGCGCCGCCAGCAGGGCCAGGGCCAGGCCCGAGAGGATGAGCAGCAGGGCCCAGCCCAGGGGCAGCCCCTCGCCCACGGCGACCAGCGCCACGACGGCCACCAGGGTCGGCGTCAGGAGCAGGCTCCAGCCGCAGAGCCGCAACAGACCCTGGATGTGCTGGGTCTGGAAGAGCAGGCGGCCGGCGCGGTCCCCGTTCATGGCGAACTCCTGGCCTTGTGCTCGCGCAGCCGTTCCCGTAGTTCGCGCACCGCCTGTCCGGCGCCGCCGGAATGGTCCTCGTATTCGATGACCTCCCCGCCCGAGGTATGCAGGACCACGGCTTCGCCGTTGACCTCCACGTGGGTGATGTCGCGGTAGTAGACGTCCAGGGTTCCGGCGTCGAGGATCTCGTAGTCCAGGGGGGCATAGGAGAGCGGCGGGAAGATGCGGCCCTCCTTGCGGGCCACCACCAGGAAGTCCTGGCGCGGGGCCATGAGCGTCAGGATCACGCGATCCGGCAGGCCCTTCACCAGCCAGTGGCGCACGCAGCCGTCGTACTCCCAGACGGGAAAGCCCTCTTCGTCCGGAGCCAAGCCGCACTCCCGGCGGGCCTCGTCCTCCAGCAGCTCCAGGAGGTCTTCGCGGAAGCCGTCGTAGAGGGCGCGGATGAGCCGCGCGCCGTAGGCGTCGGCCAGCAGCGGGACGGCGAGCAGGACCGCGCCCGGGCCCTGGAACAGGAGCAGCCCCCCGGCCAGGAACAGGACGTAGGCCAGGGCCTTGAGGCCTGGGCTGGCGGCGAAGCGGAGGAAAAGGCGGTCCCGAAGGTCCACGAGCGGCTCCCTGCGCTGAATGGTCGAGCTATAAATGCCTGGGGAGCCTGCGTCAACGCGGCCGGGCGATCAGGCCGGGCCGTCGAGCAGGGCCTCGACCCAGGGCAGGAGGCTCGCGGCCATGGCCTCCACCCCCGGCGCGTTGGGGTGCAGGCCGTCCGGCAGGCACAGGGCCGGGTCGCCGAAATAGGGCGCCAGGATGTCGGGGTAGAGCGGCAGGCCGAGCCGGGCCGCGAGGCGCGGAAAGACGGCCTGGAACTTCCGGCCGTGCTCCGCGTCCACCCAGGGCAGGGCGCGCACGCCCACCAGGAGCACGGCCGAGCCCGCCTGGAGCAGGGCGCTCGCCATGGCCTCCAGATTGGCCTCGGTCTTCTCCGGGGGCGTCAGCAGGTGGCAGTCGTTGGCCCCGAATTCGAGCAGCGTGGCGCGCGGGGCGGCGGCCAGGACCTCGTCCAGGCGGCGCAGGCCGTCGGCCGAGGTCTCGCCGGAGACGCCGAGGTTCAGGGCGCGGATTTCCCGGCCGTCGGCGCGCAGCAGCGCCTCCAGGCGGGTGGGCAGGGCGCGGGCGGCGGGCAGGCCGTATCCGGCGAAGAGACTGTCGCCGAAACAGGCCAGGCGTTGCAGGGCCACCGGCTCACTCCTGGTTCATCCACTGGCCCACGGCCTTGGCCGCCTTGGGCCATTCGGCGGACAGGCGGAGCTTGAGGAATTCGGCGAACACGGAGTCCAGCAGCTCCACGCATTTCTCCAGGAGGTAGATCTTCTCCAGGAACTTGGAGTCCGGGTCCTCGTCCTCCTGGTCGCGCAGGTCCACCTTGGGCGTCTTCAGGCCCGAAATGCCGAAGTCGTCGGCCTTGAGCGTGACCTGCCAGGCGTCCTGGTCGATTTCCAGGCGCAACTGGGTCTTGTGGACCTTCTTGCCGGTGCGCAGGCCGGTCTTGGCCTCGGCCAGCTCGCCGCGCGGGCTGCTCACCGAGGCGGTCTCCAGGCTCTCGCCCTCGCCGCCCTGGACCGAGACCTTCTGTTCCAGGTGCAGGGCGAAGGACTGGCCGGTCTTGGTGGTGAACATGCCGTCGCGCTTTTCCGAGGCGTACCAGAGCCAAGTGAGGAAATCCTGTCCCAGGATGGTGTTTTCGCGTTGCACCAGGGTGAGATCCATGCCGGGCTCCTAGACGAAAAGGGTGGGTTCGAGGTGTTCCAGGGAGGCTGCCGCGTCCTCGCCGAGCATCTCCAGGGCCAGGAAGAAGGGCGAGAGCGGCTCCAGGTGCAGCTCGAAGGCCATGGCGAAGAGGTCCTCGAACAGGGCCCGGACCTTGGAGTTGGTGGTGTCCAGCCAGACGTGGTTGGTCTGGGTGTTCCAGAGCGCGCCGAATACGGCCGGAACGGGCAGGGAACGGGCCATGAGCTTGAGCTGGACCTGCTCCTTGAGCTCGCGTTTGCGGTCGCGGGAGAGGAAGTTTTTGCCCTGCTCCTTGGCCTTGGCCAGCTCGGCGTTGAGGGCCAGTTGGTAATGCTTCTTGAACACGGCGGGCTGCACGCGGCGCGTCTCCAGCCGCAGGGAGAAGGCCAGGTAGTGGGCCTTTTCCGGCGGCGAGGCGGCCCAGCGGACGTCGAGCATGTCGTCGATGTTGGCCCAGCCGAAGGAGCGCTCGTCGGCGGTGGCGTCGATGTCGCGGAAGGCCCATTCCTTGAGCCGGTCCGGGACGGCCTGGAACAGGGTGTCCGGCACGTCCTCCACGATGCGGTAGCGGGTCAGGCCGACGCTGGATGAAAGAAAGCTCACGAAGACCTCCTGGCGGCCGGGGCGGCCGGTTGCCCCCCTGGGTAAAGGCAAACGCTCCGGTTGTCCAGCCCGGGACCGGGCTTGAGCACGCCCCTTCCTTGGCCTATGCTCGGAAAAACCGTTGAAAAGAGGAGGCGTTCGTGAACACGGAATCCCTGGAGCGGCTGGCCGCGTTTTTGGAGGAGCGGGCCGCCCTGGTGCGCGGCCTGGAGTCCGAGGCCGCCGGTCTGCTGCACGGCGGCGGCGACCAGAAGGGCTATGAGGAGGCGATGCGCCGGAAGGCGGAGCTGTTGGCCGCCCTGGCCGAGGACGCCGCGCCCCTGCTGGAGGGCCTGGACGCCGGGAGAGCCGAGGCCCTGGCCCGGCGGCTCAAGGCGTTTTCGCGCGGCGCGGCCAACTCCCTGCGGGTGAAGAGCGTGTTCTACATGTCCGCGCTGCTCTACCCGGAAGACTATGTGGAGGGGGCCAAGAACGACCTGGAGAACTTCATCGACGAGGTGCGCCGGGCTTAGCCCCGCCGCCGGACGCCGCGGGTTTCGCCGCCGGAGCCTTGGCTCCCGGCTTCGCCCCGGGCTTGGTCTGCTGGGGTTTGCCCTGTTGGGGTTTGGCCGCGCGCTGGGCCGCCAGCACGATCTTGTAGATCGCGTCCTCCTGGGTCCGGCTCAACTCCAGGAAGGCGCAGCCCACCACGCCGCCTTCGTGGCGCATGACCTTGCCCGGGATTCCCTGGGCCAGGGCCTTGCCGCCGTACCGCAGGGTCAGGGTGAGGGCCGTGCCGCCCTTGACGCGCGGGCCCTGGAACCGGAAGCCGAGTCCCGTGGCCGAAATGTCCGTGGTGGGATAGACGCTGCCCAGCTCCGGGCAAGCCACGTCGAGGCCGCGCACGCTCACCCGGAAGGCCTTTCGTTTCTCACCTTTCGCCTCGTCGTTGATGGCCAGGGGCAGGTCGCCGGGGCCCCGGGCCTCCTCGTCGGCCGTCGGCTGCGTGGCGGGCGGCGTCGTCGTGGGCTTGGCCTTGGCCGGGTCGGCCTTGTAACTGAAGGCGAACGGAGCGGGCGCGGTCGAAGCCGGAGCGGGCTTCTTCGCCGCCGGTTTCTTGGGTGTGGAAACCTTTTTCTTCGGGGCGCTCGGAGCTTTCTTCTTCGGCCGCAGAACGCTGAGCAGGGCGTCCCACACGGGTGCGAACAGGCGCTTGAACACGGCAACCCCCCGGATTCTGGGTGCGATGATACCGCCCTAAGCGCTCGGGATCAAAAAATCAAGTTCGAGCGGGCCGCGCGCGGGGACTGAGGAGAACCGGTTCCGGGCCGCCATGCCCCTTGACTTTTTCCGTTTTCCGGGACAGAGAGGAAAAGCCCTTCCGCGCGGAAGGCAAGCGATTCACAAGGAGGCCTCGACATGATCGGCGAACTTATTTCTGACATGGCCCACAGCACGACCCAGGGCATGATCGGCGTTTCCCTCATCTTCATCTACCTGGCCTGGATCGTCTCCGTGGCCTTCATCCGCATCCAGCAGGGCAAGAAGGAAGAGCATCACTAGACCCTTCCGGGGCGCGGGCATCGTTCCGCGCGGGCGGGATTTCGGAAGCGGAAGGCGGATGCCGTCTCCTCCAGGGAGACGGCATCCGCCTTTTCATTTTCGTCGGCCGCCGTTTCAATCGGCCTTTTTTGCTTCCCGCGCGATTTCGATGAGATACCGGCCGTAGTCGTTCTGCTTCATCTCCATGCCGAGGGCTTCCAGCCGGTCCGCGTCGATGAGGCCCATGCGGAAGGCGATCTCCTCCAGGCAGGCCACGATGAACCCCTGGCGTTCCTGGATGGCGCTCACGAAGTTGGCCGCCCGCAGGAGGGACTCGTGGGTCCCCATGTCCAGCCAGGCGAAGCCCCGGCCCATGACCTCCACGCGCAGTTCGCCCCGCTCGAGGTAGACGTTGTTCACGTCCGTGATCTCCATCTCCCCCCGGGGCGAGGGCTTGAGGCTCCGGGCGATCTCCACCACGCTGTTGTCGTAGAAGTAGAGCCCGGTGACGGCGTATTTGGACTTGGGCTCGCGAGGCTTCTCCTCGATGCACATGGCCCGGCCCGAGGCGTCGAACTGGACCACGCCGTAGCGCTCGGGGTCCTTGACCGGGTAGGCCAGGACCACGCCGCCCCGGTCGAGCTTGGCGCAGCCCTGGAGCAGGGCGATGAGCCCCTGGCCGTAGTAGAGGTTGTCCCCGAGCACGAGGCAGACGGAGTCTTGGCCGATGAAGTCCGCGCCGATGAGGAAGGCCTGGGCCAGTCCGCCGGGCGTGGGCTGCTCGGCATAGGAGAGCGAGAGCCCCAGGCGGGAGCCGTCCCCGAGCATGGCCCGGAAGCGCGGCAGGTCCTCGGGGGTGGAGATGATGAGGATTTCCCGGATGCCCGCCAGCATGAGCACGGACATGGGATAGTAGATCATCGGCTTGTCGAACACGGGCAGGAGCTGCTTGCTCACCACGCGGGTCAGGGGCTGGAGCCGGGTGCCAGAGCCTCCGGCCAGGATGATGCCTTTCATGGACCCCTCGCTTTCTCCGGGCGGCGGGCCCGGTGTTTCGTTTTACATTCGCAGGGAGCTACGCTATCAGCCAGGGTCAGACGGAGGCGAAGGTATCTTTCCGGGCCTCCGATGGCAACCGGCGCGATGATCGCGCGCCGACTCGGGCGAGCGCATGTTCGGACCACCGATGTTTTCCGGCCTGTGGGCCGTGTTCCTGATGCTGACCTTCCTGGCCGGGCTCCTCTTCCTGTTCATCTTCCTGCCCGTGAGCCTGGCCGCCGGGGCCTTCGCCAAGCTCGGCCTGACCCCGCTGCAGGGTCTGCTCGTGTTCGTCCTGACCCTGCTGGGCCGGACCACGGACATCCCCTTGTTCCGCACCGGACGGCTGGTGCGCCATTTCGGCGTGACCATGCTGGGGCCCTTTCTCTGCGTTTCGCCCCTGAGCCGCCCGGACCGGCCCGAGGCCCTGCTGGCCGAACTGCGGGACCAGACCGTGGCCGTGAACGTGGGCGGCTGCCTCATCCCCGTGCTGCTCTCCGGCTACCTTCTGGCGCGCGACGGCGGCGTCCTGGCCGCCTCGCCCTGGTTCTGGCTCTGCCTGGGGCTGGTGGCCGCGGCGTCCTTCGCGGCCGCCCGGGTGGTGCCGCATTTCGGCATGCGCCTGCCTTTCTGGGTGCCGCCCGTGGCCACGGTGGTCACGGCGGCCATGTTCGCGCCCGTGAACCTGGCCCCCGGCGTGGCCTACGCGGCCGGGACCCTGGGCGCGCTGCTGGGCGGCAACGTGCTCCACTACCTCGACCCCCGCTCCATGAACCGCCTGGACGCGCCCGTGCTCTCCGTGGGTGGGGCCGGGACCTTCGGCGGCGTCTTCCTGGCGGGAATCCTCTCGGTGCTCCTCTCATGAATGATGCTTCCCTTCCCCTGGTCGGCGTGAGCCGCTGCCTGCTGGGCCAGCGCGTGCGCTATGACGGGCGCGACAAGTTTTCCCCCCGGGTGGCGGCCCTGGCCGCGCATTGCCTGCTCGTGCCGTTCTGCCCGGAGGTCGAGGCGGGCATGCCCGTCCCGCGCGAGCCCGCGCACGTGGGCGGCTCGCCCCTGGAGCCGCGTTTCGTGGGCAACCGCAGCCTGGAGGACCACACCTTTCGGCTCATGGGCCGGATCGTGGCCCGGCTGGACGAGCTGGCGCGCACCCCGCTCGCGGGCTACGTCTTCAAGAGCGGATCGCCGAGTTGCGCGGCCGTCACGATGGTGCCCGTGTTCGACGACCTCGGCCGGACGCGCGGACGGTCCCTGGGACTTTTCGCCCGGGCCTTCCGGGAACGGTTCCCCTGGGCGCCGGTGGCCGACGAGCGGGTGCTGGCCGACCATTCCGGCTGGACCGCGTTCCTGGCGGACGTGCGCCGCTGTCATCGGCGGCGGGGAGGAGGGGCATGAGCGGACCGATCATCCTCGTGGACAGGGACATTCCCGCCGGACAGCGCCTCCTGCTGTCTGAGGGCGGCATCGACGCGGCGCATTGGCCCGCCTTGGCCGGACGGAACGTCCCGGCCCTGCGCGCGGGAGACGTCCTCACCCGCGACGGCGAGCCGTTCGCGCGCGTGGAGTCCGCGTCCTGGTGGCCGGGCAACCCCTCGCGGCGGGTCTGGGTTCTGGAAACGCTGGCCGGGCTGCGGCCCGGCGAGACGGCCTTCGGCCGCGAGCGCCGGGGTCGGGCCCTGGCCTGGATCACCTTGAGCGACAAGGGCGCGGCGGGTCTGCGGGCCGACGCCTCCGGGCCGCTCATCGAGGAGCTGGTGCGCGCCGCCCTGCCCCTGGGACTGGCGCGGGGGTTCGTACTGCCCGATGACGAGCGGGCTCTGCGCGCGCTCATCGAGGACCTGGCCCTGGTCCAGGGCTTCGACCTCATCCTGACCACGGGCGGCACGGGCGTGGCTCCGCGCGACGTGACCCCGGAGGCGACCCTGGCGGTGATCGAGAAGCGTCTTCCCGGCTTCGAGCGGGCCATGACTGCGGCGAGCCTGGTCAAAACCCCGTTCGGCGCGGTCTCCCGGGCCGTCGCCGGAACCCTGGGGCAGAGTCTGGTGGTGAATCTTCCGGGCAGTCCCAAGGCCGTGCGCGAGTGCCTGGAGCCGCTGCTTCCCGCCCTGGGGCACACCCTGGACAAGCTCCAGGGCGATCCCGCCGAGTGCGGCGCCCCCGCCTGATCCGCCCTGCAATGGGCGCGGAGTCTTGCATCCGGTAAAGAAACTTGGTAGTTGGAGCAAGTCTGTCCAACGAATTAAATGTTTGTTTAATTTGGGCGCGAACCAGTCACGGAGTCCGCATGACGCTGAAATCCAAAAGAATTTTCGTGGCCCTGCCGTTGCTTTTCCTTTTGCTGGCCGCTCCCGCGTGGAGCCAGGAAGCCGCGGACACGATGGCCGAACCCGTCAAGCCCGCGCCCGTTCCGGCAGGAACCAAGCTGGACATGCGCGCGGCCGTGCAGCGCGGCCTGGACGCCAACCCGTCCATCGTCGCGGCCCGGCACGCCCTGCTGGGTTCCGAGTCCGGCCGCAAGTCCGCGCTGGCGGACTTCTTCCCCACGGCCAGTTCGAACTACGGCTGGACCCATGAGGACCGCGTGCCCCGGCAGGCCGGTGTCCGCGTGGGCGACCAGGACTCCTGGGCCTACCAGTTCAATCTGAACCAGCCCCTGTTCACCGGCTTCCGCCTCCTGTCCACTTACCAAAAGGCGCGGCTGGGCAAGGAGCAGAACGAGGACAAGCTCTATCAGGCCGAACTGAGTCTGATCCAGAGCATCCAGACCGCCTTTTTGAGCCTGCTGCAGGCCCGCATGGACGTGAAGAGCGCCCAGGACTCCGTGGAGCGCCTCAAGTCCCAACTGCAGGTCACCCAGGCGTTTTTCGAGGTCGGACTGAAGCCCCGCCTGGACGTGCTCCAGGCCGAGGTGCAGCTGGCCACGGCCCAGCAGGAGCTGCTCAAGGCCCAGAACGCCGTGGACACGCAGACCGCCCAGCTGAACACCCTGCTGGACCTGCCCCTGGAGGCCGGCGTGGACTATGTGGGCGAGCTGAACTACGCCCCCTTCAGCCGGAGCCTGGAGCAGTGCCTGGAGCAGGCCTACAAGGGCCGTCCCGACCTGCGCATCGGCGAGAAGAGCGTGCAGATGGCCGAGAAGGATTCGACCATCACGGCCAGCGCCTACTATCCCCAGGTGTCCGCCAACTACAACTACAACCGCGCGGGCGACGACCCCCTGGCGGACGACAGCAAGCATTTGAGCGACTCCAGCCGCGAGAACTGGAACGCCGGCCTCAACGTCCAGTGGAAGATGTGGCAGTGGGGCAGCACCTACTATGCCCACGACCAGAGCCAGGAGACCGTGAAGCAGATCCGCGCCGAGCTGGACAAGACCCGGCTCAACGCGGGCTTCGAGGTCAAGAGCGGTCTGCTCAGCATGCAGGAGGCCGCCGACCGCATCGGCGTGGCCCGCAAGTCCGTTGAGGCCGCCCGGGAATCCTACCGCATGGCCCTGGCCCGCTACCAGGCCCAGGTGGGCACCAACACCGATCTGCTCACCGCCCAGTCCGACGTGACCAAGAGCGAGGCCGAGCTGAACGGCGCCCTGGCCGACTACGCCAAGGCCCTGTCCAACCTGTACGTGTCCATGGGCCAGAAGAACCTCGGCCTGGCCATCGAGTAGAGCATGGAGACGCGGCAGGGGAGCCCGTCCCTGTCCTGCCCCGCCTGTCGGGGCCGCCTGCATCCCGTGCGCGGTTGCCGTGAGGTCGCGCTGGTCTGCGCCGAGTGCGGCGCGCGCTACCCGGTGCGCCAATTCGCCGCGCTTCTGGACGACGCCTTTGAGGAGGAAGTGGCCCTTGTTCCTCTGGATCGACTCTGAGTCTTTGGGGCGAACGCCTCGCATGGGCCGGGGCCTGGCGGCCCTGGCCCTTTTTTTCTGCCTGCTGCTCACGGAGGCGTGGGCTTCCGGCGACCAGCGCTCGGGCTACGAGGTCTGGGCCCCCCTGGCCGAGCGGCTCGTGGCCGACGGCTTCGAGCCCGGCGGACTGAAACGCCTGTTCTCGGATCCCGTCATGGTCTACGACCCTCAGGTCATGGCCCGCAAGATGAACCCGATCCTGGAGGCCAAGCTGGCCCCGCCCGAGGCTCCGGCCGCCGAGCCGGAGGTGGACGCGCGCTACCTCAATCCCATCCTCCTGGCCGGGGCCTACGGCTATCTGCGCGAGAACAAGGACCTGCTGCGCGGGCTGCGCGAAAAGTACGGGGTGCCGGAGGAGATTCTGGTGGCCCTGCTCCTGGTGGAGACCAAGCTCGGGCTGAACACCGGCACGGCCAAGGCGGCCTGGGCCCTGGCCAACATGGCCCTGGCGCGCGGCCTGCCGGACATCGAACCCTACCTGTCCCGCTCGGACCTGGACCCGGAAATCCGCGCCTGGCTCGACGAGCGCACCCGCCAGAAGTCGGACTGGGCCTATGAGGAGCTGGAGGCGCTGCTGCGCTATGCCGAGGCCCTGGGCCGCGATCCCCTGGACATCCCGGGTTCGGTCTACGGGGCCATCGGCCAGTGCCAGTTCATGCCCACCAATGCCCTGGCCTACGGCGAGGACGGCGACGGCGACGGCCGCGTGGACCTCTTCGACAAGGCCGACGCCCTGGCGAGCATGGCCCGTTTTCTCAAGGAGCACGGCTGGAAGGACGGCCTGGACGAGAAGGGGCGCTCCCGCGTCATCTATCGCTACAACCACTCCGCGAGCTACACGCGCACCGTGCTGGCCGTGGCCGACAGCCTGACCCGCATCGGCCGGACCTTCGGCGCGGGCGGCTGACTCAGGCCGAGAGCAGGCCTTCGTAGAGGCTCAGGGTGCGGGTCAGGAAGTCCCTGCCCGTGAGCTGGGAGATGACCAGGCGCTGTTCGGCGGCCAGGGATTCCCGGAACGACGGGCTCTCCACCGCCTCGCGCAGCTTGAGGGCCAGGGCCCTCGCGTCTCCCGGCGGGACCAGGGCCCGGCGGCTGACCAGATCGGGCATGACGCCCACGTCCGTGGAGACGAGCGGACGGCCGGTGACCATGATCTCCAGGGCCGCCCTGGCGATGGTCTCGGACCACAGGGAGGCCACCACGCCCACGTCCAGGGCCGAGAGGCAGGCCGCGATGTCCTCGCGGCGGCCGCTGATCCTGGCGCTGCCGGCCAGGCCCGAGGCTTCGAGCCATTCCTCCACCTCGCGGGTCCGGGTGGCGGAGTCGAAGCCGATCAGGAACAGTCGCGCCTGGGACAGCCCCATCTCGCCGCGCAGCATGGCCACGGCCTCGATGCACTCCTTCTGGCCCTTGACCCGGTCGAAGCGGCCCACCAGACCCAGCACCACGTCGGAAGGGCCGAAGCCGAACTCCCGGCGCACCCGCTCGCGGCCCTCGGGGTCGAAGCGGTAGGTCGTGGTGTCCACGCCGCCGGGAATGACCCAGACCGAGCGTTCCGGGGTCTTCATCCGGGTCAGGAAGTGGCGCGCCATGGCCTTGTTGGTCACCACCACGGCGTCGGCCACGCCGGCGTGCAGCCAGCGGTTCAGGGCGTCGTGCCGGGGGGGGCGCTGGTCGCCCCGGGTGCGCACGAGCTTGAAGTCGCAGCCCAGGCGCTTGAAGAGCGCCCAGAGGAAGAATCCCTCGCCCCGGTGGCAGTTGACGATCCGGGGCTGGAACTCCCGCAGCATCCGGGCGGCCTCGCGCGCCGAGCGGATCAGGGTCAGCGGGTTGTTGCCGTTCAGGTCCAGGGGCAGCACGGGCAGGCCGAGCTCGCGGGCCTTGCGTTCCGGCTCGGTGCCGGGCTGGACCACCATGAGCACGCCGTGACCGGCGTCCTTGAGCAGACGGCCCAGGTACAGGGCGTACCAGGCCGTGGCGTTGTACCAGCGGACGTTGATGACCTGGACGATGTTCATGCGTCTCCCTCGGGGCGATCCCCGGGCTGGGATTATGACAGCGCCGGGCATCGGCCGCAACCGCGCGCGACGAGGGACTTTTTTCGCGGATTCCCATATAGGGAATCGCGGAACCTGCCGAAATGACGGGAGGATGCCTAGCCCATGATTTCGCGTTTGGTCACGGCCTCGGCCTTGATGCGGTCCAGGAGGTCGGCCAGGGCGGGCTTCACGTTTTCGCGGATGTCCCCGGCCACGATCAGGAAGAGCACGTCGTCGCCGGGCTTGAGCAGGCCGGAGCGGCATTCGGCCAGGACGCGGAAGATGCCCGGGCGTTTCTGGATCTCCTCGCAGAGGGCGTTCATCCGCTCCTCGTCCGAGGTGATGTCCACGGCCACGACGTTTTCCCGGTTGGCGCGCGACCAGCCCCGGACCACGCCGTTGTGCACCAGGATCATGCCGACGTTTTCGGTGAAGCCTGGTTCGGTTTTGAGTTTTGCGATGGCTGCTGATATGTCCATGTCTGGGCTCCTTGGGCACTGATTGATCGGGAGTGACAATGTACAACCTCTCCGTCCTGTTGCAAAGCCTCCCGCATATCCAGCAGTCGCGGCTGGTGGGCTCCGGCTGCGCGGCTTGGCTGTCCTGGTCCGGCGCGCCCAACACGGCCATGGCCCACACGCTGAAGGACTACGGCGGCGTGCTCATGGCCCAGGACACGGGCCAGGCCCTCTGGTTCTTTCCCGGCCCGGAGGTCTTCCGGGCCGTGGCCCGGCTCCAGATCTGGTCCCGGCTCAACTCCATGCCCATGCTCTGCCAGGTGGTTCCGGCCACCTTCCTGGTTGGTTACGATTTCTCGTTCTCCCTCTCGCTTTCGCCGGAGCTGACCGGCCAGCAGGCCAACCCCGGACAGGAGTTCGCCGTCTGGGTCCATCCCAAGCTCAAGGAGATGGTGGAGAGCATCCCGGGCCTGGATCTCAAGTCCGGCCACGGGGTCACGGGCTTCGCCAGCTCGGTGCAGTGGCTCCAGTTCCACGCCGACCAGGGCCTGGACTACGAGACCACCCTGGGCTGGTTCTTCGTCATCAAGCCCCTGGGCCGGATGGGCGACAAGGAGAGCATCCTCGGCTGGCGCGGCTTCTTCACGGAAATCCAGGCCGTGCTGCAGCGCATGGACCTAAAATACATCTCCGACGTGCGCGAGGGCTACGTCATCTTCCCCCTGGGCAGCGTCCGCCTTCTGCGCGCCTGGTGCCAGGAGATGCTCGGCCTGGTGCGCTCGGTGAAGGCGGGCGGCCGCGAGTATTGGCCCTGCGTCATGGCCGCGATCCCGCAGAAGGGCCTGACCTTCAGCGCCGAGCTGCCCAAGAAGGTGCCCCTGGACTGGAACCGTCTGGGCCCGGACTATCCGCACCTACAGTACCGCGACGCCTTTCCCCTGACCGAGTGGTTCAAGATCAACGAGATCCGCCAGGGCGCGGAGCAGGAGGGGCTGGAGACCTGGTGCGGCGTGAGCCTGAAGAGCGAGGAGGGAGAGGCCGGAGAGGGCAGCCTGGACGTCCCCCTGCCGCGCAAGCTGACCATCGGCGAGGGGCAGGGCTGTTTCTACTGCGGCCTCAAGGACCATACGGCCGCCACCTGCCCCACCCGGGCCCAGACCCGGCTCGCCCCGGAGGTCTGGAGCAAGCTGGCGGCCGTGAACATGGACGATCTGGTGTCCGGGCTCCAAACCCTGGATCAGGGCCTGGAGCCGTCCCGGGTGTCGGCGTCCCTTGAGCAGCTGGCCGCCGGCGGGGACAAGACGTCGAACCTGCTGGCCCGCGCGGTGTTCGAAATCAACGCCTCGAGCCAGTTGCGCACGCTGCAGATGGTCTGGCGCAGCCGGGGCAAGGACTGGTCCTCGAGCCAGACCCAGCTGGCGCCGGAGGACGCGCCCTACGCCTGGGCCTCGCTGGACGCCCTGCGCGGCGGCGAGCTGGAGCGGGCCGAGACCATGCTCAAGCAGGCCAGCCTGAAGTACATGCGCAGCTACCAGCCGCCGTCCTTGCTGGGCTTCGTGGCCCTGGAGAAGGGCGACGCGCACCAGGCCGCGTTCTACTGGCAGGAGGCCGAGCGCCTGAGCTACACGCCGTTGCAGCAGAGCTATTTCCTGTACCTGCAGGGCCGCGCCCAGGAGATGCAGGGCGAGTTCAAGGAGGCCTCGGCGCTCTTCAAGCGCGCCGCCGCGGCCTCGCCGGACTGGCTCGATCCGGCCTACCGAGAGGCCGTCTGCCTCGTGAAGATGGGCTTCACCGGCCAGGGCATGGACATCCTGGAGCGGCTCATCGAGCGTGACCCGAACATATTCAACCGCGTCCTGCTCGACCTGGAGCTCGACCGGGGGCGGATGCAGATCATGGGCGCGCTCCACGGACTCTGGCGCGACGCCGAGGCCAAGTGCGAGGAGGAGAAGGCCCTGGTGGCCACGCTTTCCTCCGAGGTGGCCCAGCGCTTCGAGGACGGCCACGCCTTCTTCGAGACCGCCCAGGAGCGCCTGGAGCGCATGCGGCGGCTCACCGAGCGGCGCAACTACGTGGCCTACCGCTCCCTGGTGAGCGGGGTGGACCAGTTCGCGGACGAGATGAACGCCCAGGTGGAGGCGGACATCAAGCGCATCCGGGCCCGGGCCGAGCACTACTACGACCGCCTGCGCGACATCCAGCGCGAGGCGGCATGGTTCCCGTTCCCCAAGCTGCTTCTGGAATTCAACAAGGACTTCAACTACTGCGTCGAGAAGATGAACTGGATGCGGGACCAGCACCTCAAGGTGGCCGAGAATTTCCGCAAGACCCTGCGCTTCCTGGACGAGATCGAGGACCGCATCGGCAGGCTCCAGAAGCGGCTGGTGACGCTGCGCATCGTGCGCGACAGCACGCTCTTCGTCCTGCTCCTGGGCCGCACCTTCATCTGGCTGGAGATCATCGGCCTGGGCCTGGCCCTGGTGACCATTCCGCTGCTCATCTACATGACCCGGCACGCGCCCGGAAACTGGCTGGTGAATCTCATCCTGGAGCAGAAGTGGGAGTTCCAGAAGGGGCTGGTGATCATCCTTTCGGTCCTGGCCCTGGGCCTGGCCGCGGTCAAGACCGCCTTCTCCTTCGAGAAGCGCAAGCGTCTGCTCTTCGAGCGCAAGGAACAGGAGTTCCAGGATCGCGTGCAGGCCCGGCGGGCGGCCATGAAGAGCGCGGGGCCGGGCGGCGGCAAGGCCCAGGCCGGAGCCAAACCTCCGGCCAAGGCTCCCGCCAAGCCTCCGGCCAAGGCCGGACCCAAGGGAAAATAATGGACGCGGGCGGCCCCTCCCATCGAGCATGAGGAAAGGGGGCCATGCCCCGGAGGAGAGACGCCATGCACACCCTCGTGCTCATCCGCCACGGCCAGAGCGCCTGGAACCTGGAGAACCGCTTCACGGGCTGGACCGACGTGGACCTCACGCCCCAGGGCGAGGCGGAGGCCCACGAGGCCGCCCGCCTCCTGCGCGAGGGCGGCTACGGCTTCGACGCCTGCCACACCTCGCTGCTCAAGCGCGCCATCCGCACCCTCTGGATCGTGCAGGAGGAGATGGACGCCATGTGGCTGCCCGTGTTCAAGACCTGGCGGCTCAATGAGCGGCACTACGGCGCCCTGCAGGGCCTGAACAAGTCCGAGACCGCGGCCAGGTACGGCGAGGAGCAGGTCTTCGTCTGGCGGCGCAGCTTCGACACGCCCCCTCCGGCCCTGGAGCCGGACGATCCGCGTCACCCCGGCCGCGACCCGCGCTACGCCGACCTGACGGCCGCCGAGCTGCCGCTGTGCGAGAGCCTCAAGGACACCATCGCCCGAACCATGCCCTACTGGCACGACGTCCTGGCCCCGCAGATCCGCCAGGGACGCCGGCTGCTCGTGGCGGCCCACGGCAATTCCCTGCGCGGACTGGTGAAGTACCTGGACGGCATGGACGAGAAGGCCGTGACCGGCCTGAACATTCCCACCGGCGTGCCCCTGGTCTACGAACTGGACGACGAACTGCGCGCGCTCCGGCGGTTCTACCTCGGCGATCCCGAGGCCGTGGAGCGCGCGGCCAAGGCCGTGGCGGCCCAGGGCAAGGCGTGAGCCGGGCGGACAACGCGCGCCACGTTCCCGACATGGCGGGCATGGACCAACGGGCCGTGGCCGAGCGCCTGCTGGACTGGTTCGCCTCGGCCCGGCGCGACCTGCCCTGGCGGCGGACTTACGATCCCTACCACGTGCTCGTCTCCGAGGTCATGCTCCAGCAGACCCAGATGGAGCGGGTGGTGCCGTACTTCCTGCGCTGGATGGACCGCTTCCCGGACCTGGAGAGCCTGGCCCGGGCCTCGGAGGACGAGGTCCTGCGCCTGTGGGAGGGCCTGGGCTACTACAGCCGTGGCCGTTCCCTGCTGGCCGCCGCCGGGGTTCTGGTCCGGGAACATGGCGGCGCGGTGCCGGACGACCGCGAGACCCTGCTGACCCTGCCCGGGGTGGGGCCCTACACCGCCGGAGCCGTGCGCAGCGTGGCCTTCAACCTGCCGGAACCGGCGGTGGACGCCAACGTGGAGCGCGTGCTGGCGCGGCTGACCAACCTGGAGTTGCCCGCGCGCGATCCCCGGGCCAAGGAATTTTTGCGCGAGACCGCGCGCGGCCTCATTCCCGAGGGCCGGGCCAGGGACTTCAACCAGGCCCTCATGGAACTGGGGGCGCTGGTCTGCCTGCCCCGGACGCCGCGCTGCCCGGAGTGCCCCCTGGCCGGGTTCTGCGTGGCCAGGAGCCTGGGAGTGGCCGAGCTGCGCCCCTTGGCCGGGCCGCCCAAGGAGGTGGTCCGGTTGCGAATGGCCTCGGGGCTGCTCCTGCGCGACGGCCGCCTCTACATCCAGAAACGCCGCCCGGATGACGTCTGGCCCGGGCTCTGGGAGTTTCCCGGCGGGGTGCTGGAGGAGGGCGAGAGCCCGGAACAGGCCCTGGCCCGGGAGTTCCGCGAGGAGGTGGAGCTGGACGTGCGGCCCCTGGCTCCGGCCGTGGAGGTCCGCTACAGCTACACCAGGTACCGCGTGACCATGCACGCCTTCTATTGCGCCGACGCGGGCGGCCCGGCCGCGCCGCGCATGAACGAGGCCGTGGACGGCCGTTTCGTGACCCCCGGCGAACTGTCCCGTTACGCCTTTCCGGCGGGCCACCGCCGGGTCATCTCCTTTGTCCTGGACGATCCCCGCCTGAAGGAATTCCTGGCGCGCAGCTGACTTTTCCCCGCTGGGCATGTTTTTTGCTCACCCCCTGTCGGGATACTCGGAATTCTGACAGGCAGAGGAGTCGCGCATGGCTTACGACACGAACTCCCTTGGCGGGGTACGCTCCCTGGTCGAGGCGGAAAAGAAGCTCAACGGCGAGGGGCGCGGGGCCCGAAGCGCCGGAGCCCCGGCCCTGGACGCGGCCCGCCGCATGGCCTTCCAGACCCAGATGGCCGCCGTGCGGCAGGTGGCGGACGAGCCCGGGGGGGACGAGTCCGAACGCCGCTTCAGCGTGGACCCCGGGATGCTCAACGATTCGCTCATGCTCGACGCCCTGCGCACCATCGCCCGTCTGGCCCGCGAATCCTCCGAGGACCTGCGGCGCGATGCCGGGCTCTCGGCCGGAAAGGGCAAGCGCGCCGCCATCGCGGACAACGGCCTGGGCGGCCTGTCGGCCCGCTTCGAATCCGGCGCCGAGGGCGTGGCGGCCATCGGCTACGACCGGGTGGGCGGAACGTCCTACGGCAAGTACCAGCTGTCTTCCAAGGCCGGAACCATGAGCCGGTTCATCGATTTTCTGCGCGATAATGAGCCCCAATGGTCCGCGCGTCTGCGCCAGGCCGGACCGGCCGACACGGGATCGCCCGAGGGGGCCATGCCCCGGGCCTGGCGCAAGATAGCCCAGGAGAACCCCGCGCGCTTCGAGCAGCTCCAGCACGACTTCGTGCGCAACGAGCACTACCTGCCCGCGCGGGACCGCATCCTGGAAGCCACTGGCGTGGACATCGAGGCCGGGCCCGCGGCCCTGCGCGAGGTCCTCTGGAGCACCTCGGTGCAGCACGGGGCCGGCGGCGCGGCGCGCATCTTCAACCGGGTCATCGGCGAGGTTCTGGACAAGGACGCCGGGGATGCGGCGGGGCGGCACATCATCGACGGCATCTATTCCGACCGTCAGAAGCAGTTCACCTCCTCCACGGAGGCGGTGCGCAAGAGCGTGCGCAACCGGCTGCGCGAGGAGCGGAGCATGGCCCTGGCCATGCTCGAGGGCGCCCAGGTGCGCAAGATCGTCTGAGTCTTTTCGGAGAGGGACGGGAGAAAGGGCGCTTCGGCGCCCTTTTTTCATGGCTCCGGGACGGCCTCGCCCAGGCGGCGCTCCAGGTCGCGGTCCAGGTCCACGCGCAGGGTCTCGTGGATCGTGTCCACCTGCACCTGCCCGGGGGGCGCGCCCTTCACCGGCCGCACGTCCCGGGCCAGGGCGCAGATCACGTCGGCCCGCGCGTCCTCGGAACGCCAGCTCTTGAGCGCGGCCAGGATCGCGGCCTCCTCCAGGCTGCGGCGCGGCACCTCCTGGTTGGGGAAGTCGCGCTTGAGAAGCACGTGCGAACCCGGGCCGCCCTGGACGTGGAACCAGAGGTCGAAGGGGCTGGCGGCCTTGGTCACCAGGGCGTGGTTGGCCGCCTTGTTCTTGCCGCGCAGGAGCCAGAAGCCGTCCGAGGAGCGGAAGGCCTGGGCCGCGATGTCCCGGCAGCGCCGGGGCAGGGGCGCGGGCTGGGCCTGGGCCTGATGCGCGGCGGCCGGAGCCGGGCCCGGGGCCGTGGCGCGGCCCAGGTCCTCCAGCTCGGCCAACAGCTGGGTCCGGCGGCGCTCCAGGTGTTCCAGGCCGCGTTCGGCCTTGGACGCCAGCTTGAACAGGCGGGCCATGTTCTCGGACGGAGAGAGGCGCGGGTCCAGGGACAGGCGCAGGACGCCCTGGTCCGGGCCCTCCAGCTCGGCCTCGGCCAGTCCCTCGGCGTCCTTGAGACGCCAGAGGTTGGCCCGCAGCGCCTCGGCGGCCGCCTTGTTGCCGAGCATGCCGCGCAGCCGCCCTTCCTCCTGGTCCAGCTTGGCCAGGTTGCGGGTCAGGCGCTTGCGCGCGGTCTTGAGCCGGTCGCGTTCCTCGCTGTCGTTCAGACGCTCCAGGTGCGGGAAGAGCAGCCGCTCGCCGTGGGCCGTGGCGGCCTCCAGGGCTGTCGCGAACTCGCGGCGCTCCCCGCCGGGATCCCAGGCCAGGGGCGGGTCGGTTTCGTTGAGGAAGAAGGCCGGGGCCTGCCCCGCGCGGACGGCCTCATAGGCGGATGCGGCCCCCGCGCCCAGGCCGCCCAGGAAGCGGCGCAGCGGCGGGGAAATCTGGGGGTGCTCCCGCCAGACCCCGGAATCGTTCAGCACCGCGTCCAGTCCAGGCCATTCCGGCTCGCGGCCGAAGCCCTCGGGCAGGTCCTCGACCAGGCTCAGGTCCTGGCGCAGATTGAAGAGCAGGTGGCGTCCCTCGCCGGGCGAGAGCGCGAAGGCCAGGCGCAGGCCGGGCCAGTCCACGCGCGCCTCCAGGAGGCGGCGGCCGGAGAGGCGCTTGCGCAGCCACATCACCCGGGCGGGCGGGGTGGCGGGGTTCAATGGTTTGATGGCGGAGAGGAAAAGAAGGCCCGCCTGTTTGGCGGGCCGGAACAGAAGATGTCTGCGGTCTCCGGGAGCCGGAACTTCCAGGGTCAGGGCGCCGTCGGCGGGGGCGAATACCTTGCCCACGCGGCGTCCCGGCAGCAAAGCGGCCAGCTCGGCGGCGAGATGGCGGAAAAAACTCGCCTCCATGTGCGCCTGCGCCCCTCCCCGGGCCGGTCGTCGGGGCTAGTCGCCCCGGATATGCTCGTCGGCTTCCTGCTTGCTCTTGCAGGCGATGCAGAGCGTGGTCATGGGCCTGGCCTTGAGTCGGGCCACGCCGATTTCCTCGCCGCATTCCTGGCAAATGCCGAACTCGCCGTCCTCGATGCGCTGCAGGGCCTGCTGAATCTTCTTGATCAGTTTGCGCTCGCGGTCGCGCAGGCGCAGGGTGAAGGCCCGGTCGGACTCTGCGGTGGCCCGGTCGGCCGGGTCGGCGTAGACCTCCACGGACTCGGTCATGTCCTCGATGGTGGCCTGGCTGTTCTGCAGGATGTCGTTGAGCGAGTTGGTCAGTACCTCACGGAAGTACTCGAGATCCTTGGCATCCATCAATAGCACCTCGTTTGGGAACGAAGTCCGCCGCCGGAAGTCCGACGGCGGTATCTCGGTGGAAAGTGAAATGCTGTCTTTAATCTAAAATACATGTTGAAGTAAAGCCCTGGGCTCTGGCCTGGAAATCGGAGCCAATATATTGATATTCATTGCGAATATAGAACATGACGCGATGGGGGGGCAGGCGGGCGGCGGGGCCGGGCGCGGGATTGCGGCGGAGAATCCTTGTCCGGCAAGCGGATTCCGGGTGGCGGGGCGGAAAAGGAAAAAAAGGGCGGCATGAAATCTTGACAGCTTCGGGCTACGCGGGTAAGACGAGCTTCCCTTTGAGAGCGGGAATAACTCAGTGGTAGAGTGCAACCTTGCCAAGGTTGAAGTCGCGGGTTCAAATCCCGTTTCCCGCTCCAGAAAGTGAAAGGCCGGTCCCAAGGGACCGGCCTTTTTCGTTGGTTTCTCCGGCGGTTCAGGCACCGGCCGCTTCGGCCAGCCGCGCGCCCAGGCCAAAGGCCCGTTCCAGGTCCCGGGGGAAGACCTCCTCGCGGCGTTTCGCCTTGGCTTCCGCGTCCCAGACCGTGGACAGATACTTGGAGTAGTCCTGGAATTGGAAGGTGTCGCAGACGACCAGCGTCTCGCAGTTGCCGAAGGTGCGCGTCATGAACGAACGCGAGTGCTCGATGCGCCGGTCCTGGCCGGTGGCGGCCAGGGCCTCCTCGCCGATGTTCATGGAGTACACCAGGGCGCTTCGGAGCCTGCCCGGGAAGATGCTCGCATAGCCCGGGGTGTAGGTCACGAAGGGGAACAGCAGGCGTTCCATGAACGAGCGCATCATCCCGGTCTCGGTGCCGAAGTAGACCGGCGAGCCGAGGATCAGGACGTCGGACTCGGCGGCGCGTTCCAGGGCAGGGGTGAGGCCGTCCCGCACGGCGCAGCGCCCGTAGTTCTTGCCGTTGAGCAGCTTGCAGGAGAAGCAGCTGCGGCAGCCGGTGTAGGCCAGGTCGTAGAGGTGGACCATCTCGCACCGCGCGCCCTTGGACTCGGCCCCGGCCAAGGCCCGCTCCAGAAGCATCGCGGTGTTCCATTTCTTTCTCGGGCTGCCGTTGACGGCCAAGGCTTTCATCGTCCTCGCTCCCTTGCCTGTTCGGGGGTGTCTCAGAGCCATTGCAGCCGGAGGGCATGCCGTTCCGGCACGCGGGCGTAGCGCACTGCGGGTCGTCCGAGCATGAGCCCGGCCTGGACCGTGTGTCCGGCGGGCAGGTTCAGGGCCTCCTGGAGCGGGGCCCACTGCTGGGCGGCGCGGGTGAAGATTCCGGCCCAGCAGGTGCCCAGGCCGTTCGCCGCGGCCAGAAGCTCCATCCAGGCCGCGGCCGTGGTGCAGTCCACCTGGCCCCAGCGGGCATCGTCCGGGGCGTGGGCCAGGACCACGTGCGGCGCGCCGTGCAGGATCTTGTCCCGTCCCTCGTCCCAGGCCGTGATCCAGCCCTTGTAGGGCATGTCCGGCACGCTGCGCATCCAGTCCACCGCCAGTCCGGCCAACTCCCGGGTGCGCGCCGGAGAGAGGCTCGCGGCCCAGTGCACGGGCTGGGAGTTCACGGCCGAAGGCGCGAAGCGGGCCACATCCAGCAGGGCCTCGATCTCCCGCCGGTCCAGGGGCTCGGACTTGTAGGCCCGGATGGAGCGCCGGGACTTGAAGAGCAGGGCGACCTGCTCCGGCTCGGGCAGGGCGTGGCGTTCCACGGCCGGAAGCGAACGGGCCGGGACGCCGTTCAGGCTGAGCGCGGCGCGGGGGCAGATGGCCACGCAGTGGCCGCAGCCGATGCAGAGTTTTTCCGCCGCGCGGCGCATGGAGGGCAGGCCCTCGGCGTCCACCTCGATGAGCCCGAAGGGGCATTCCCGGGCGCAGAGCCCGTCGCGCGCGCAGAGATCGAAATCAACGTCCAGGCGGACATCACCGTTCATTGCTTGTCCTTTCTTTTGAGGGCCTTTCCCGCGCTCCAGCAGTCGCCGAGCACGGGGCCCAAGGCCCTGTATTTCTTGAGAGGCATGTCGAAGAGCATGGGGCGGACCTTGGCGAAGTCGATCGCGCCCCCGGTGAGCACCGAGGGGTCGGCGTGGGTGGCCACCAGTTCGCCGATGAAGATGTCGTGGGTGCCGAGAACCAGGGTCTGGTGCAGGCGGCACTCCATGCACACCGGGCACTCCCGGATGAGCGGGGCCGCCGGGAGCCGGCCGTGGAAGATGTCGAACAGCCTGGACTTGTCCGTGGTTTTGCCGGAGACGAGGCCCACGTAGTCCGTTTTTTCAAGGAGATCCTGGCTCGGAATGCAGATGCTGAACTGGCCGTTCTCCACGATGCCCGCATTGGTGTGGTGCGACTGGTTCAGGCCGATGGCCAGGTACTGGGGCCGTCCGTGGTTCATGGGGCTGAGATGGGCCACCGCCAGGAAGTTGGGCCGTCCGCCGCAATGCGCCCCCACGATGGTCGTCAGCGTGGGGTATAGGGCGAGAATCGGGCCGAGGTCGGTGTGCATGGTTGTTCCTCCCGTTCACCAGCGGTCGGTGTGGATGCGTTCCGGCCGGAAGCGGTCGCGGCGGCCGGATTCCTGGGCTGGATGGCCCAGGACCACGAAGGCCAGGGGCATGACGGTTTCCGGCAAGCCGAGGAGCTTGCGGAAGCCTTCCTCGCGGTCGCGCATGGGATGCACGCCGGTCCAGACCGCGCCCAGGCCCTTGCCGTGGGCCGCCAGGAGCAGGTTCTGGGTGGCGGCCGAACAGTCCTGCACCCAATAGCCGGGGTACTTCTCCAGGGGCAGCTCGGCGCAGACCAGGATGCCCAGGGGGGCGTGGGCGACCATGCCCGCATAGGGGCTGAAGGAGGGGACGGCCTCGCGCAGAACCCGGTCGCGGACGACCACGAAGTGCCAGGGCTGGGCGTTGCCCGCGCTGGGGGCGCTCATGGCCGCTTCCAGGATCTCCCGCACGGTCTCGTCGGACACGGGCGCGTCCTCGAACTTGCGGATGCTGCGCCGGGTATGGATGGCTTCGAAAAGTTCCATGACGGCTCCTTTGGTTTCCGGTTTACACTGCCCACTGTTTCATGCAGTATGCACAAAAAGGCAAGCAGGCACCTGAAAGTCATATAGTACCCTTGAGGAAACCAATGAAGAAGAACAAGGCTGAGCAGGAATCCCACGGCTGCGCCGTGAAGCGTCTGTGCGGCAAGGAATACTGCTGCTCCGTGGAGTTGACGCTGCAGGTCATCGGCGGCAAGTGGAAGCCGGTGATCCTTTACCACCTGGGTCGTCGGGGAACCCTGCGCTTCGGGCAGGTGCGCAAGGCCATGCCGAGCATCACCCAGAAGATGCTCACCCAGCAGCTGCGCGAGCTGGAGGCTGACGGCATGGTGCGCCGCGAGGTGCACGCCCAGGTCCCGCCGAAGGTGGAATACTCCCTCACCGATTTGGGCGAGAGCGTCATGCCGGTGCTCAAGGAACTTTGCCGCTGGGGCGGGCACTACGAGAAGCTGCTCAAGGAGCGCGAGGCCTCGGAACAGGCCGCCTGAGTTCCTTCGAGCGATCCGGTCGCGGCCGGTACGGTCCCTGCAAGGTGGCGCGAAGGGGAAAATAATGCCCCCGACCACCAACCGAACCGAGGGAGCCGTCCTCCATGCCGCTGTTCGCCGCCGCCACCGCGAAACGACCCGTCCCCACTCGGGATGCCGGCGCCGCCTCCGTCATTCTGCCTGAACACTACCTGCGCACGCCGCTCACCGCCGACCTGGACCGCCTCTGCGATCCGCGCCGTCCGGCCGAGGACGTGCTCTTCGTCAATGTGGCCGCGAAATATTTCTTCGCCTACGTTTACGAGGGCGCGCACCGCGCGGTGGTGCCCCTGCCGGAGATCACCCGGCTCTTCGAACAGTTCAGCCGCCACCAAAGCCTCAACGAGGACGGGGACGACGTGGAGGTCATGAACAGCCTGCGGCAGTGGTCCTTCGCCCTGCGCATGCTGGCCGATCTGCCCAAGACCGCGCACATCCTGCGCTCCGTGGCCCTGCGCCGCCTGCCGCCGGAGGTCCTGGAACGGCCCTACGTGGGCCTGGACATCGGCACGGGCACGGGCATCCTCATGCTGGCGGCCCGGATTCAGGCCCGGCGCAACGGCTTCGACGAGCCCGAGATATTGGGGCTGGAATATGATCGTCCGGTGGCCGAGCGCTCCGGGCGTCTCACCGAGGACCTGGGCACCGGCGAGGTGGTCTTCGCCGACGCCCGCTACGTGTCCACCTACTCGCTCATCGCGGGCAAGGACCTGAGCTTCGTCTCCAACGAGACCGTCTCGGCCACGCACCAACGCCTGCGGCGCGAGCACTTCGTGAAGATCTTCTACGCCCTGTTCGACGCCTGCAAGGGCCGGCTCAAACACACGGTCTTCTTTCCCGAGGGGCTCATCGTCTACAACAAGGAGATGAACGTCTCGGTCATGCTCTCGCGGATCAACGGATTCCAGGGAACCCCGGAGTACGAGACCCTGGACTTCTATCCCCAGGGCCTGTTCATCGAGGGACGGGTGGTGCCGCTGCATCAGCTGGGCGAGGAATTTCTGCCCTATCTCACGCAGATGGGGCGATCGCTCATCTCGCGGCGCTGGTAGAGGGTCGGCCACCGCCCTGGCGCAGGCGGTATTCCAGCAGCCGCCCGTCGCGCGCGTCGAGCACCGCCGTGAGGGTGAAGAACGGCTCGCGGTCGCCGCCGGTGACGGCCCGCACCAGGGGGTGCAGACTGACGAAGCGCAGGTCCTGGAAGATCAGGGTCTCGCGGTCGCCCTCGCGATTGCGGGCCACGGCCGGATACCGGCTGAACCATTCATAGGTCTTGAACACCCCCGCCTCCCGGCCCAATCCGTCCAGCAGAGCCTTGTCGGCCTTGGCGTAGACCCTGCCGGGCGGCAGGGTGTCCGGGGCCGTGAGCCGGACCAGGGAGAGTTCGTACGTCCCGCCCCGGTCCACCACGGCCTTCCAGTACCAGGGCGTGAACGCCTCGGGGCTCAGGCGCAGCGAGGCGAAGGGCCGTCCCTCGCGGTGCAGGGCCTCCTCCAGTCGGTATTCCAGGGCCAGACGGCAGGACCAGCAGGCCAGGGGGTAGGCCAGGACCCAGGCCAGCCCGGCCAGGGCCAGGGACGCGCGCCGCGCGGGCAGCCGCCGGGCCGCCAGGGCCGCCAGGAGCATTCCGGCCGTGAACACCGGGTCCACGATGAACACGGACTCCAGGGTGAAGCGGGCGGAGTCGTATGGGGCCAGGAGCTGCGTGCCGTAGGAGGTCACGTAGTCCAGCCAGAGGTGCCCGAGCACCAGGCCGAGCATGAGCAGCCAGGCCTTCAGGGGCGGCGCGTCCCGGGCCAGGAGCTTCCAGGCCCCGGCCAGGATCGCGGCCAGGAGGGGCGCGGCGAGCAGGGAGTGGGACAGGGCCCGGTGATAGAGCAGGTAGTGTTCCGGGTCGCCGCCGGTGAAATTGTCCAGGTCCGGGAGCAGGGCCGCCGCCAGGCAGGCGGGCAGGAGCAGGCGCACGCCGGGCAGGGCGCGCCGGACGGCCTGGGCCGCGAGCAGGCCCGTTGCGGCGTGGGTCACCGGATCCATGCCCCGGGAATACCCGAGAAGCGGCGGCCCTGGAAGGGGGTTGTTGACCTCGCGGCCCGCCACGGTTAGGGATGCGGAAACGATCGCGCGGAGGAGTCAATGCTCAAGCCATCGGCGGGCGTCAGCCTGGAGGGATTGCCCCACATCTTTTTCGCGGCCTTCTGCACCCTGGTCTTCGCCCTCCTTGAGTGGTGGTTTCCGACCGTGCTCATGCTCGTCTTGACCGCGCTGGCCCTGAACTTCTTCCGTGATCCCGAGCGGGTGCAGCCCGAGGACGCCGAGGCCGTGGTCTCCCCGGCCGACGGCAAGATCGTCAAGATCGGCCGCGAGACCGACCCCGTGTCCGGCGAGGCCCGCCAGGTCATCTGCGTGTTCATGAACATCTTCGACGTGCACGTGAACCGCATGCCCGTGTCCGGGACCATCCAGGCCCTGCACTACCACCCCGGCAAGTTCTTCAACGCCTCCCTGGACAAGGCCAGCAAGGACAACGAGCGCAACGTGGTGGAGATCGTGGGCAAGGGCAACCAGCGCTTCACCGTGGTCCAGATCGCGGGGCTCATCGCCCGGCGCATCGTCTGCTGGGCCGAGAAGGGCGACAAGCTCAAGCGCGCCGAGCGGTTCGGCCTGATCAAGTTCGGCTCGCGAGTTGACCTTTACCTGCCCGATGGTTACGATTGCAGCGTGTACGTCGGCGATCAGGTGTTCGCCGGCCAGACCGTGGTCGCCGTGAAGCGTTAGCCTCCTCGGGGCCTGTGACGAGAAAATGAGCGAGAGACCGCTGCCGCGCCACAAGGGCGTGTACATCCTGCCCAACCTGTTCACCACGGCCAGCCTGTTCGTGGGGTTCCTGGGCATTCTCTGGGCCGTGCAGGGCCGTTTCGAGATGTGCGCCCTGGCGATCCTGGGCAGCGGGCTCCTGGACGGACTGGACGGCAAGGTCGCCCGGCTCACGGGCACCAGCAGCGAATTCGGGGTGCAGTACGATTCCCTGGCCGATCTCGTGGCCTTCGGCGTGACCCCGGCCATGCTCGTCTATTTCTGGAAACTCCAGCAGTTCGGCCGCCTCGGGCTCATGGCCGCCTTCCTCATCGTGGCCTGCGGCGCGCTCCGGCTGGCCCGCTTCAACGTCCAGACCAAGGTGATCTCCAAGAAGTTCTTCATCGGCCTGCCCATCCCGGCCCAGGCCTGCACCCTGGCCACCCTGGTCCTCTTCACCCCATACATCCCCGAGGCCTGGAGCGGCAGACCGCTGGCCCTGACGGTCCTGACCCTGACCTACATGCTCTCCTTCCTCATGGTCAGCACCATCCGCTTCGCCTCCTTCAAGGAATACGGCTTCCTCAAGGCGCATCCCTTCAGCTCGATGGTCACCGCCATCCTGCTGTTCGTGCTCGTGGCCTCCCGGCCGCGCGCGCTGGGCTTCCTGCTTTTCCTCGGCTACATCGCCTCCGGCGTTCTCTACACCCTCTTCTATCTTTCCCGCAGGGGCTCCAAGCTCCTACGGGAGACCCCCAAGCTATCCTAGCCTGACTTCCGCTTTCCGCGACCTGTCACCAGTCGCCGACGGATTCGGGCCAGGGCCCGGCCGCGGCGTGTTGCCCTTACGCATCGACAAGAGTAAACCCATCGGACGATGGGCGTCAGTGGAGGAAAGAAAATGGCTGAGCGCATCTTTGTCTTCGACACCACCTTGCGCGACGGCGAGCAGTCCCCGGGCGCGACCATGAACATCCAGGAAAAGGTGAGCATGGCCCGCCAGCTGGAGACGCTCGGCGTGGACATCATCGAGGCCGGATTCCCGGCCGCCAGCCAGGGCGATTTCGAGGCCGTGCGGGCCATAGCCAAGGCCGTGGACGCGGTCCAGGTGGCCGGACTCTGCCGGGCCATGCCCGCGGACATCGACCGGGGCTGGGAGGCCATCAGGGATGCCAAGAACCCTCGCATCCACACCTTCCTGGCCACCTCCGACATCCACATGAAGCACAAGCTCCGCAAGACCCCGGAGCAGGTCCTGGAAATGGCCGACGCGGCCGTGCGCCACGCGGTGCGGCACACGTCCAACGTGGAGTTCTCGGCCGAGGACGCCTCGCGTTCGGACTGGGGCTTCCTGGCCAAGGTCTGCTCCGTGGCGGTCAAGGCCGGGGCCAAGGTCCTGAACATCCCGGACACCGTGGGCTACATCCAGCCCCACGAGTACGCCGAGCTGATCGCCTTCCTGATCCGGAACGTGGAGGGCGCGGACAAGGTCGCCTTCAGCGTGCACTGCCACAACGACCTGGGCCTGGCCGCGGCCAACACCCTGGCGGCCATCCGGGCCGGCGCCCGGCAGATCGAGGGCACGGTGCTGGGCATCGGCGAACGCGCGGGCAATGTGGCCCTCGAGGAAGTGGTCATGGCCATGCACACCCGGCCGGACGTCTACCCCTATGAGACGAAGATCAAGACCGAGCAGATCTACCCGGCCTGCCGCAGGCTTTCGCAGATCATCGGCCAGCCCATCCCGCCGTACAAGGCCATCGTGGGCCCCAACGCCTTCGCCCACGAATCCGGCATCCACCAGGACGGGGTGTTGAAAAACCGTCTGACCTACGAGATCATGACCCCGCAGTCCGTGGGCCGCTCCGGCACGGAGATGGTCATCGGCAAACACTCCGGGTCCCACGCCATCAAGCGCAAGATCGAGGAGCTGGGCTACTCCCTGGACGAGCAGCAGCTGGCCGTGGTCTTCGGCGCGGTCAAGGAGCTGGCGGACAAGAAGGAGCAGGTCTTCGACGAGGACGTGGAGGCCCTGGTCCTGGAGAAGGTCTACCGCCGCCGCGACAAGTACCGCCTCAAGGACATGAGCGTGTTCTCGGCCACGGGCGGGGTGCCGCCGCACGCCGCCGTGGTCATGGAGTTCGTCACCCCGGACGGCGTGGAGACGCGGCGCGGCTCGGCCTTCGGCGAGGGCCCGGTGGACGCCATCTTCAAGTGCATCGGCCGGATGGTGGGCATGACGCCCACCCTGGAACGCTACCAGGTGAACGCGGTCACGGGCGGAACGGACGCCCAGGGCGCGGTCACCGTGCGCATCGCCGACAACGGTTTCAAGGCCGTGGGGCGCGGCACCAGCGAGGACGTGCTGGTGGCCAGCGCCCAGGCCTTCATCACGGCCCTGAACCGTCTTGAGAAGACCAAGGAGGAGAAACGGGAATGTCCCACACTGTAGCCGAAAAGATCCTGCAGGCCCACACGTCCGACGACGCCTCGCAGCCCGGACGCATCGTCCGCTGCCGCGTGGACCTCGTGCTGGCCAACGACATCACCGCGCCGCTGGCCATCAAGTCCTTCCGGGCCATGGGCGCTCGGGACGTCTTCGACCGGGACCGCGTGGCCCTGGTCTGCGACCATTTCACGCCCAACAAGGACATCGAGTCCGCCGAACAGGTCCGCGCGGTGCGCGAGTTCGCCCTGGAAAAGAAGATCACCCACTACTTCGAGGGCGGCGACGTGGGCGTGGAGCACGCCCTGCTGCCCGAGCTGGGGCTGGTGGGCCCGGGCGACGTGGTCATCGGCGCGGACAGCCACACCTGCACCTATGGCGGCCTGGGCGCGTTCGCCACGGGCATGGGCTCCACGGACATCGCCGCGGCCATGGCCCTGGGCGAGACCTGGTTCAAGGTGCCGCCGACCATCCGGGTGGAGATGAGCGGAACCCTGGCGCCTTTCGTGGGCGGCAAGGATCTCATCCTGAAGGTCATCGGCGGCATCGGCGTGTCCGGGGCCCTGTACAAGGCCCTGGAGTTCGGCGGTCCGCTGACCTCCGAGCTTTCGGTGGAGGCCCGCATGACCATGGCCAACATGGCCATCGAGGCGGGCGGCAAGGCCGGTCTCTTTCCGGTGGACGAGAAGACCCTGGCCTACTGCCGGGCGGCCGGACGCTTGGGCGACACCGCCCTGGACGCCGACCCCGGGGCCACCTACGAGCGCGTGCTGCGCATCGACGCCACGGGCATGGAGCCCCAGGTGGCCTGCCCGCACCTGCCGGACAACGTGCGGCCGGTGGGCGAGCTCAAGGGCCTGCGTCTGGACCAGGCGGTCATCGGCTCCTGCACCAACGGCCGCATCTCGGACCTGCGCGAGGCCGCGGCCGTGCTCAAGGGCCGCAAGGTGAAGAAGAACCTGCGCTGCGTGGTCCTGCCCGCCACCCCGAACATCTGGCGTCAGGCCCTGCGCGAGGGGCTCATCGAGACCTTCATGGAGGCGGGCTGCATCGTGGGCCCGGCCACCTGCGGCCCCTGTCTCGGCGGCCACATGGGCATCCTGGCCAAGGGCGAGCGGGCCGTGGCCACCACCAACCGGAACTTCAAGGGCCGCATGGGCAGCCTCGAATCCGAGGTCTACCTGTCCAATCCCTCGGTGGCGGCGGCCAGCGCCGTGGCCGGCGAGATCATCCACCCGGCGGCGCTCTAGGAGGCAGACATGATCGTCACAGGCAAGGCCCACAAGGTCGGGGACCACATCGACACCGACGCCATCATCCCGGCGCGCTACCTCGTCACCACGGACACCGCCGAGCTGGGTAGTCACTTCATGGAGGGCATCTCGGCGGACTGGAACGCCCGGGTGTCCAAGAACGACGTGCTCGTGGCCGGAGAGAACTTCGGCTGCGGCTCCTCCCGCGAACACGCGCCCCTGGCCGTGCTCGGCGCTGGCATCCCGGTGGTCGTGGCCAAGAGCTTCGCGCGCATCTTCTACCGCAACGGCTTCAACATGGGCCTGACCCTGTTGGAGGTGGGCGAGGGCGCCGATAAGCTCCGCGACGGCGACCAGCTGGAGGTGGACACCGAGTCCGGGATCATCCGCAACCTGACCACGGGCGAGAGCGTGCGCTGCGCCCCGGTGCCCTCGTCCATGCAGGATCTGGTGGACGCGGGCGGACTGGTGGCCTACGTGAAGCGCCGCCTGACCACGGGCGGCCATTAAGGCAAGCTTGTTGTATCGTACTAGAATCATTCAATTCTGATTGAAGAAGAGAGGAGAAGATGAAGATCTGCGTGTTGCCGGGTGACGGCATCGGCCCGGAGATCACGGACCAGGCCTTGAAGGTCCTGCTCACCGTGGCCGAGAAGTTCGGCCATGCGGTGGAGCTGGACGAGCAGCGCATCGGCGGCTCGGCCATCGACGCCACCGGCGTGCCCCTGCCCGAGGAGACCGTGGAGGCCTGCAAGGGGGCCGACGCCGTGCTCCTGGGCGCGGTGGGCGGTCCCAAATGGGACACCCTCGACCCGGCCATCCGGCCCGAGAAGGGGCTCCTGGGCATCCGCAAGGCCCTGGGCCTGTTCGCCAACCTCCGTCCCGCCGCGCTCTTTCCCCAACTGCGCTCGGCCTGTCTGCTGCGGCCGGACATCGTGGAGCGCGGGGTGGACCTGCTGGTGATCCGCGAACTGACCGGCGGAATCTATTTCGGTGAGCCCCGGGGCGTGGAGGTCCGCGATGGCGAGCGCACGGGCTTCAACACCATGATCTATCGCGAGAGCGAGGTGCGGCGCATCGCCAGGGTGGCCTTCGAGGCCGCCCGCAAGCGCCGCCGAAAGGTCTGCTCCGTGGACAAGGCCAACGTCCTGGACGTCTCCCGCGTCTGGCGCGAGGTGATGGTCGAAACCGCCGCCGAGTTCCCGGACGTGGAGCTCTCGCACATGTACGTGGACAACGCGGCCATGCAGCTCGTGCGCGACCCGTCCCAGTTCGACGTGCTCGTCACCGGCAACCTCTTCGGCGACATCCTCTCGGACGAGGCCGCCGTGATCACCGGCTCCATCGGCATGCTTCCCTCGGCCTCCCTGGGCGAGAGCGGGCCGGGCCTGTACGAGCCGATCCACGGTTCGGCCCCGGACATCGCGGGCCAGGACCTGGCCAACCCGCTGGCCACGATCCTCTCGGTGGCCATGCTCCTGCGCTATTCCCTCGGACTGGAGGAGGAGGCCCGCACCGTGGAGCGGGCCGTGGAGCGCACCCTGGACCAGGGCCTGCGCACCGGCGACATCATGGAGCCGGGCAAGGCCCGGGTGAAGGGCAGCGAGATGGGCGCGGCGGTGCTCGCCAACCTCTGATGACGAAGCGGGGCCGGAGGAATCCTCCGGCCCCGTTCATTTCTCGTCCTCGTCGTCCTCCCGGCCCGTGAGCCAGCGCTGGATGGGGTTGCCCTTCTCGCCGGGATGGCGGTCCCGCCAGTTGCGCTTCATGCGCTCGAAAATGATGAAATAGCCGACCCCGATGGCCAGGACGGCCAGGATGAAGGCCAGGTCGCTCATGGCTGCTCCTCGGCGCGCGCCAGTTCATGGACGTACGCGGCCTTGTCCTCCGCCCGGTGACGGCGCACGGCGGCCTCGGCCCGGAGCGCCGCGCTTTTGTCCGCGCAGGGAGCGCTGGCCTCCAGTGCCACCGGACGCCGCGAGCGGGTGTAGCGCGCGCCCGTGCCCGCGTTGTGCTCGGCCAGGCGGCGGGCGAGGTCCGTTGTCACGCCGCAGTAGAGGCTGCCGTCGGAGCAGCGCATGAGGTAGACGAACCAGCCGGTTCCGGCGGACATGGACGATCCTCCCGGGCCCGGGGGCGGCCCTCTTCCGGCTCTATGCCAGGGCGCGATTCCTGGCAAGACCGCTCTTGCCAACCGGGCCCCCTGCATATATGAACGTAATCCTTTTACAGCCCGTTATTTCAGGTAGTCGGAATGTCGCGCATCACTGTCACGAATCTGGTCAAGGCCTACGGCGGGGAGGACCTCTTCGACGGCCTGTCCTTCGAGGTCGCCCCGGGCATGCGTCTGGCCGTGGCCGGTCCCAACGGCTGCGGCAAGAGCACCTTGCTGCGCATCCTGGCCGGGGAAGTCGAGCCCGACGGCGGCCAGGTGACCATGGAGAAGGGCGCCCGCCTGGGCTACGTGGCTCAGGAGCTGGGCGACGAGGACCTGGACCACGCCCTGCTGCCGTGGGTCCTGGCGGCTCTGCCGTCCTGGGGCTCGTTCTGGCGCGAGTGGGAGCAGGCCGTGGCCTCGGGCGACGAGGCCCGCATCCGCGCCCTGTCCGACCGCCAGCACGAGCTGGAGGCGGGCATGGGCTACAATCCCGAACACCGCGCCCGGGCCATCCTCTCCGGCCTGGGATTCTCCGAGGACAAGCACCTGCGCCGCATCGGCGAGCTGTCCGGCGGCTGGCGCGAGCGGGCCAAGCTGGCCCGGGTGCTCCTCCAGGGCGCGGACATCCTGCTCTTGGACGAGCCCACCAACCATCTCGACCTCGAGGCCGTGGAGTGGCTGGAGAACTACCTGCTCAATTTCCGGGGCGCGGTGGCCTTCGTGGCCCACGACCGTTTTTTTCTGGACCGCGTGGGCTCGCACGTGCTGTTTCTGGGCGGGGCCCGACCCGTGCTGCGCAAGGGCTCCTTCGCGGACTTCCTGGAGTGGGACGCCGAAACCGCCCAGCAGCGGGAGCGGGAGGCGGCCAAGCTCTCGGCCCGCATCGAGCACGAGCAGTCCTACATCCGCCGCTTCCGGGTCAAGGCCCGCAAGGCGGCCCAGGCCCAGAGCAAGCTCAAGAAGGTGGAGAAGCTCCAGGCCGAACTGTCCAAGGTCCAGGACGACACGCGCGGCTCGCGGCCGGGCCGCAGCTTGTCCTTCGCCCTGCCCGAGCCCCGGCGCGGGGACAAGGTGGCCGTGAGCGCCGTGGACCTGGAGTTCGCCTACCAGGGCGACCACAAGGTCTGGCACAAGCTGGACTTCCAGGTCTTCCGGGGCCGCAAGATCGCCCTGGCCGCGCCCAACGGGGCGGGCAAGTCCACGCTGCTCAAGCTCATCTCGGGCAGCCTCAAGCCGACCCGCGGGCACGTGAAGATCGGGCCGAACACGGACATGGCCTACTTCAGCCAGCACCAGACCGAGATTCTCCGGCCCACGGGCAGCGTGCTCTCGGAAATCCGCCGCCTCTCGGACCCGCGCAACACCGAGGAGCAGCTCATGGGCGTGCTCGGCCTGTTCCTCCTCGGGGAGCCCTATTTCGAGCGCCCGGTGGCCGCGCTCTCCGGCGGCGAGAAGAGCCGTCTGCTCCTGGCCACCCTGTTCCTGGCCCGGCCGAACTTCCTGCTCCTGGACGAGCCCACCAACCACCTCGACCTGGAGAGCCGCGAGGGCCTGGTCCAGGCCTTGCGCGACTATGAGGGCACGCTCCTGTTCGTGGCCCACGACCGCTATCTCATGACCGAGGTGGCCGACGAGATCTGGAGCCTGTCCGAGACGGGCATCGTGGTCTTCGCCGGAGGCTTCGCGGAGTACGACGCCCACCGCCGGGCCGAGCAGGCCGCCGGAAAGGCCCTTGAGGCCGCTCCGGCCAAGGCCCGCGCGGGCAAGGACGACAAGCGCCGCGCCGCCGAAATCCGCAACCGCATCTCGCGGGAGATGAAACCCCTCAAGGACGAGTACGCCAAGTTGGAGGCCGAGCTGGACAAGGCCCTCGCCGAGCAGGCCGAGGTCGAGGCCGGGCTCAACGATCCGGCCACCTACGCCGACTCCGGCAAGGCCCTGGAGTTGAACGCCCGCTACCGCGAGACCTCGGAATGGGCCGAGGGCCTCATTGAGCGCATGGGACGGCTGGAGCTGGAGATGGAACGGCTGAACGGCCTCAAGCAGGAGCTGCTGGCCGAATGAGCCGCCGGGAGATCCGCGTGGTGGCCGGGATCATCTGGCGCGGCCGGGAGTTCCTGGCCGTGGACCGGCCCGAGGGCAAGGACTTCGCCCACATGTGGGAGTTCCCCGGAGGCAAGATCGGGCACGGCGAGAGCGCGGAGGACGCGCTCGTGCGCGAACTGCGCGAGGAGCTGCGCATCACGGCCACCTCCTTCTCCGCCTGGCGCGAGAAGCGTCACGACTATGCGGAATTCACGGTCCATTTGACCTTTTTCCACGTTCATGCCTTCATGGGCGAACCCTATCCCGCCGAGGGCCAGGCCCTGGCCTGGGTCCGGCCCGAGGAGCCGGGCGGACTGGCCTTCCTCCCGGCGGACGTGGAGATTCTCGAAGCCCTCAAACGCTACGACGGCCCCCGGGGGGAGGGCGGTCGGGTTACGTAACGCAAGGAGAACACCGTGCGCATCATCGATCTCATCCCCGGGCGCAAGCCGTTCCTCTCCCTGGAGTTCTTCCCGCCCAAGGATCGGAGCACCTGGCCCGCCTTCTACGCCGAGGTGGAGAAGCTCAAGGCCCTTGATCCCCTGTTCGTCTCCGTGACCTACGGCGCGGGCGGCGGCACCCAGGACAACACCCTGGACGTGGTCACGCACCTCAAGCGGGCCATGGGCCTGGAGCCCATGGCCCACCTGACCTGCGTGGGCGCGTCCGCCGAGGCCCTGCACGGCTTCCTGCGCTCCCTGAAGGACGCGGGCATCGAGAACGTCCTGGCCCTGCGCGGCGACCCGCCCAAGGACCGCCCGGACTTCCGCTTCGAGGGCCAGGAGTTCCGCCACGCCTCGGACCTCGTGACCTTCATCCGCCGCCACTACCCGGACCTGGGCGTGGGCGTCGCGGGCATCCCCACCAAGCACCCGGAGTCGCCCAGCGTGGAGGACGACCTCAGGTGGCTCAAGTTCAAGCTCGACGCGGGCGGCGATTTCGTGGTCAGCCAGCTCTTCTACGACAACGAGCACTACTTCGGCTACGTCGCCAAGCTGCGCGCCATCGGCGTGGAGGCCCCGGTGATCCCGGGCATTCTGCCGGTGATGAGCATGAAGTCCGCCCAGTTCATCGCCGGGCTCAACGGCAAGGCCGTGTTCGGGGGCTTCTACGAGGTGCTCGAGCGGACCCACGCCGAGGGCGGCGACGAGGCGGTCCGGGCCCTGGGCCTGGAACACGCGACGAGGCAGGCGCAAGACCTTATTGACAGGGGCGCGCCCGGGGTGCATCTGTATACGCTCAACCGCGCCGAGGCCTGCCTCGAGATCGCGGGAAAACTGAAGTTCTAGGGGGTTGGCGAGATGAGCAAGAAGTCGTTGCGCGTTGCCGTGTGCGGAGCCACGGGGGCCGTGGGCCGCGAGATGCTCAAGGTCCTGGAGCAGCGGGATTTTCCGGCCGCCGAGGTGGCGCCCTTCGCCTCCAGCCGTTCGGCCGGAAGCACCGTGCCGTTCAAGGACGCGGAACTGACCGTGCGCGAGCTCAAGGAAGACTCCTTCCAGGGCTTCGACCTGGCCCTCTTTTCCGCCGGCGGCGGCACCTCGCTGAAATTCGCCCCCCTGGCGGCCGAGGCCGGCTGCGTGGTGGTGGACAACTCCAGCGCTTGGCGCATGGACCCCGAGGTCCCGCTGGTGGTGCCGGAGGTCAACCCCGAGCACCTGGAGCGCCACAAGGGCATCATCGCCAACCCCAACTGCTCGACCATCCAGATGGTGGTGGCCCTCAAACCCATCCATGACGAGGCGAAGATCAGGCGCATCGTGGTCTCCACCTACCAGGCCGTGTCCGGCACCGGGCACAAGGCCATCGTGGAGCTGGAGACCCAGGTGCGGCGGCTGTTCAACGGCCAGGACGTGATCCCGGACGTGTACCCGCACCAGATCGCCTTCAACTGCCTGCCCCAGATCGACGTCTTCCTGGACAACGGCTACACCAAGGAAGAGATGAAGATGGTCAACGAGACCAGGAAGATCATGGGCGACGACTCCATCCGGGTCACGGCCACCACGGTGCGCGTGCCGGTCTTCTACAGCCACTCCGAGTCCGTGAACATCGAGACCGAGGAGAAGATGACGGCCGAGGAGTGCCGCCTGCTTCTGGCCAAGGCCCCGGGCGTGACCGTGATCGATTATCCCGAGAAGAAGGCCTACCCGATGGCCGTGGACGCCGCGGGCGAGGACGACGTCTTCGTGGGCCGCATCCGCGAGGACGAGAGCGTGGACAAGGGGCTCAACCTCTGGATCGTCTCGGACAACATCCGCAAGGGCGCGGCGCTCAACGCCGTGCAGATCGCCGAGGAACTCCTGCGCCGGGACCTCGTGCGGGTGCCGTGATGCTGCGCGTCGCCGGTTCGGACGACTACCTGAACGCCCTGCTGGAGGCCATCCGGCCGGGAGCCGAGCGCGTGCTGGCCTTCTACGACCACCGCGTGGGGCTCATCGGCACGGACCCCCGGCTCATGCTCATGCCCTGGGACGACCATATCGCCCATCGGGGCGACGGGGTGTTCGAGACCGCCAAGTTCATCGGCCGCAAGATCTACCAGCTGGACGCGCACCTCAAGCGCATGCGTTCCTCCTGCCAGGGCATCCACCTGGAGCCGCCGTGCTCCTGGGAGGAGGTCCGGGACATTGTCCTGCAGGTGGCCGCCGCCGCCGAGAAGCCCCAGGGGCTGGTGCGGGTCCTGCTGGGGCGCGGCCCCGGCGGCTTCGGCATCGACCCCTACGAGTGCCCGGTGCCGAGCCTCTACGTGGTGGCCTACGACATCCACCTCAAGACCGAGGAGACCTACGAGCGCGGGGTTTCGGCCTTCAAGGCATCCATCCCGGCCAAGCAGTCCTGGCTGGCCACCCTCAAGACCACCAACTATCTGCCCAACGTGCTCATGAAGCGCGAGGCGGTGCAGAAGGGCTACGACTACGCCCTGTGCTTCGACGAGCAGGGGTTCCTGGCCGAAGGCGCCACGGAGAACGTCTGCATCGTGGACGCCAAGGGCCGCCTGTCCATCCCGGAGTTCACCAACGCCCTTGCCGGGACCACGCTCATGCGCGGGGTGGACCTGCTCAAGCGCGAGATGGATGTGGTCTTCCGGGGCATCTCCGAGGGCGAGCTGCTGGAGGCCCGGGAGATCATCCTCGTGGGCACCACCATCGACGCCCTGTCCGTGGTGCGCTTCAACGACAAGCCCGTGCACGACGCCCGGCCCGGGCCCGTGAGCAGGCGGCTGCGCGAGCTGCTGCGCAAGGACCTCGTGGAGAACGGGGTTTCGTTCTAGAGCCGGGAGAAACGACAGCGGCCGTCGGGTGACCGGCGGCCGCTTTTTTTGTTCTCCGGTTCAGGCGGAAAGGGTGCGCTCGGGCAGGAAGCGGTCCCAGGGCATGGCCGCGTCGGAGTCCTTGGCTGCGGGCGTTCTGGTCCGTTGCGTCGGAGCGTTCTCCAGCATGAGCCGGGTCTGGCGTTCGTTGGGCGCCCGGCCCGGACCGGCGGGCAGGGCCCAGGCTTCGCCGCGCAGCAGGGCCAAGGCCCAGCGGACCACCTCGTCGGCGAAGAAGGCGGAATTGCGGATCACCAGCAGGGCCTCGTGCCGGCCGTCTTCCGGCGCCTGTGGGGACGGCGCGGCGGTGCAGAGCAGGGGGCGCGGCACCCGGGCCAGGGTCCGGCCGCGCTGCACGGCCCGGAGCCACATCTCCCAATGGCCGAAGCGTGTGCGCCCGGCCAGCCCGCCGTTTTCCTCCCAGACCTCGCGCCGCAGGAGCGCGGCCCGGCCCAGGGGGTTGCCCACGCGCAACTGCTCGGGGTGGAAGTCCGGCTGGCGGCGGTAGCGCAGGAGGTTGCCGTCCATGAGCACGCGGTCGGGATAGACCGCGTCCGCGCCCTGATCCAGGGCCGCGAGGCAGGTCTCCAGGTGCCCGGGCAGGAGGCGGTGCCGGGAATCGAGGAAGAGCAGGGCCTCGCCCTCGGCGCGGCGCGCCGCCGCGTTGGCCGGGGCCGTTGGTCCGGTCTCCGGGCAGTCCAGGAAGACGAAATCCGCGCAGGGCAGGATGGAGCCCCAGCGGAGCAGGCCGGGCGAAAAGTCCGGGTCGTCCTCGCCGCGCACAGCCAACACCTGGACCTCGCGGAGCAGGGGAACCTGGCGCGCCAGGGAGCGCAGGAGCGGATGGAACGAGGATTGCCGTCCATCGGCGACGAGAATCACGGAGATTCGAGGACGCTCACGCATGGGACCCTTCCTTGGGATGCTCACAGGGCCACGCACCTTCCATGTGCGCATGAACGCCCTTCGGTAAGCTTATCGGCGGTTCAGCCGGATTCTTTAGGGCGCGGCCTCGCGAATCTCCTGGAAATAGTTTGAAAATGAGATAACACTGAGGCGGTGCTGAAGAATCGCGCGGCGGGAAGGAAGCATGGCCCGGACCTTTGACTACGAAGCGCAGCCCGTGATCCGCGACGGGGAGCCGGCGGACCTGCGCGTGCTGCGCGGCGGCCGGACCTGGACCCTCTGGGGACGGCGCGGCGGCGCGGCCGAACTGGCCCTGCTGGAGTCCCTGCCCGACGGCCTGCCCGTGCTCCTGGGCACGGGCCTGGGGCTGGCCCTGGAGGCCCTGCTCGGCCGAGGCGGGCCCGTGGCCGTGGTGGACCGGGAAGCCCCGCTGCTGGAGGCGAGCGGCGTGCGGCGGCGCTTCGGCGGGGACCCCCGCGTGCTGTGGCTGGACGACCCGGACCCCGCCGCCGTGTTGCGCGCCCTGGATCGCTGGCGGACGGAGCACGGCGGCCGTGCCCTGGTCCCCCTGGTCGTGCCCCTCTGGCGGCGGCTGGACCCGGACTATTACGGCGGGCTGCTCGCGACCCTGCGGCCCGCGCCGGAAGGGGACTTCTGGTCCCGGGCGCGGCGGCCGCGCTTCCGCAACGCCGTGCCCCGCGTGCTCGTCCTGCGGCGGCCCTATTTCCTCACCGGCGAGATCGCCTCGGCCCTGGACGCCCTGGAGCTGCCCTGGCGCGCGCTGGAGGTCGGCATGGACCCCACCGTGCGCCCCGGATTCGTGGAGGACCTGCTCACGACCGTGGTGGAGTTCCAGCCCGACTTCGCGCTCACGGTGAACCACTTCGGCCTGGACCGCGAGGGGAAGGTGGCCGGGTTGCTGGAGCGCCTGGGCCTGCCCCTGGCCTCCTGGTTCGTGGACAATCCCCGGCTCATCCTCTCCCGCTACGCCGGGCTGAACCGTCCCGGGACCGTGCTCTTCACCTGGGATGAGGCCGGAGTGGAACCGCTCCGGGCCGACGGCTATCCCGAAGTCCACTACCTGCCCCTGGCCACGGACCCGGCCCGCTTTCGGCCGGACGCCGGGCCCATTCCCGAGGCCTGGCGCGCGGACGTGTCCTTCGTGGGCAACTCCATGCGCCGAGCCGTGGACGACTGCCTCGCGGCCCTGGCGCGGTTCCCGGAGCTTGTGGAGAACCATGAACGGCTGGCCCGGGAGTTCGGGGCCTGGCGCGGCAGCGCGGCGGCGGTCTTCCTGGCCGAGGCGGCCCCGGAGGCCTGGCGGCGGCATCAGGCCCTGCCGGACGAGGAGAGCCGCCTGGCCTTCGAGTCCCTGCTGACCTGGGAGGCCACTCGCCAGTACCGCCTGGAGTGCGTGCGCGGCCTGCTGCCCTTCGATCCGCTGGTGGCGGGCGACGAGGGCTGGCGCGCGGCCCTGGGGCCGGGAACGTGGCGCTGGCATTCCTCCCTGGACTACGCCCGGGATCTGCCGCGCTTCTACGCGGCGGCCCAGATCAACTTCAACTGCACGAGCCGCCAGATGAAGGGCGCGGTGAACCAGCGGGTCTTCGACGTGCCCGCCTGCGGCGGTTTCCTGCTCACGGACGCCGGGCCGCAGCTGGAGCGGCTCTTCGACCCCGGCTCGGAGTCGGCGGTCTACCACGGCCCGGAGGAGGTGGAGGACGCCGCCCGGCGCTGGCTGGCCGATCCCCTGGGCCGGGCCGGGCTGGCCCGGCGGGCCCGGGCGCGGGTCCTGGCCGAGCACACCTACGCCCACCGTCTGCGGCGGCTGGTGGAGATCATGCGCCAGACCGTCGCCGGACCGGGGGAGGGGGGCCTGCGCGCTTCCGATCTTGCGGGAACCGCTGGATTCTGCGATAGAAAAAAAGGATCGACTCTGCCCGCGCCGCAAGAAAAGGAGTGATCGTGGCCACATTCCAGTGCGCTTCGTGCGGCTTCACCCGGGAGGTCCCCGACCGGCTCGCCGGACGCGGGACCAAATGCCCGCAATGCGGGACCCCGGGCGAGGTGGCCGGACCGGCGGAGGACAAGGCTCCGGCGGCGGCCCCGGCCCACTTCGCCTGTCCCTCCTGCGGACGGAGGGCCGAGGTCCCCGCCCGGCTCGCCGGGCGGAGCGCCAAGTGCCCCTCTTGCGGGAGCGTGGGCCGGATCACCGCCGCGCCGCCCAAGCCCGCGGACCTGGAAGTGGACTCCATCAGCCTGGACGATCTGGTCCAGGACGCACCCCCGCCGCCCGCCCCGCGTCCCGACCCGTCGTTGCCGTCCCCGACCCTGGCCCCGGACGCGCCGCCGCCCTCGGAGGCCCCGCGCCTGCTCCAGGGCAATCCGCTCAGGAACATGTTCGCCGGGCTCGTCTCCGGCCTGCTCGGCGTGTTTTTCTGCCTGGCCCTGGCCGGTCTGGTCTTCCCCCAGGCCGCCCTGGCCGCGTTCTATCCCTCGGCCCTGGGAATGGCCCTGGTTTCGGCCTCGGCCCTGGGCGCGGTCTACGCGGCGCGCAGCCGCGTGCCCTTCGCCATCGCCGGGCCCGAGTCCATGGCCTGCGCCCTGCTGGCCTTCATGGCGGCCGACGTGGTCCGGGCCATGCCCGGACAGTCCCCGGCCACGGTCTTCGCCACGGCCGCCGCCGCCGTGGCGCTGAGCGCCTGCCTGGCCGGAGGCATGAGCTGGCTGGTGGGGCGGCTGCGGCTTGGCGCGCTGGTGCGCTTCATTCCCACGCAGATCATCGGCGGCGTGCTGGCGGCGGTGGGCGTCTTTCTTCTCGCCGGAGCCCACGGCTTCGTCACCGGCAAGACGTTTTCCCTGCTGGAACTGCTCGACGGCCTGTCCCTGGAGGGCCTGTCGCGTCTTCTGCCGGACGCCCTGAACCGGCCCTGGACCCTGGCCCTGATCTTCGGGGTGCTGCTTTTCGCCCTGCTTTTCCGCGCGCGCCATTCCTTCTTTCTGCTGCTCCTGCTCCTGGCGGGGCTGGCCGCCGGTCTGGCGGGCGTCTGGTGGCCGGGGTCGGCCCTGGCCCGGCTGGCCGGGGTTTCCGGTTTTCTTCCGGCCGGACCCGTCGCGCCCACGCCCCTGCTCGGCACGGACTGGTTCCTGGGCGTGTCCTGGCCCGTGATCCTGGCCCAGGCCCCCTCGGCGGCCGCCCTGGTGGCCCTGCTGGTCATGACCGACATGTCGCGCGTCACCTCGCTGGAGGTGTTCCTGGGACGCGAACTGGACCTGGATCAGGAATTTCGGGCCCTGGGCCTGGGCAATCTCGCCGCCGGACTCTGCGGCGGCCTGCCCGGCGCCGTATCCCTGGGCCGGAGCCATGGAAACCGCTCCGCCGGGGCCGCCGGACCGTTGGCGGGCTTGGTGGCCGCCCTGGTCTGCCTGGCCGCGTTCCTGCACCTGGGCCCCTGGCTCGGCCTCGTGGCCCGCTTCGTGCCCGGCGGCTTCCTGGTCTACCTCGGCCTGAGCCTCATCAAGGACTGGCTCCTGGACACCCGGGGCGAGTTCACCCGTAAGGACGACTACGCCCTGCTCTGGCTGACCTTCGTGGTCACCGTGGTCTTGGGCCTGCTCCTGGGCATGGCTGTCGGGCTCGTGCTGGCCATGCTCGTGACCGTGAACCGATACGGCCGGAACGCCTCCGTGTGCCGGGCGCTGTCCGGCGACAGCCACCGCAGCAACGTGGACCGCGCCAAGGCCCAGCTGGCGGTCCTGCGCGCCAAGGGCGGCAGGACGCTCATCCTGGAGCTGCGTGGATTCCTGTTCCTGGGGTCGCTGCACGGGGTGATGCGCTGCGTGCACCAGCGCCTGGCCGAGCCGGACACCGAGCCCTTGCGCTACGTGGTCCTGGACTTCGGGGCGGTCACCGGCCTGGGCTCCTCGGTGAACCTCGGCTTCTCCATGCTCACCCGCCTGGCCGACGCCGAGGGCTTCCGGCTGGTCCTGGCCCAGCTTTCCCTGGAGGTCTCCGAGCATCTGGAGCGCGCCGGTCTGGTCAAGCCGGACGACGAGGACGCGCCGGTGCAGGCCTTCATGAACCTGGACTACGCCCTGGAGTGGTGCGAGAACCGCATCCTGGAGGACGAGGGAGCCCTGGGCGGCGCGGAGCAGTCCCTCGCCGACCTCCTGCGGCCGGTGTTCCCGGACCCGGAGGTGGTGCCCCAGCTCCTGCGCGTTCTGCGGCGGGTCGAGGTTCCCAAGGGGCGGCACGTCTTCCGCCAGGGCGACGTCTCCGACTCGCTCTATTTCATCGAGTCCGGCATGGTGAACGTCGAGCTGGAGTTGCCCGGCGGGCGCATCCTGCGGCTGCGCAAGCTCGGCCCGGGCACGGTCTTCGGCGAGATGGGCCTGTACACCACGGCTCCGCGCTCGGCCTCGGTGCTGGCCACCCGCAAGTGCGTTCTGCACCGTCTCTCGGCGGAGAGCTTCCAGGTGATCCAGGAGCGCGCGCCGCGTCTGGCCTCGGCCGTGCACCGTTTCGTGGTCACGCTTCTGGCCGAGCACCTGGGCGACGCCAACCGCAAGCTCCGCGACTTCTCGCGGCGGTGATTCAGGATCTGAGTCCGAGGTCCCCGAACACATAGTCCCGCAGCGCCTGGTTCCAGGGCCGGGGCGTCATGCCCGTGGCCGTGGTGAAGGCGCTCGTATCCAGCACGGAGAAGGCCGGACGGGTCGCCTTGGTGGGCCAGGCCGAAGTGGGGATGGGCTGGACCCGGCAGGGCAGACCCGCCAGATGGACGGCCTCGGCCGCCAGTTCGCACCACGTGGCCCGGCCGGAGTTGGCCAGGTGCAGGACGCCGGTGGTCTCCGTGGCCGCCAGGGCCACGGCCATGGCCGCCAGGTCCGGGGTGTAGGTGGGCGAGCCTTCCTGGTCGTGGACCACGGTGAGCGTCTCGCGGGTCCGGGCCAGGGTGATGATCTTCTCCACGAAATTGGTCCGTCCCGGGCCGAAGAGCCAGGCCGTGCGGGCCACGACCACGCCGGGCAGGCCGCGCAGGGCCTCCTCCCCGGCCAGCTTGCTGGCCCCGTAGACCGAGAGCGGGCCGGTGGGGTCCTCGGGACGCAGGGGCTCGTGGCCCCGGCCGTCGAAGACGAAGTCCGTGCTGAAGTGCAGAAGCCGGATGCCGCGCGCGGCGCAGACCCGGCCGAGCAGGGCGGGCAGGTCGCGGTTCAGGCGGAAGGCGGCCTGGGGCTCGTCCTCGGCCTGGTCCACGGCGGTGTAGGCCACGGCGTTGAAGACCCGGTCCGGCTTCTCGCGCGCGAGGAAGGCCTCCAGGGCCGGGGCGTCCAGGGGGTCGAAATCCTGGGAGGACAGGGGCAGGGCCACGACCTTGGCGCGCTCCAGGGCCCCGGTCAGGGCCTGGCCCAGCATGCCCCGCCGGCCTCCGAGAACGGCGACCTTGGCCCCGGCCAGGGCGCTCACGCCCGCTCCCCGTACCATTCGTCCATGAAGCGCCGGTAGGCCCCGCTCTGCACGGACTCCAGCCAGGCCCCGTTGTCCCGGTACCATTCCAGGGTCCGGGCCAGGCCGGTCTCGAAGTCCAGGGAGGGCGCGAAGCCCAGCTCGCGGGCCGCCTTGGCGAAATCCATGGCGTAGCGCTGGTCGTGGCCGGGGCGGTCCTTGACGAAGGTGATGAGGGATTCCGGCTTGCCCAGGGCCTTGAGGATGGCCCGGACCACGTCCAGGTTGGCGCGCTCGGCCGCGCCGCCGAAGTTGTAGACCTGGCCCGGCGCGCCGCGCGTCAGGGCCAGCTCCACGCCCTTGCAGTGGTCCCCGACCCATATCCAGTCGCGCACGTTGGTTCCCTGGCCGTAGACCGGCAGGGGCTCGCCGTTGCGGGCCTTGAGGAACATGAGCGGGATGAGCTTTTCCGGGAACTGGTAGGGGCCGTAGTTGTTCGAGCAGCGGGTGATGATCACCGGCAGGCCGTATGTCTCGCGGTAGGCCCGACAGACGAGGTCGGCCGAGGCCTTGGAGGCGGAGTAGGGCGAGTTGGGCGCGAGCGGCGTGGCCTCGCTGAAGGAGCCGTCCGGGCCGAGGCTGCCGTAGACCTCGTCCGTGGAGATCTGCACGAAGCGCTTGAGGCCGCGCAGCCGCGCGCACTCCAGGAGGTTCTGCGCGCCCATGACGTTGGTGCTCAGGAACGGCGCCGGGTCGTTGATGGAGCGGTCCACGTGGGACTCGGCGGCGAAGTTGACCACCGCCTCCAGGCGGTGCTCCTCAAGCAGCGAGAGCACGAGCTCCCGGTTCCCGATGTCGCCGTGGACGAAGACGTAGCGCGGGTCGCCCCGGCCTTCGTTTTCCTGTTCCAGGGCCAGGAGGTTGTGCCGGTTTCCGGCGTAGGTCAGCCGGTCCAGGTTGACCACCGTCCAGTCCGGGTGCGCGGAGAGCACGCCCTGGATGAAGTTGGTGCCGATGAAGCCGCAGCCGCCGGTGACGAGAAGCCGCATGTGCCGTCCTTTTGTTGATTGCGGAAAATAGCGGCAAAGCGCTCGCGGCGCAAGGCGCTGGTCAGTCCAGGCCGCCGGTCCGACGCAGGGCCTCGTGCAGCAGGATGCCCGCGGCGGTGGACATGTTCAGGCTGCGCACCTCCCCCCGGATGGGGATGCGTACGAGATGCTCGGACAGGCCGAGGATTTCGCCGGGCAGGCCCGTGGTCTCCGGGCCGAGCACGATGGCGTCGCCGGGCTCGAAGGGGAAGCGGTGCGCCGGGACGCCGCCCCGGGCGCTGGAAAGCACGAGGCGGGAGGGGGCCGTTTCGCGCAGGAAATGACCCATGTCCGGGTGCACGCGCAGGTCCACGTGGGGCCAGTAGTCCAGGCCCGCGCGCTTGAGGTAGCGGTCGGCCAGGGAGAAGCCCAGGGGTTCGATGAGGTGCAGGGGGATGCGCATGGCCGCGCAGAGCCGGGCCACGTTGCCCGTGTTCGGGGGGATTTCCGGGTTGAACAGGACCAGTCGCATGGGCGCTCCGGGAAAGAAAAAGCCCCGGTCTTGCCGGGGCTTTTTGGTCTCGTGGTGGGCGATCCGTGATTTGAACACGGGACTTCCACCGTGTGAAGATGGCACTCTAACCGCTGAGTTAATCGCCCACGAGGGAACGTCTCTATACCCAGACTCCCGGCGGCTGGCAAGGACTTTTTTGGCCGCCCCGGTTTTTTCCCAAGAGCCCAAGTTCTTTTTGGAACATGGCTTGTCAAAGGCCGGGACTTGACCCATAAGGGCTGATACTTCCAAATCCGGTCGATCCGCCCAGGGGGGGTCCATGACCACGACCTACACCGTCTTTCAGGAACAGCTCCCCGAGCTGTTCCGTCAGTGGAGCCGCGAATACGCGCTTTACGTGCCGGCCCGGACCGCCGAGGGGTTCTACGATTTCCGCCCTTGGCACGAGGAACTCGAAGTGGCGTGGGAGTATGACGTCGCCTACAACTCCCCCAAGCGCCATCTCCTGCCTCCGCGCGAGACACTCATCCGCTACGACCTCCAGGCCTACACCGCCGAGCCGGTGTTCGAGGCCCCGCAGCAGATCCTCTTCGGGGTCCATCCCTATGATCTGAAGGCCCTGAACCAGCTGGACCAGATCATGGAGGGCGGCAGCCCGGACCAGAACTATCTGCGCCGCCGCGAGGCCACCCTGATCATGGCCTTGGACCCGCTGACCGTCTCGCCCACCGCCTTCTGGGGCAGCCTCGGCGCGGACAAGGTGAACCACGGCTACGATCTCTATTGGACCAAGATCGGCCCGGCCTCCTTTCTGGTGCAGGTCGGCTCGGCGCGCGGCGAGGAGTTGCTGCGCCGCGCCGGGGAGCCCATGAAGGCCACGGCCGCCGACCGCGAGGCCGCCCGCCGGGCCAAGCTCCGCGCCCTGGCCCTGACGCGGGCCAACGCCCTCAAGTACAACTGGGAGGAGACCCCGCGCATCCTCGGCCGCAGCTGGGATTCCCCCATCTGGCGCAAGTACGCGGTGATGTGCCTGGCCTGCGGTTCCTGCAACCTGGTCTGCCCCACCTGCTACTGCTTCGACATCCGCGAGGAGGCCGACGACCGGCTGGAGAAGGGCGAGCGCTTCCGGGCCTGGGACGGCTGCATGCTGGAGTCCTTCGCCCGGGTGGCGGGGAACCACAACTTCCGGCCCAAGGCCCTGGACCGCTACCGCCACCGCTATTTCCGCAAGGGCAAATACATCTACGACAAGATCGGGGAACTGGGCTGCGTGGGCTGCGGACGCTGCGTGCGCGCCTGCACGGCCGGGATCGCCAATCCGCTGGCCGTGTTCAACGAGCTTTGGGAGGAGTCGGGCAATGAGTATTAAGAACTTCTCGCCCTACGTGCCGCGTCCGGCGACCCTCGTGGCCAAGCAGAAGCTCTCGGACTTCGTGACCCTGTTCACCTTCGAGCAGGACAACGGCAAGCCCCTGGCCCACAAGCCCGGGCAGTTCGTGAACCTGTCCATCTACGGGGTGGGCGAGGCGCCGTTCTCCATCAGCTCCCCGCCGGAGCAGAAGAACGTCTTCGAGCTGGCCGTGCGCAAGATCGGCACCGTGACCCAGGCCCTGCACGCCCTGGAGCCCGGGGCCAAGATCGGCATCCGGGGCCCCTACGGGAGCTTCTTCCCGGTGCAGCAGTTCGTGGGCAAGGACACGCTCTTCGTGGCCGGCGGCCTGGGCTACATCCCCCTGCGCTCGCTGCTGCGCTACCAGCTCCGCCACCGCGAGGAGTTCGGCCGGATCATCGTGCTCATCGGCACCCGCGACCCCAAGGAGCGCATCTTCACCGAGCAGATCAAGCGCCTGGGCGAGCGGGGCGACGTGGAGGTCCTGGAGACCGTGGACCGGGGCGACGAGACCTGGCAGGGCAACGTGGGCCTCATCACCACGCTTCTGCCCAAGGTCCAGATCGACGCCGCGGGCACCTTCGTGGCCATGGTCGGCCCGCCGATCATGTACCGCTTCGTCATCGCCGATTGCCGCAAGATCGGCATTCCGGCGGACCAGATCTACGTCTCGCTGGAACGCAAGATGAAGTGCGGCCTGGGCAAGTGCGGGCACTGCCAGATCAACGACCTGAACGCCTGCATCGACGGCCCGGTGTTCCGCTACACGGACATCGAGGCGTACCAGGAAGCCATCTAACCCGGAGGCGGCCATGACGGCGAAACCGAGAATAGCCTTCTTCGACTTCGCGGGCTGCGAGGGCGACCAGCTCCAGGTGGCCAACCTGGAGGAACGTCTGCTGGACATCCTCGGCCACGTGGAGGTGGTCAGCTTCCGCGAGGTGGCCACGCGCTCGGCCGAGACCTACGACGTGGCCTTCGTGGAGGGCTCCATCACCCGTCCGGAGGACATCGAGCGCATCAAGCGCATCCGGGCCGGCGCGGGCGTGCTCGTGGCCCTGGGGGCCTGCGCCTGCATCGGCGGCATCAACTGCCTGAAGAACTTCCTGGCCGAGAACGTCTACCGCGAGGAGGTCTACGGACCCTCCGCCCGCTGGTATCCGACCGCCCCGGCCCGGCCGATCAAGTCCGTGGTCCAGGTGGACGCGGAGATTCCCGGCTGTCCCGTGGACCCGGCCGAGTTCGCGCGGGTGGTCAAGGAGGTGCTCCTGGGCAAGACGCCCTGGCTGCCCGACTGGCCGGTCTGCGTGGAGTGCAAGGAGGCCGGGAACATCTGCCGCTTCGAGATGGGCCGCATGTGCCTGGGCATCATCACCCGCGCGGGCTGCGGGGCCTGCTGCGTCACCGAGGGGGCCCACTGCTGGGGCTGCCGCGGCCTGGTGCCCGGGGCCAACCTGGACTCGGCCCGCATCGTCCTGGACCGCGCCGGGCAGGATCGCCGGGCCGTGCAGGACCTGCTCCGCTTCTACCTGGGAGACACCGCCGCCACGCTCTAGGCGGCTTGCGAGGACGTCATGGCGAAAAAGACGCAGTCGGCGGCTCCGGCCAAGACCGGAAAACGGGTGGATGTCCACTATCTGACCCGCGTGGAGGGCCACGGCAACATCGTGGTCGAGATCGAGGCGGACGGCCGCGTGTCGGCCTGCCGCTGGGAAGTGCCCGAGGCTCCGCGCTTCTTCGAGGCCATGCTCATCGGCCGGGACTACCGCGACGTGCATCACATCACCTCGCGCATCTGCGGCATCTGCTCCATCGGGCACCAGCTGGCCTCGCTCCAGGCCACCGAGGACGCCCTGGACATCCGCGTCTCGGAGCAGACGCTCCTGCTGCGCCGCCTGGCCGTGCACGGCGAGAACCTCCAGAGCCACCTGCTGCACATCGCCTATCTCGTGCTGCCGGACCTCATGGGCGTGGACTCCGTGATCCCCCTGGCCGAGACGCACAAGGACGCGCTGCTCAAGCTGGTGGCCGCCCGGCGCATGTCCAACGAGTTCTGCCGGATCATCTGCGGCCGCACCACCCACCCGCAGCGCATGACCCCGGGCGGCTGGATGCGGATTCCCTCGATCCAGGACCTGACGGCCCTGCGCGCCCTCCTGGTGGAGAGCCTGCCCAACCTGGACTTCGCCGTGGACCTCGTGGCCTCCCTGGCGGACAAGATTCCGTCCTTCGAGCGCAAGACCGAGTACATCGCCCTGGTCTCGCCCACGGACTATGCCCTGTACTGGGGTGAGGTGGGCTCCAGCCAGGACGAGCGCCATCCCGTGCGCGACTACAAGAGCGTGACCCGGGAGTACTGTGTGCCGCAATCCACGGCCAAGTGGAGCAAGAACGTCGATGAATCCTACATGGTCGGAGCCCTGGCGCGCTTCAACCTGAACGCCGGAAAGCTCACCCCCGGCGCGGCGGCGGCCGCCGCCAAGCTCGGGCTCAAGCCGGGCTGCACCAATCCGTTCATGAACACCGTGGCCCAGCTCGTGGAGTGCGTGCATTCGGTGGAGGACTCCGTGGCCCTCATCGACAAGCTCCTGGCGCGCGGCCCGCGCGAGGAGGCCCTGCCGCCCATCCGGGTCAAGGCGGGCAAGGGCGCGGGCGCGGTGGAGGTGCCCCGGGGCATCCTCTTCCACGCCTACGAGTACGACGCCAACGGCCGCATCTTCCAGGCCGACTGCGTCATCCCCACGAACCAGAACCACGCCAACATCCAGAAGGACATGGAGGCCCTGGTCCCGACCCTGGCCGACAAGTCCGAGGCCGAGATCGAGCTCATCCTGTCCATGCTCGTGCGGGCCTACGACCCCTGCATCTCCTGCTCCACGCACACCCTGGATCTGCGGCCGGGCCAGGAGAAGAAGCTCGTGCGCTTCGTGCGCAAGTAGGCCTTTCTTCGACGGCATCCAAGACCCCGCCCCGGCGGGGTCTTTTTCTTGTCCCGCGCGGCGTTCATCCATTCCGGCGGCCGGATCGTGTTGACGCGCTGTGGTGAAAATTGTACGTATCGCGTGCTACTGAAACAAAAATAATCAGTCGGTCCGCGCAACGATTTCCAAGGCATGGCGCGGGCCGCCCGGAGGCCGCGATGATCCGTACGCTCCTTCTTCTGTGTTCCGCGATCCTGCTCGGCGCGTTTCCGGCCCTGGCCGGGGACACCCGCGTGGTCACCGACGCCCTGGGCCGCCAGGTGGCCATCCCGGCCAAGGTGGAGCGGGTCATCTGCTCCGGCTCCGGCTGCCTCCGGCTGCTGACCTATCTCCAGGCCCAGAATCTGGCCGTGGCCGTGGACGACATCGAGGGCAGGCGCAACCAGTTCGACGCCCGACCCTACGCCATCGCCAACCCCGGTTTCCGCGACCTGCCCGTGTTCGGACAGTTCCGGGGCGAGGACAACCCCGAGCGCATCCTCTCCCTGGCCGTGCAGCCCCAGGTGATCCTCAAGGTCAACCCGGAGATGGGCACGAACCCCGTGGACCTGGAGCGCAAGACCGGCATCCCGGTGGTGGTTCTGCGCTACGGGGACCTGGGCAAGAAGCGGGCGGAGTTCTATGCCGCCCTGCGGCTCATGGCCCAGGTCATGGGCCGGACGGAGCGCGCCGAGGCGGTGATCGCCTTCTTCGACACGCACATCGCGGAACTGGGCCGGAGGGTGGCCGGATTGCCGGAGTCCGAGCGGCCCCGGGTCTACGTCGGCGGTGTGGCCTACAAGGGCCCCCAGGGCTTCCACTCCACCGAGCCCGGCTACCCGCCGTTCCTCTTCCTGAACGCGCGCAACGTGGCTGCCGAGGGAACCGTGACTCCGGGCCAGACCGTGGTGGCCAAGGAGAAGATCGTGGAGTGGAACCCGGACGTGCTCTTCCTCGACCTGGCCACCCTGCAGCTGGGCGAGGGCGCGGGCGGCCTGCACGAACTGAAGACCGACCCGGCCTATCAGACCCTGGATGCGGTGAAGCGGGGCCGGGTCTACGGCCTGCTGCCCTACAACTGGTATTCCCAGAATTACGGCTCCATCCTGGCCGACGCCTACTTCGTGGGCAAGGTGCTCTATCCCGAGCGCTTCAAGGACGTGGACCCCGCGGCCCAGGCCGACGCCATCTACGCCTTCCTGGTGGGCAAGCCGGTGTTCGGGGAGATGGACCGCCTCTTCGGCGGGCAGGCCTTCAAGCCGGTGCCCGTGCGCTAGCCATGCACTTCGCCGACGGCCGGATCCCGGGCGACTACGCCCGCTACGTGGGGCGCAAGACGCTGTTCATCGCCGCGCTCTCCCTGGCGGCCGCCTGTTCCCTGGCGCTGTCCCTGAGCCTGGGCGCGGCGGACCTCTCCCTGGCGGCCGTGGTCAGGACCCTGGCGGGCGCGGCCGAGTCCGAGCGGGCCCGGGTCATCCTCTGGAACATCCGCCTGCCCCAGTCCCTGGCCGCCCTGGCCGCCGGTGCCGGGCTGGCCCTGTGCGGGGCGGCCATGCAGTCCATCCTGCGCAACCCCCTGGGCTCGCCCTTCACCCTGGGCATCTCCCACGCGGCGGCCTTCGGCGCGGCCCTGGCCGTGCTCGTCCTGGGCGACGGGCGGCTCACCGCCGCCACCGGCGGGGCCGTGGTCCTGAGCCAGCCGGCGATCATCGTGACCTCGGCCTTCCTGTTCAGCCTGGCCGCTGCCCTGGTGGTGGTGGCCCTGGCGCGGCGGCGCGGCTCCACCCCCGAGGTCATGGTCCTCGGCGGCGTGGCCCTGGGCTCGCTGTTCACGGCCGGGACCATGTTCCTGCAATACTTCGCCGACGACGTGCAGTTGGCGGCCATGGTCTTCTGGACCTTCGGCGACACGGCCCGGGCCAACTGGACCCAGGTGGGGATTCTGGCGGCGGCGGCAGTGTTCGCGCTGGTCTATTTCACGGCCAATGCCTGGAACTACAACGCCGTGGACGCGGGCGACGAGACGGCCCGCAGCCTCGGGGTGCGCCTCGGCCGGGTGCGTCTGTGCGGCATGCTGGCCGCCACCCTGGTGACCTCGGTGATCATCTCCTTCCTGGGCGTCATCGGCTTCGTGGGGTTGGTCACGCCGCACATGGTCCGCCGGGTCATCGGCGCGGACCATCGCTTCCTGCTGCCCGCGGCTGGGGCGGCCGGGGCCCTGCTTCTGCTGGCGGCGGACACGGCCGCGCGCCTGATCCTGGCCCCGCACGTGCTGCCCGTGTCCGTGCTCACGGCCTTTCTCGGCGCGCCGGTGTTTTTTCTGCTCATCCTGCGGAGGCGGTCGTGATCCTGGACGTGGCCGGAGTGTGCTTCTCCTACAACGGCAGCCCCGTGCTGCGGGACGTGCGCCTGTCCGTGGGGCCGGGCGAGGTCCTGGCCGTGCTCGGTCCCAACGGCGTAGGCAAGACCACGCTGCTCAAGTGCATCAACGCCATCCACCGGCCCAGCCGGGGGGCGGTGCTGGTGGATGGCGAGGACGTGTTGCGCTTGGCGCCGGACGCCGTGGCCCGGGCCGTGGGCTACGTGCCCCAGCGCAACGAGGCCCCGCGCCTGACCGTGTTCGACGCCGTGCTCCTGGGCCGGAAGCCGCACATCCGCTGGCGCGCCTCGGACGCGGACGTGCGCATGGTGGAGTCGGCCATCCGCCATCTGCGCCTCGGCCACCTGCAACTGCGCCACCTGGACCAGCTTTCCGGCGGGGAACTGCAGAAGGTGGCCATCGCCCGGGCCCTGGTCCAGGAACCTCGCCTGCTCCTCTTCGACGAGCCCACGAGTGCGCTGGACATGCGCAACCAGGAGGACATCCTGCGCCTCATCCGGCACGTGGCCGTGGAACACGGCATGGCCGTGGTCATGACCATGCACGACCTGAACACGGCCCTGCGCTTCGCCCACAAGCTCCTGTTCCTCAAGGAAGGTCGGGTCTTCGCCGCTTGCAGCCCCGGCGAGATCGAGGCCGACACGGTGCGGGAGGTCTACGGCCTGCCCGTGACCGTGCACCGGGTCGACGACCACCCCCTGGTGCTGCCCCGTAGCGAGGTCTGATCATGCCCTGTTCCTTTTCTCCCGAGCGGCTGGCCGAAGTGGTGGCCTTTCACGGCCACGAGTGTCCCGGACTGTCCATCGGCATCCGCGCGGCCGAGCTGGCCTTGCGCGAACTGGGCGAGCCCGGCCCGGACATGGTGGCCGTGTCCGAGACGGACATGTGCGGCGTGGACGCCATCCAGGTGCTCACCGGCTGCACCTATGGCAAGGGCAACTTCATTCACCGCGATTTGGGCAAGATGGCCTTTTCCTTCTTCCGGCGCGGCGGGAGCGGCTTTCGGGCCATCCTGCGGCCCGAGGTTCGCGGCGGCATGGATGAGGAGATGGGAGCATTGATGCGTCGGCAGGCCGACGGCACGGCCACGCCCGAGGACCTGACCCGGGTGGGCGAGTTGCGCGAGGCTCTGCGGCGGCGTTTTCTGGACATCGAACTGGACGAGATGTTCGAGATCACGCCCCTGCCCGGACAGGAACCGCGCCCGGCCCGGGTGCTGCGCAGTCTGGCCTGCGAGGCCTGCGGCGAAATGACCATGGAATCGCGCACCCGGCGCTTCGACGGCAAGACCCTCTGCATTCCCTGCTTTCAGGCCGTGGAGCAGAAGATCTGACCCGGACCGCGCCGCGAGTTGAGAAAAGATCAGGCCCCGGCGGAAAACCGTCGGGGCCTGTTGCATTCGATGGCGCCGCGAAACGGCGGGCTTAGAGATCGTCCTCTTCCTCGTCGCCGGGTTCCTGGGCTTCCTTGATCTTCTTGGCGTAAGTCGCGGCCTCCAGACCGGCCACGCAGCCCTCGCCGATGGCCTTGGCGATCTGCAGCGGCGGCCCGGCGATGTCTCCGGCCGCGAATACGCCGGGCACGTTGGTGCGCATGCGCTTGTCCGTGTCCACGTACTTCATGCTCTCGTCCAGGTTCAGCCCGAGGGTGGCGGCCAGCTCCAGCACGCCCTTGGCCCCCAGTTCGATGAACACCCCGGCCACGGCCAGGCGGGAGCCGTCGGAGAGGGACAGGCCGTCCACCGCGTTTTCGCCGGTGATCTCCAGCGGCTTGACGCCCTCGTGCAGGATCACGCCGCGCTCCAGGATCTGGGCGCGCAGGGCTTCGGCCACGTCCAGCTTTTCGCAGACCAGATGCACGCTTTTGGCCGTGTGGGTCAGGGTCAGCGCACCTCCGGCCGCCGCGCTGTGGCCGCCGATGACGGCCACGTCCTCGTTTCGGAAGAAGCCGCCGTCGCATTCCACGCAATAGCTCACGCCCCGGCCCAGGAGATCCTTCTCGCCGGGGATGCCGAGCTTGTTGCGGGTGGTGCCGGTGGCGATGACCAGGGTTCGGGCCACCACGGCCTGGCCGCTCTCGGTGGAGAGTTCGAAGAAACGCCCTTTCTGCTCGATGCGCAGGGCGTCCTCGCCAATGATTTCGGCTCCGAAGCCCAGGGCCTGTTCGCGGCCTATCCGCAGCATCTCCTCGCCCGTGACCTTGAACTGGCAGCAGAGGTTTTCCACGTGGGCCCAGTAGAGGCTGCTCTTGTCCATGCGTCCCAGCAGGAGCACGGAGGCCTTCTTGCGGGCCGCGTGGATGGCGGCCTGCAGGCCGGCCGGACCGCAGCCCAGGATGACTACGTCGTACAGCGGATGATCGGGCATGACGCCTCCTTTGTCTGTCGTCTTCTCAATAATAGGCGGGAGGCGGCGTCTGGCAAGGGGGAGGCGTCAGGGACGGCGGAGATTGGCCTCGATTCGTTTTCTGACCGCCAGGAGGCGGTCGTCCTGGGGCAGTTCCCGGAAGACGCGCTCCAGCTGGCCGCTTTGGTCCAGGATGCGTCGGGAGGTCGCATAGTTCAGATCGAAGACCCAGCCGAGGAGCAGCAGGCGGAAGTCGTTTTCGAAGCGCATGTCGGAGTAGTTCGCCAACTGCTCGCGCTCCAGCTGGTTCACGATGGCGTCCGAATACCGGCCCGGGGAGCGCTGCACGCCCATGCAGACCACCGGGTCCAGGGGTTTGTCGCCGTCCAGGTGGGAGAGCATGACCGGGTAGATGTCCAGCTTGTCGGCGTCGCGCACGGCCCGGGTCACGGCGCCCAGGGGCTCGCGCAGGCGCGGGGGCAGGGCGCGGACGTTGTGCAGGAAGACCGCGCCCAGGACCACACGGCGTTCGGCCGGGTCCAGGCCTTCCAGCAGACCGTCGCGGAGCAGGACCGTGACGCCCATGCGGGCGTGGTTGCAGGACGCGCGGTCGTTGAACGTGCCGTGACGCGCGAACTGCTCGAAGCGGCCCGCGTCGTGGAACAGGGCCGCGATCTCCGTCAGCCGGGCCGTGTCGGGACGCATGCGCTCCTCGCGGGCGATGGTCCGGGCGAAATCCAGGACGCGCAGGGTGTGTTCGGTCTTGAGACGGAAGTGGTAGTCGCGGTCGGGGTCGGCGCTTGCAAAGCCCGAGGCGTAGTCCTGGAAGCGTCGGACCAGCGTCTCGATGGACGGCGCGCCGCTCACCCCAGCCTCTTCTTGCGGTAGATGTAGTCCAGTTCCGAGAGTTCCCCGGCGGCGTAGGCGCGTTCCAGTTCCTCCAGCTCCTTGCGGCGCATCTCCTCGGCCTCGCGTTCCAGTTCCTTGTCCCGGAAGACTCCCTTGGGACCGAAGAGCAGGCGCAGGAAGAGGAGGATCAGGCCCAGGATCACGGCCACCAGGACGAACTTGGCCAGGGTGGAGACGGTGTCGCCGTAGCCGGGGGTGAAGGGCCAGGTGTCCCAGAACGGGCCTTGGCCGAGGGCGGCCAGGGGAAGATGCATGGACATGTGCTGCTCCGTGGGCTGGTTCGTTGTCGCGGGCATAGTAAGGAGGCGCCGGGCTTCTGGCAAGGGGAGGGCGAGTTGAGTCCCGTGGCGGATTGGGGTAGAAATGGCGAAAGACCCGGGAGACACGCATGAAAGCGCTCATCGTCGAGGACGAGTTCACCAGCCGCAGGCTCTTGGAAAACATCCTCGCCCCGTACGCCGAGGGGATGTCCGTGACCAACGGGGAGGAGGCCGTGGCGGCCTTCGCCTCGGGCCTGGCCGAGGGCAAGCCCTTCGACCTCGTGTGCATGGACATCATGATGCCCTCCATGGACGGGCAGCAGGCCGTGCGGACCATGCGGCAACTGGAGAGCGCCTCGGGCGTGAAGCCCGCGGACGAGGCCAAGATCATCATGATCACGGCCCTCGACGATCCCAAGAACGTGGTCAAGGCCTACTATCAGGGCGGCGCGGCCGCCTACCTGACCAAGCCCATCAACGTCCGGGAATTCATCGACCTGCTCCGCGACATGGGGCTCATCCTCTGATGCGCGCGCGTTTCATCCTTCCGTTCGCAGCCCTTGTTCCAGGCACGGCCCAGGCCGCCGAAACGGCGCTGTCCGGGGTGGGCTTCATCCGCTCGCATTTCCTCGGGCAGGGCGACTTCGGAGGCCTGGACATCCTGGACATCATCGTCCTGGTCCTCGTGGCCGTGGTGCTCATGCGGGTCCTGCGCAACGGAGGGTTCCGCCGCGACGGCGAACGCCCGGCGGGGAGCGCCGGAGCCGAGCCGCCCCGGGACGAGGAGAACCTGGAGGCGCGTCATGCCCGGGCCCGCGAGGCCTGGGCCCGTCTGTCCGGCGGGAGCGTTCCGGCGGGAGCCGCCGGGCCCCGGGCCTCGTCTCCCGACACGGCCGGTTCGGACGAACGCGAGTTTCTGGCCGGGGCCAAGGCCGCCTTCGTCCGCATCCAGGGCGCGTTCGGCAAGGGCGATCTGGCCGACCTTTCCGGCTTCGCCACGCCCGAGGCCGTGGAGTGGTTCGCCAAGCGGATGGTGAATCCGCCGCCCGGAGCGCCGGACATCGTGCTCCTCGACGCCGAGGTCGTCGGCCGCGAGACGAGCGGCGGCATGGAGCGCGTGCGCGTGCGCTACAAGGCGCTCATGCGCGAGGGCCAGGGCCGCGCCGCGCCGCGCGAGGTCCCCGCGCTGTGGCGCTTCTCGCGCCGGACCGACGATCCGTCCTCGCACTGGGCCCTTGAGGCCGTGGAGGAGTGAGGCTATTGTCCCCCCGCCCCTGACCGGGCCATCCCGCCTTGTTTCGGAGGATCACTTGCTGAAGGACTTCCCGCACGCCGCCTCCCTGGAGGAGCTGCTCGACATCGCCCGGACCGAGTTCGGGCCCGTGTGCTTCGAAGAGGTGCAGTTGGGCGACGCCCGGCTGCACATTCTCCAGATCGCGGACATGCCGCGCTACCTGGACACCCTGGTGAACCGCTCCCACCCCGGCGAGCCCGTGCGGCTGCCGCTCTGGGCCAAGATCTGGACCTCGGCCCTGATCCTGGGGACCATGCTGCGGCGCTATCCCCTGCCCGAGAACGCCGAAATCCTTGAGATCGGCGCCGGCTGCGGCCTGTGCGGCCTGGCGGCAGCAGCCGGCGGCGCGCGCGTGACCCTCACGGACAGGGAGCCCGCCTCGCTCCTGTTCAGCCGCATCAACGCCCTGAAGAACAATTTGGCCGACCGCGTGAAGGTGCGCTCCGCGGACTTCACCCGCGACCGGCTGGGGCGTCGCTTCCACTGCATCGTCGGCTGCGAGGTGCTCTACGAGGACGCGGTCTATGATCCGCTGCTGGAGTTCCTGGACGCCCACCTGCTGCCGGAGGCCGGTTCCGAGGTCATCCTGGCCCAGAACGGCAAGCGCCAGGGCCTGGTCTTCTTTGAGCGGGCGCGGGAGAAGTACCACATGCTGCGCAAGGAGGTTCCCTGCGCCGAACGGGACGGAAACGCCTCCACGCTCCTCTATCGCCTGGGGGTCAAGGGCGCATGATCCGGCTCACCGACTGCTTCAAGGCCTATACCGAGGACCAGGACAAGGCCGCCTCCCCGGCCGAGACCGTGGCCCGCGTGCGCGGCCTTTTGGAGGCCCGCTGCGCGGGCGTTCTGGAGGAGACCCGGCGCGTGGACACCGGGCGGCTGGGCATCCCCGTGTTCCTGAGCGTCTGCGGCCCGGCGGCCCGGGACGTCATGCCCACGCGCAAGCAGATGGGCAAGGGGGCCTCGCCGGAACAGGCCGAGGCCTCGGCGCTCATGGAGCTGGTGGAGCGCTTCAGCTACTTCAGCTTCTGGGCCGACCCCGAGCATTTCCAGCACTTGAGCTGGTCCGAGGCCAAGCGCCGTTTCGGGGCCGGGCTCATGGACATCTCGCGGATTCTCCAGTCCGTGGGCGAGGACCTGCCTCGGGAGCAGGCCGAGTCGGTCATGGATCTCGTGCGCTGGCGTTTCCACCCGGCCCTGGACGTGGCGGCCGGGAACGAAGTCGCGGCGCCCCTGGACTGGTTCAAGAAGCTCAATGAATTCAACGGGTCGTCCGCCGGGAACAGCTTCGAGGAGTCGATTCTCCAGGGGGCCTGCGAACTGGTGGAACGGCACGTTTCGGCCCTGGTGGACCGCGAGCATCCCGCGCTGCCGACCCTGGACCCGGCGAGCTTCCACGACGAGGTGCTCCTGCGTCTGTGCCGGGCCTTCTCCGACAACGGCATCGTGCTCCTGCTCAAGGACTTCACCCTGGGCCTGCCCGTGCCCACGGTGGCGGCCCTGGCCTACGATCCGGCCACCTTCCCGGCCATGAGCGAGATCGTCTTCACCGCCGGAACCGCCGCCTCCCCGGCCAAGGCCGCCATCCGAGCCGTCACCGAGGTGGCCCAGCTGGCGGGGGACTTCCAGACCGGCCGGGTCTACGAGGCCTCGGGCCTGTCCAAGTTCACCTCCCTGGACCAGATCCGCTGGCTGGAGCAAGGGCCCCTGGTCCCGCTGGATTCGCTGCCCTGCGTGGAGGACCGCAACATCCTGCGTGAGCTGGAGGCCCTGGCCCGGGGGCTCGAACGCCAGGGCTACCGCCTGTACAGCGTGGACACGAGCCACCCGGACCTGGGCGTGACCACGAACTACAACTTCGTGCCGGGCTTCGAGTTCCGGGAGCGCACGCCGAACCGGGGCCTGGGCCTGTTCGTGGGCCGCATGCTGGCCGAGGAGGCGCCGCCCGCCGATGCCGAACGCGGCCTGGCCGTGCTCGACCGCACCTATCCGGGCGCGCCCTACCTGCCGTTCTTCATGGGCCTGCTGCGGCTGCGCCAGGGCCGGAACCAGGATGCCGCGGCGAGCTTCGCCGAGGCCGAGCCGATCCAGCCCGCGGCCGAGGAGCGCGCCCTGGCGGCCTTCTATCAGGCCTACGCCATGACCCAGGCAGGATTGTGGGAGGAGTGCATCCCCCACCTGGACCGGGCCGTGCTCCAGGACCCGGAGGTCAAGGAGTTCTTCAACCTGCGCGGAGTGGCGCGCTTCAAGCTGAAGCGCTACCAGGAGGCCATGACGGACTTCCAGGCGGCCCTGGCCCTGGACAGCGGGTCCGCCCCGGACTTGGCCAACCTGGGCTTGTGTCACAAGTTTCTTGGGCATGCCGAGGAGGCCCTGGACTACCTGGGCACGGCCCTGGAGCTGGACCCTTCCCTTGACTGGGCCCGTGGGCATTTCGAGGAACTGTTGCGCGATTGAGCGCTTGCGCTAGGTTGGGAAAAAAAGCGCAAAGTCCCTCTGATTGGGGGGTTCTGTTGACAAAAAGATGTTGAAGCGAGTATCAATCAAAAAATTCCTGCTTGAAGATTCCCGGGCAAATGGCGGCGGTTTGCCGCTTGATGGATAGGGTAGATTCCGGGGCCGTTTTCGTGTCCCGGAGAGAAGAAAAGACCTGTTCCAACGCGTTATTGAGGAGGAAAGAACATGGCTGTTGTGGAATTCAAGGGCAAGAAATTCGAGGTGGACGAGGACGGCTTCCTGCAGCGCTTCGACGACTGGAACCCGGAGTGGGTGGAGTACGTCAAGGAGTCCGAGGGCATCAAGGAGCTGACCGATAACCACCAGAAGGTCATCGAGTTCCTGCAGGACTACTACAAGAAGAACGGCATCGCCCCGATGGTCCGCATCCTGTCCAAGGTGACGGGCTTCAAGCTGAAGGAGATCTACGAGCTGTTCCCGTCCGGCCCCGGCAAGGGAGCCTGCAAGATGGCCGGCCTGCCCAAGCCCACGGGCTGCGTCTGATTCCTTTCGCCTTGCGTGCATCCGAAAGCGGGGGCCCCGGCCCCCGCTTTTCTTTTTCCGGCGCGCCTCGCGGAAGGGGGCCTTTTCCCTCTTGCCAAATCCTGATTCCGTGCGTATATGAATCTGCTTCGCGCATCCAGAACCAGGAGATCGCCATGAAAGAGAAAATTCATCCTAAAGTCCATACCGCCAAGATCCGCTGCCACTGCGGCTTCGAGATCGAGGCCAAGTCCACCAAGGGGCAGGTCGTGGACGTGGAAATCTGCTCCAACTGCCACCCGTTCTTCACGGGCAAGCAGCGCTTCGTGGACACCGCCGGCCGTATCGACCGCTTCCGCAAGAAGTACGCCAAGTTCCAGGATTCCGGCGAAGCCGGCAAGTAGCTTCCAGGATCGCGTCCGGGGAATGTGCCTCCGGGGGGATGGTGTCCTTCCCGGACACGCTCTCCCGGGGGCTTTCTTCTTTGCCGGAGGGCCGGGTTCGGCCGTGCCGGCTCCGCGCCGGGCAACCGGGAAGGAACCGCCAGGGTGAGACTTCGGAATCTGCTTCTGCTCGCCGCCCCGGAATCCGTGGGCGGCCAGGCCGTGATCGAGGGCGTCATGATGCGCGCCAAGGATCGTCTGGCCATCGCCGTTCGCCGCCCCGACGGCGAGATTCATGTGGAGGTCCGGCCCTGGTTCTCCCTGACGCGGGCCCCTTTTCTGCGCAAGCCCTTCGTGCGCGGCTTTCCCGTCCTGCTGGAGACCCTGGTCAACGGCATCAAGGCCCTGAACTTTTCGGCCACCCAGGCGGTGGACGAGGAGACCGACGGCGAGATCACCGGCTTTCATCTGGCCCTGACCATGATCGTGGCCGTCGGCGCGGCCCTCGGACTCTTCGTGGTCCTGCCGCACTTCTTCTCCCTGGCCATGGAATGGGTGGGGCTGTCCGGCGACGTGAGCGCCCTGAGCTTCCACATCTGGGACGGCCTGTTCAAGCTCGCCCTGTTCGTGGGCTACATCCTGGCCATCTCCTACGTGCCGGACATCCGCCGGGTCTTCCAATACCACGGGGCGGAGCACAAGGTGATCTGGACCTTCGAGAGCGGGGGCCTGCTCACGCCCGAATCCACCCGGCCCTTCAGCCGCCTGCATCCCCGCTGCGGCACCGCCTTCCTGCTCTTCGTCCTGGCCGTGAGCATCGTGCTCTACACCTTCCTCGTGCCCTGGCTGCTGACCTTCTATTCGCCCTCCGTCTTCCTGGTGAAGCATCTCTACATCGTGGCCCTCAAGCTGCTCCTGATGGTCCCGGTGAGTTGCCTGGCCTACGAGATGATCAAGTTCGCCGGGCGCTACCGCGACAACGGCCTGTGCAAGATCCTCTGCTGGCCGGGGCTGGCCATGCAGATGCTGACCACCAAGGAGCCCGACGACCGCCAGATCGAGGTGGCCATCGCGGCCCTCAAGGGCGCTGTGGGCGAAAGGAGTGCCTGCTGATGTTCGCCAAGCTGGAGCAGATCGAACGCACCTTCGTCGACCTGGAAAAGGAGCTCTCGCAGCCCGAGGTCTTCGGCGACCAGGAGCGCTACCGCAAGCTGGCCAAGACCCACTCGGACATGGGCGAGATCGTCCAGGCCTTCCGGGAATACAAACGCCTGACTCGGGAGCTGGCCGACAACAAGGAGCTGGCCCGGGACGCCGATCCCGAGATGCGCGAAATGGCCCAGGCCGAGATCGGGGCCATCGAAGAGCGCCTGCCCGCCTTGGAGGAGGAGCTGAAGATTCTGCTCCTGCCCAAGGACCCCATGGACGAGAAGAACATCATCGTGGAAATCCGCGCGGGCACCGGCGGCGAGGAGGCCTCCCTGTTCGCGGCGGACCTCTACCGCATGTATGCCCGCTACGCCGAGGCCCAGGGCTGGAAGGTGGAGGAGATGTCCAGCCACGACACCGGCTCCGGCGGCTTCAAGGAAGTCATCGCCGCCATCTCCGGCAACAAGGTCTACTCCAAGCTCAAGTACGAGTCCGGCACCCACCGGGTGCAGCGCGTCCCGGCCACCGAGTCCCAGGGCCGCATCCACACCTCGGCCGTGACGGTCGCCGTGCTGCCCGAGGCCGAGGAAGTGGACGTGGAGATCAAGCCGGACGAGATCCGGGTGGACGTGTTCCGCTCCTCCGGTCCCGGCGGCCAGAGCGTGAACACCACGGACTCCGCCATCCGCGTGACCCACCTGCCCACCGGCCTGGTGGTCTCCTGCCAGGACGAGAAGTCCCAGCACAAGAACAAGGCCAAGGCCCTCAAGGTCCTGCGCTCCCGGCTGCTCCAACTGGAGCAGGAGCGCAAGGACGCGGAATACAATGAGGCCCGGCGCAGCCAGGTGGGCTCCGGCGACCGCTCGGAGCGCATCCGCACCTACAACTTCCCCCAGGGCCGGGTCACGGACCACCGCATCAACCTGACCCTCTACAAGCTCGCCGCAATCCTGGAAGGGGATCTGGACGAGCTGGTCCAGGGGCTCGTCAGCCACTACCAGACCGAGGCCCTGACCCGTCAGGCCGGGGCCCAGTAAGGCCTCATGACCGGACCCACCGTCCGGGAAATCCTTGGGAAGTCCCAGGAGTACCTCGCCGCGCGCGGCGTGGACTCCCCGAGGCTTTCGGCCGAGCTCCTGTTGGCCGAGGTTCTGGGCCTGGACCGTCTGCACCTGTTCCTGAACATGGACCGCCCCCTGGCGGCGGACGAGCTGGCCCGGGCCCGCGAGTTCATGGCCCGCCGGGGCCGTGGCGAGCCCGCGGCCCTGATCCTGGGCCGCAAGGAATTCTGGGGGCTGGAGTTCGCCGTCCGCGGCGACGTGCTCGTGCCCCGGCCCGAGACCGAGTGCATCGTGGAGGAGGCCGGGAACCGTTTCCCCGGGGACGCGGCCCTGACCATCGTGGACCTGGGCACGGGCTCGGGCTGTCTGGCCGTGACCCTGGCCCTGCATTTTTCCGCCGCCCGGGTGGCGGCCCTGGACCTGAGCCCGGCCGCGCTCGCCGTGGCCCGCGAGAACGTCCTGCGGCACGATGTGGCCGGGCGCGTGGCCCTGGTCCTGGCCGACGCCGGGGCCTGCCCCCTGGTCGGGGCGGGCGCGGACCTCGTGGTGGCCAATCCGCCCTACATCAGCGACGGCGAGTACGCCGCGCTCTCCAACGAGGTGCGCGACTTCGAGCCCGCCCTGGCCCTCTGCGGCGGAGCGGACGGCCTGGACCAAGTCCGGGCCCAGGCCCCGGAAGCGGCCCGCATCCTGCGCCCCGGCGGCATGCTTTTGATGGAGATCGGCTGCGGCCAGGGCGCCGCGGTCCGGGCCCTGTTCGAAGGCCTGGACGTCTTCGACGAGGTGGCGATTCTGCGCGACCTGGCCGGTCTGGACCGGGTGCTCCTGGCCCGCCGCCGCTGATGCGGTTGTGGTGAAAAGCACACAACTCCCGGAAAGCTGTGGGGAAAACCCTACGAAAAACGGCCGACGAACCGCTTGGTTTCGTGTGGTCATATTCCGATAAGATATTGAAATAAATGGATATAAAAAACTCTAGACTTCGTGGCACTGTTCTTGCTTGGTGGGAAGCCGGAGGGAGTATGCTACAGACCACCATCCGCAAGACTGTTCGCTGCAAGGGCATTGGGCTGCACAGCGGCAAGCAGGTCGAACTGACCCTGCGCCCGGCCCCTGAAGATACCGGCATCCTGTTTTCCGTCCGCAACGGCTCCGGCTCCGCATTCCTCGCCCCCAATCCGTCCCTGGTCGTGGACACCGGCCTGGCCACCACGCTGGGCAACGGGCAGGAGAGCGTGGCCACGGTGGAGCACCTGCTGGCCGCCATCCGGGGCCTCGGCATCGACAACATCCACATCGAGGTCCAGGGCCGCGAAGTGCCGATCATGGACGGCAGCGCGGGCTCCTTCGTCTACCTGCTGAACCAGGCCGGCGTCCGTTCCCTGGGCAAGCCGCGCCGCGTCCTCGCGCTCAAGGCCCCGATCAACTTCGAGAGCCAGGGCCGCTTCATCAAGGCCGAGCCCTTCAACGGCTTCCGCGTGGACTACACCATCGAGTTCCCCCATCCGCTCATCGGCCGCCAGCGCCTCGCCTGGGAAGGCTCCCCGCGCGCCTTCGCCGCCGATCTGGCCAAGGCCCGCACCTTCGGCTTCCTCAAGGAAGTGGATTACCTGCACGCCAACGGTCTGGCCCTGGGCGGCTCCCTGGACAACGCCATCGTCCTGGACGAGTACAACGTGCTCAACGCCGACGGCCTGCGCTACAAGGACGAGTTCGTGCGCCACAAGCTGCTGGACTTCGTGGGCGACATGGCCGTCATGGGCACGCCGCTCTACGGCAGCTTCGAGGTCTTCGCCTCCGGGCACGCCCTGAACAACGCCTTCCTGCGCTACCTGGACACCCACCGGGCCGACTACCTCGAGGAGATCGAGCTGCCCGTGGCCGCTTCGGTCCAGGCCCCCGAATCCCTGCCCGAGAAGATCGGCGGCGCGGCCCAGGCCGTGGCCTGATTCCGGCTCCCTTTCGGAAACGAAGCGACCCGCCTCATGGCGGGTCGCTTCGTTTTCAGGCTCAGAGTCCGCGCAGGGCCTCGGCCAGGACGCCGCCCCGTCCCCCGGGCGGCAGCTGCTCCAGGCCCAGGAAATTCACGCCCGCGTCGGAATCCGCGGCCTTCTCCAGGACATGGTTCCAGGCTTCAGGCCGTTCCAGCAGCGCGCGCCAGGCGGCCCGGGGCGGTTTGAAGAGCAGCCGCAGCCGGGCCATGCCTCGGCCCGGGACCGTGAAGCCCAGCTCGGCGTCCAGAAGTCCGCTCTCCGTCTCCCGCACCACGAGTTCATGGGCCTCGGCCGAGGCCGGAAGCCAGGGGAGCCAGAGGAGGCGGCGACCTTGCGGGGCCAGGATCCGGGCCAGGGTCCCGGCCGAGGCGGCGCAACGCAGAAAGGCCTCGGCCCGGACCGGGTCGCCCAGGAGCCAAGCACGATGGGCCGCCGGGGTGGCGGCCAGGGGGCGGTCGGAGGTCTGGCGCACCAGGCCGTCGAAATGGGAGCGGGTCGTCAGGAAATCGGCGGCCATGAGGGCCAGGGGCGTGGCATAGCTGGCCGCCGGGGTCACGTCCTGGAGCTGGATTTCCGGCTCCAGGCTCTTGACCAGGAAGAGCAGGGCGGCCCCTGGCTGGGGCATCTGGGCCACGCGGGCCAACAGCTCCTGGCCGTCCACCGAGACCCAGGCCAGACCCGGGGCCTCTTCGCGCAGAAAGCGGGCCCGCACCTTCTGGCCCACCTTGTGGCGGGAGCGGAAGGCCGCCTGCCGGGCCAGGGCTTCCCATACGTCGTTCATGCTCGTGGCCGGTTCAGTTCCCGGCCTGGCTGATGATGAGTTCCACCTCGTCCACGCTGATGCCCGTGGCCCGGGCCAGGCTTTGCGGGGCCTTGCCCTCGCCGTGGCCCGCGAGGATGACCTGGCGGAGGAAGCGCGGCGAGCGGGTGAAGTTCTCGGCCTGCTTGACCAGGGCGCTCAACTGCCTGGTGCGCTCTTCCAGGAGCTGGTCCAGGCGGGCCAGTTCCTCCTGGCGACCCTGGAAGCTGTCCATCAGCTCGCGCTCCAGCTGGGCGTTGACCTGGAGTTTGCGCAGGAGCTCGCCCTGGCGGGCCTGCAGGCCGTGCACCAGGGCTTCGGACTTCCGCAGCCGCAGGAAGAAGACGATGACCACGGAGAGCAGGGCCAGTTCGGCCAGGGAGACCAGGACCAGAAGCAGGGCGGAAGCATCCATGCACACCTCGGTTTGCGTCGGGCGCCGCGTGCGTCAAGAATCCGGTGGAAGCGGCGCTTCGCCGGAGGGGTTGCAAGAATTCTGCCGGGGAGGGGGAGTGGGGCGCGGGGAGCTAGATCTTGACGTTGATGATGTTGCCGGTCCAGGGGGAGGCGTTGGAGGCCAAGGCTTCCTGCTCGGAGGCGGGAGCGCGCTCGCGGTACTGCTCCTGGGGCTGTCCCCGGTTCTGCCCGCCGCCGTCGCGGTCCACGGCCTCGGCGGCCTCGGACTGCTCCACGTTCTGCACGGTTTCCTTCTCCTCGCGCATCTTTCGTTGCAGGAGCGGAGCGAAGAGGTTCTGCTGGGCCTCGGGCTTGACCTGCTCGGCGTGCGCCACCTTCTGCACGTAGGGCAGTTGGGAGATGAGGATGGGCAGGTCCAGCGGCGACGAGGTCATGTCACTTCACCACGTACTCCTCGAAGAGGAGGTTCTCGAACTGCCCGGCCCCCATGTATTGGTTGACCACGGTGAGCAGTTCCTTCTTGAGACGTTCCGCATTCTTCTCATCGGACAAAAACTGCAGATCTTTATTTTTCAAGTAGTAGTACACGGCGTTGCGCACCGTGATGGTTTCCTGCGTCAGGTTCTTCGCCAGGTTCTGGTCCTTGGTGTTGAAGACGATGCGCACCACCAGGAAGCGGATGTCGCCGTTCTTGTCCTTCTGTTCCACCCAGAAGGGGTCCAGGCGCAGGATGGTTTCGCCTTCGTCCTTTGGTTTGGCCTCCTCCACCGGCGGCGGTGGCGCGGGTTCGGCCTTTGTTTCCTCCACCGGCGGTGGCGGCGCCGGTTCGGGCTTGCTCAGGAACAGGAACTTGACCACCACGGCGATGAGCACCACGGCCACGGCCAGCCCGATCCAGAGGAACTTGTTCTTGAGCCAGGCCGGGGCCTGCCGGGGCGGCTTGTCCTCCTCCAACTGGGGTTGCGGAACCGGCTCCTCGACGACCTCTTCCTCTTCCTCCTCTTCAAGGAAGGGCGCGTCGTCCAGGTCCAGTTCGACCTTCTTGGTCTCCCGGCCCGCGCTCTCGCCCTCGTCGAGCTGGGCCTTGATCTGCCCCTCTTCGCCCGTGGTCTCGGGGCTTTCGTCGGTGTCGTCGGGGACGATGAAGAGCATGGGTCGGTTTCCCCGGCGGCCTTATTTTCCGAAGATCTTCTGGATCTTCTGGTTCAGCGTCTCGGGCGTGAACGGCTTGACGATGTAGTTGGAGACCTTGGCCTGCACGGCCTCGATGATGTTCTCCTGCTGGGCCTCGGCCGTGACCATGAGGAAGGGCACGTTGGCGTATTCCTCGCTGGCCCGGACCTTGCGCAGGAACTCGATGCCGCTCATCTTGGGCATGTTCCAGTCCGAGATGATGAAGTCCACGTTCTCGCGGTTGAGCGTCTCCCAGCCGGTGGAGCCGTCGTCGGCCTCGATGACGTTGGTGAAGCCCAGCTGGCGCAGGATGTTTTTGATGATCTTGCGCATGGTCGAGAAGTCGTCGACCACCAGGATCCGCATGTTGAGATCGGCCGCCATCGCGTTCCCTCCGGTTCCTCTATTTGCCCTCGTTTTCGAACTTGGCCCGGAAGTTTTCCCGGAGTTTGAGCAGGGCCTGGGAGTGCAGCTGGGAGACGCGGCCTTCGGTGATGTCCATGACCTCGGCCGTCTCCTTCATGTTCAACTCTTCGCTGTAATAGAGTGAAATTACCAGCTTCTCGCGCGGCGTCAATTCCTCGATGAGTCCGGCGACCTTGTCCACCAGCTCCTGGAAGGCCGCGGACTGGAACGGCTCGTTCTCGGAGAGCAGCTCCCGGTTGCCCATGAGCGACTCGTGCATGGAGTCGATGCTCACGCAGAGGTTGTTCTGCAGGGCTTCCAGGCCCTGCTGGACCTCCCGGGTGGAGAGCCCGGTGCGTTCCTCGATCTGCTTGGAGTTGGCCGAGACGCCGGTTTCGTGCTCGATCTGGCGCATGGCGTCCTCGATGACCTTGACCTTGTGCCGCAGGCCCCGGGAGAACCAGTCCATGCGCCGGAGCTCGTCGAGCATGGCGCCCTTGATGCGGTTTTCGGAATAGGTGTCGAACTTGATGCCGAACTCGGGACGGAACTTGCTCAGGGCGTCCAGCAGGCCCAGGCTGCCCGCGCTGAGCAGCTCGTTCAACTCCACGCTTTGCGGCAGCTTGGCCTTGAGGCGCAAGGCCAGGATACGGATCTTCGGGCCGTAGTGGCGGACCACCTGCTCCCGTTCCTTGGGGGAGAAGGCGTCCCAGGGCTTCAGCCCCTGCTCCAACTCAAGCCACGGAGGGTTCGTGGAAGAGGAGCTTTTTCCAGAAGAACTTAATGTTTCCATCCGTTTTCGCCGCCGTCTTCCAGGTGCCGATCGCGCGCGCCGCCGCTCCGATGGCCTGGCTGGCCGCCGCGTCGGGAGCGTGTTCGCAGACCGGGATCTGGTTGATCACCGCCTTCTTCACCGCCGGGTCCTGGGGGATGGCGCCCACCAGGTCCAGAGAGACGCCGGAGAGGAAATGGTCGCAGGCGCTCAGGAGCCGTACGTAGGTCTCCTTGGCCTGTTTCGGGTCCTTGACCATGTTCACCAGCACGCGGAAGCGCTCCACGCCGTGCCGGTTCTTGAGCACCTTGATGAGGGCGTAGGCGTCGGTGAGCGAGGTCGGCTCCGGGGTCAGCACCAGGAGGCGTTCCTGGGCCGCGATGTTGAAGTAGAGCACGTTCTCGTTGATGCCCGCGCCGGTGTCCACGATGAGGTAGTCGATGTCGCTCTCCAGGGCGTCCATGGACTCCAGGAGTTCGAGCTTCTGGCCCGTGTCCAGGTTGACCATCTCGGAGACGCCCGAGGAGGCGGGAAGGATGCGGAAGCCGTAGGGCGTGTCCAGGAGAATCTGGTCCAGGGTCACGTCCTCATGGAAGAGATGGAAGATGTTCAGCTTGGGCGCGAGGCCCAGGATTACGTCCACGTTGGCCAAGCCCAGGTCGGCGTCCAGCAGGACCACCCGCTTGCCCATGCGGGCCAGACAGAGGGCCAGGTTGACCGAGATGTTGGTCTTGCCCACGCCGCCCTTGCCGGAGGTCACGGAGAAGACCATTGGGAATCGAGAGGTCATCGGATCTCCTTGCCTATGCCGGGACTCAGGCGGCTGCGCCTTCGGCCGGCAGCTGGTGCTTGAACAACAGTCTCCAGATCATCTCGCCGCGGGCCGGCACCAGGCTGCCCGAGAGTCCCGGCGCATACGAGAGGGCCGATACGGGCAGACCGCTCTCGTGCGGGACGTTGATCAGTGCCCCGAAGGTACAGGCTTCATCGAGTTTCGTCCAGATGAGGCTTTTCAGCGCCGGGCTCGCGTACTTTTCGCGGAAGGCGCGGAACTGGGCCGGGCTGTAGTACGGATTGAGCACGAGGTGCACGGCCATGTCCTCGAAGTGGAGCATGCCGCGCGAGCCGAGCCAGGATTCCAAATCCGTTCCGGCGGGCAGGCCGGGCAGGTCCACGAAGACCCGGTCGAAGCTGCGGGCGTCGGCCACCAGGCAGGTGAAATCCTCCCGCGTGGCCACTTCCCGGAAGGCCAGACCGGAGAGCTCGGCGTAGTGCCGGAGCACGACCCGGCCCTTGCCCTGGCACTGGTCGGCCGAGGCGAGGCAGATGCGGGCCTTGGGGTTGCGCTTCTTCTCGCGCAGGGCCAGCCGGATGAGCGAGGTTGTCTTGCCCGCGCCGTGGGGCCCGGCCATGACGTGGAACTTCTGGGGCCATTTTTTTGACTCGAAGGGCCGTACGCCGGTGAGGCTTTCCAGCACGGGCAGGATGGACAGGCCCGGGTCCTCGCGCAGGCGCAGGTACACGTCCAGGAGCACGGTCTGCTCCACGCCCTCGCGCTCCAGGTACTCCAGGCTCAGACGCTGGCGCGGGGTGAGCGCGGCGGGGTCCATCTGGGGCCGCATGAGGCTCAGGAACTGGTCCTTGATCATGCGCCACTCCCGCGACCACTCCGATGCGGCCAGGGCCTCGCCCAGCACGTCCTCGCGGGTGCGCGCCGACAGCGGGGAGGTCGGCCGCTCCACGGCCGCCGTGATCTCGCAGACCCGGGAGCCGTTGTCCGTGACGGTCTTGTTGGAGAGGATCACGGCCTCGTCCCCCAGGTCGGCCTTGACCTGGTCCAGTGCTTCCTTGGCGCTGCGGCCTCTGTAGGTCTTCACGTGCATGGCTTAGCTCAACTCCACGACGGCCAGGGATTGGATCTTCACGTCAGCGGGGATCTCGGCCTGGGAGATCACCGGCAGGTTGGGCAGGAAGCGCAGGAGCAATTGAGCCAGGTGCGGGCGGAGCTGCGGGCTGGTGAGCAGCACGGGCTGGCCGTCCGGGGCCACGGCGGATTCCATGGTCTTGTTGATGGAGCGGATGATGCGCTGGGCGAGCCCCGGCTCCATGGCCAGGTACGCGCCGTGCTCGGCCTGGCGCAGGGCGCCGTTGAGGCTTTCGTCGATGGCCTGGTTCAGGGTGAAGAAGCGCAGGCCGTTGTCCGTTCCGAGGTAGGGCTTGATGATGGTCCGGCCCATGCGGGCCCGGACGTACTCCGTGAGCTGCGCCGGGTCCTGGCTGGCGGGGCCGTAGTCGGCCAGGGTCTCCACGACGGTCAGCAGGTCGCGGATGGACACGCCCTCCATGACCAGGTTCTGCAGGACCTTCTGCACCACGCCCAGGGGCAGGACAGAGGGAACCAGGCTCTCCACGGCCTTGGGCGCGCGCTTGGAGAGGTTGTCCAGCAGGTTCTGAATCTCCTGGCGGCCCATGAATTCGTGCAGGTTGCGCCGAAAGACCTCGGTGAGGTGCGTGGCCACCACGGTGGAGGGATCCACCACGGTGTAGCCCGCGAGCATGGCCTCTTCCTTCTGGGCCTCGGGAATCCAGATGGCCGGAAGGTTGAAGGCGGGCTCCACGGTCTCCACGCCCTGGATGCGGTGTTTGGCGTCGCCGGGGTCCATGGCCAGGAAGTGATCGATGAGGATCTCCGAGCTGGCGATGGGGTTGCCCTTGACCAGCACGCGGTATTCTCCGGGCTTGAGCTGGAGGTTGTCCCGCAGGTGCAGGGAGGGGATGATCACGCCCATGTCCAGCGCGAACTGGCGGCGAATGGAGCGGATGCGGGCCAGGAGGTTGCCGTTCTGCTCCTCGTCCACCAGCGGAATGAGTCCGTAGCCCACCTCCAACTCCAGCTGGTCCAGGGGCAGGAGGGTCTGGACCTCTTCCGGAGTGTCCAGGGTCTTGGCCTGGGCCGCCTTTTCGGCCTCCTCGGCCTTGTTTTCGCCGAAGAACTTGGCCGAGAGCTTGCCCACGAAGAAGATCAGCCCGGCCATGGAGATGAAGGGCAGGAAGGGCATGCCGGGGACCAGGGCGAAGAGGCCGAGCATGCCCGAGACCAGGCGCAGGGCGCGGTGGTGGAAGGTGAGCTGGCCCAGGAATTCCTCGCCCATCTTGGCCTCGGCGGCCGCGCGGGAGACGATGATGCCCGCGGCGGTGGAGGTGATGAGCGAGGGGATGATGGACACCAGGCCGTCGCCGATGGTCAGCAGGGTGTAGGTCTGGGCGGCGTCGGCCCAGTTCATGTTCTTCTGCAGCACGCCGATGAAGAAGCCGCCGACGATGTTGATGCCGGTGATGATGATGCCGGCCTTCACGTCTCCCGAAACGAACTTGCCCGCGCCGTCCATGGCTCCGTAGAAGTCGGCCTCCTTGCGGATCATGTGGCGGCGCTTGGTGGCCTCCTTCTCGTCGATGAGCCCGGCGTTGAGGTCGGCCTCGATGGCCATCTGCTTGCCCGGCATGGCGTCCAGGGTGAAGCGGGCCGCCACCTCGGCGATGCGGGTGGTGCCCGCCACGATGACGACCTTGTTCAGGGTGAAGAGGATGAAGAAGATGACGACGCCGATGGCGTAGTTGCCGCCGACCACGAACTCTCCGAAGCTCTGGATGACCGTTCCGGCCGCGCTGGTTCCCTCGTCGCCGTGGAGCAGGATGAGGCGCGTGGAGGCCACGTTCAGGGCCAGCCGCAGCAGGGTGGTCACCAGCAGCAGGGATGGGAAGATGGAGAACTCCAGGGGCGAGGTCATGAACATGGCCGTGACGAGCACCACCAGGCCCAGGGAGATGCTCACGCTGAGCATGAAGTCGAGGAAGGGAGTGGGCAGCGGCACTAGCATCACGAAGAGGATCGTGACCACTCCGCCGGCCAGGAGCACGTCGCCCTGTTTGGCGAACTTGCCGTAGTCGAGGTCGAGAATCGCGGTTTTTGCGTTGGCCTGGGACATTCTTTTGACACCCCTCGACGTTGGTTGCGGTCAGCGCCGGGGCGTCGTCAGCCCTCGTCAGCGCTTGTTTTTCTTGAACCGCTCCAGTCCGGCCAGCAGGGCGGCCACGGCCTGGTACAGCTCCTCGGGGATCATCTCCCCGATTTCCACCTGCTTATACAAAGCCTGTGCCAAGGGCTTGTTCTCGCGGATGGGGATGTTGTGCTCCCGCGCGACCTCCTTGATCTTCTCGGCCAGGTGGTCCAGGCCCTTGGCCAGGACCAGGGGGGCGGGGGCCTCCATGGCGTCGTAGCGCAAGGCCACGGCGATGTGCGTGGGGTTGGTCACCACCACGTCGGCCCTGGGCACGTCGGCCAGCATGCGCTTGGCCATCATGTTCATCATCTTCTGCTTCTGCTCGAGCTTGATCGTGGGGTCGCCCTCGGCCTGGCGGTGTTCGTCCTTGATCTCGCTCTTGGTCATCTTGATCTGCTCCTCGTAGTCCCAGCGCGTGTACCAGAGGTCCGCGATGGCGATGAGCATCATCGGCACCAGGGCGTAGCAGACCATCTTGTAGGCCGAGCCGAGGATATAGGCGGCCAGGCCCTCGGGCGAGGCGTAGAAGAGCGGCAGGAAGTTGGGGAACTCCTGGCGGATGACGATGTACGGCGCGATGGCCACCACGGCGGCCTGGAGCATGCTCCGGAGGAAGCGGATCACCGCCTGCGGGCTGAGCATGAGCCGTTGGATTCCGGCGAAGATGTTGAACACCTTGCCGAACTTCGGCTGCAGGATCTTGGTGCTCCAGAGCTTGCCCACCTGCAGGCGCATGGTCAACCAGGCCACGAAGGCCAGGATGAGCATGAACGGGAGCATGAGCAGGGCCATGCGCTGGATGCCCCAGAGAAACAGCTCGTAGGCCGAGGTCTTGGTCAGCTCCTGCATCATTCCGCCGGTCAGGAACCAACGGAAGATGTTGGAGATTTCCTTGTAATAGAACTCCACGAGATAGCGCAGGGCGATGACCCCGGCCAAGAGCGTCATGGTCTTGCCCATCTCCGCGCCCTTTGGGACGTTGCCATCCTCGCGGACTTTCTTGCGCCGCTTTGGCGTGGCTTTTTCTGTCTTGCTCGGATCTTTCTGGGGCATGTCCGTCTCAGGGGGCCGGAGGCCGCATGGCTCGGAGCATGTTCATGAAGGCCGCGTCCAGGCCGTGCACGTAGTCCGCGATGACCAGGGAGAGAATCTGGAAAAGCAGGGTCAGGAAGAGGAAGCCCACGGCCAGCTTGATGGGAAAGCCCAGCACGAGCACGTGCATCTGGGGCGCGGCCCTGGAGATGAGGGCCAGGGACAGGTCCACGAGGAACAGCGAGGCGATGATCGGGGCCGCGATCTTCACGGCCAGGAGGAACATCTGGGCCGAGAAGCCGAAGATCTGGTGCGTCAGCTCGGGCGAGAGGAAGAGCCCGCCGGGCGGAACCATGTGGAAGGAGGCGGCCATGCCTTTGATGAGGTAGAGGTGGCCGTCCATGGCCAGGAACACGAGCATGCTGCACATGTACAGGAAGTGCGAGGTGACGGCCTCGGACGTGCCGGTGTCCGGGTCCACCACGTTGACCATGGCGAAGCCCATCTGGAAGCCCACGAGCTGGCCTCCGGTCTGCACCGCCGCGAAGAGAAAGCGGATCAGGAGCCCCAGGATCAGGCCGAGAAGCAGTTCGCCCAGGAGCATGACCGCGAGGTTCCAGTAGTCCGCGGGAAAGAGCGATCCGGGAAAGGAGAGGTGGGGCCAGACCGCCAGGGTCAGGACCAGGAGCAGGGCCGCCTTGACGGTGTTCGGCAGGCCCTGGCCGCCGAAAAAGGGCATGAGGAAGAGCACCACGCTGATGCGGAAGAGCGTGAGCAGCAGGCCCAGCAGGGCCGTGGGATCGAAGGCGAAGAGACTCATGTCCGTTCCTCGGCGGGGCTTTTTGCAAGGAACGGACCAAGGGCCGGGTGGCCGGTTCGTGAAAAAGCCCTCCGGGAGAGCGCGGCTTCCTGGAGGGCTGTGTGCCGGAGCGGGGACAAGGCTAGTTCAAGATGTAGTGCATCGGGTTCTGGGGCACTCCCGCCAGGAGCACCTCGTAGTGCAGGTGCGGGCCCGTGCTGCGGCCGGTGTCGCCGACGTAGGCGATGAGGTCGCCGCGCTTGATCACGTCCCCGGCCTTCACCGCGAAGCGCTGCAGGTGGGCGTAGCGGGTGGTCAGGCTGGGGGAGTGGGCCAGCACCAGGGTCAGGCCGTTGGAGCCGTCCTTGTCGGCCACCACCACCCGGCCCGAGGCCGGGGCGTAGACCGGGGTTCCGCGCGCCGCCGAGATGTCCAGGCCGCGGTGGAACTCCTCCTGTCCGGTGAAGGGCGATTTGCGGGGGCCGAAGCTGGAAGTGACCCAGCCGTCGGTGGGCCAGATGGAGGGCGTGGAGAGCAGCATGCCGGGGTTGGATTCGATCTTGAGCAGGACGTCCTGTTGGCGGACTTCCTCCAGCTTGGCGTCCACGTTGAGCTGTTCCAGGAAGCCGTGCATCTTGCGGGCCAGGAGCTCGTGGCGGTGCAGGGGCAGGTAGCCCTTGGAGAAATCGGTGGTCACGGAGCCGCCCTTGGCGGTCATGGCCTGGGCGTTGTCCTGGTCCAGGTTGATCATGACCCGGAGCTTGGAGTCGAAATCACGGACGCGGGTGAGATTTTTCTGAAGGCTGGTGATCTTTTGGGAGAGGCTGAGGAGCTGGGTTTTCTGCTCCTGAAGGGTTCGTTCGGACAGCTCGAGATCGCGCTGGAGGCGTTCGTGGCTGTAATAGTAGCGGAGAAGGAACACGTTCCCGGCGGTGAGGGCCGCCAGGACGAAGAGGAGGGTGAAGAGCGTCCACCCCCTGAGTTGGAGCTTGCTGCAACTGCCTCGTTTGTCCTTGAAGACGACGATGTGGTACTTCTTGAAGAGCATAGGTTTCCGCGGCTCGCGTTGCAGGTTGGGGAAACCGCCTCAGTGCATCAGCGTCATGTTCGCAACCCTATAAACGAGTGTCAGGGCGAGGTCAAGTCGAGCTGTTTCCTGGTCAGGCCGTTGAAGGTGTTGACCCGGAAGGCCTTGTCGTGGGCCCATAGTTCCTGGAGCCAGGCCAGCATGTCGTCGCGGCGGGTCTTTCCGTTGGAGGGGCAGTCGTTGGCCCAGACCGGCAGGCTCCACTGGCGGGCGGCTGCCCGGATGAAGCTTTTTTCCACCAGCAACGCGGGGCGCACCACCTGGAGCCGCCCCTCGAAGAAGTCCTCCCGGATGGAGAGGCCCTCGGAACGGCCGTTCTGGAGCAGGTTCATGAAGGTGGTCACCACGAGGTCGTCGGCGTTGTGGCCGAAGGCCAGGTGGCTCAGGCCGTATTCCCGGCAGAGGGCGAACAGCCGCTTGCGGCGCAGCATGGCGCAGTAGAAGCAGGGCGAGTTCTTGCGGTTCTCCGGGGAGTGGGCGCGGGGGCCGAAGTCCGTGAGTTCGGCGTGCAGGGCCACTCCCTCGGCCGCGCACCAGCGGGCCAAGGCCCTGTGGCTGTCCGGGGAGAACCCCGGGTTCACGTGCAGGGCCATGATCTCGAAGGGGAAGGGCACGATGGCCTGACGGATGAGCAGGGTCTTGAGCAGGACGAAGCTGTCCACCCCGCCGGACACGGCCACGCCGATGCGGTCGCCGGGGCGCAGCATGCCCGTGCGCTGCATGCACAGCCCCGTCAGCGAGACGCTTTTTTTTTGGGCGTAGGTGAGTTTTCCGATTTTCGACATGTCGGCCAGGGCGTTGGCGCCTTGGGGCAGTGATAGTGCATCTCTTCTTGACTCGCAAGAGTCGCCTGGATATATTGCACACCTTTGCCCGGACGGGGTCGTTCGCCCGTCCGCGGGAGGCCGGGAGGCGTGGTTCCGTCCCCAGCCGCCAACAGGATGTTCATCCGGAGGCGCCGGATTCTTGAAACGCTGGTTTGCCCTGGCCCTCGGCCTGGCGGTGGCCGCCATCGGCTTGGTCATGCTCGTGTCCCGGACGCCCTCTGACAAGGGCGCCAAGACGGCCGAGCCGGCCTGGCCCAGTATGGCCGCTGATTCCGTGCGCGAGATCGCAATCGAAGCGCCTTCCGGACGTTACGCCCTGGTGCGCGAGGACAAGGTCTGGTACGTCCGTCCCGGGGAAGCCGCCCTGCCCGCCAAGGTCAAGGCCGACCCGGGCAAGGCCGCGTCCTTGCTCGATCTTCTGGTCTTGAACAAGCCCATCCGGGCCCTGACGCCCTCCGAACGGCGGGATGACGCCGCCCTGGGGCTGGCCAAGCCGCGCATCCGCGTCACCGTGCTCCTGGAGTCCAAGGATTCGGCCGCGCCCGTCCCCGTGGTGCTGTCCCTGGGCCGGGCCCTGAACTCGGGCGAGGGGCTGTGCGCGGTCAACTCCATGAACCCCGGCACCGTGTTCCTGCTCGCCCATGCCTGGGAACGGCAGCTGGACCACCAGGGAGAATATTTCTGCGACACCCGGATCTTCCCCATGCCGGAGGAGAAGGTGAGCCGCCTGCGCTCCCTGAGCGGCGGGGGGCCGGACTGGGAGGTCGCCCGCAAGGACGGGGGCTTCGCCTTCCTGCTGCCGGAATCGGCCAAGGACAAGCCCGTCTCCGAATCCGAGGTCAAGCTGCTGATCCACAACCTCACGGGCCTGCGGGCCCGCCTGCTTCCCGACGGGACGCGGGCCGCGGGGCAGCCCTGGCTGCGCTATGAGCTGTGGAGCGGAGGAGCGACGCCGGAATTCCTGGAAATCTTCGCCCAGGAACCGCTGCCCGGGACGATCCTGGCCCGTTGCTCCTGGCAACCCGTCCCGGTGGCTTTGGACCGCGACGTGCTCGACCAGCTGGTGAAGAGCGCCTTCGACCTCGAGGGCCGCAAGGTGCTCACCCTGGACACGGGCAAGGTGCAGTTTTTCCGCATCGTCCTCGGCGGCCAGCTCCTGAACATGGAGAAGACCGAGGACGGCTGGATGGACTCCGCCACGGGCAAGGCCCTGCGGGGCATTGACATGGCGCTCTGGCGTCTTAGTGATGTGAAGTTCGAGGCGGCGGCCGCGCCCGCGCTGCCGCCTTCGGCGGACGAGGCCATGACCTGCGAAGCCCGGGACAAGTCCGGGAATTCGCTGGTCGTGCTGCGTTTCTATACCGACATCGGACTGAATCCCGGGCTCTGCTGGCTGCGCGTCGAGGGCAGCCCGCTCTGCTACCCGGTTTCGGCGCAATTGTTCAAGGATCTTCAAGGGCTCTTTCCCCTGAAGAAATAAGACGGCCGGGCTTCCGGCCCCGCCGCGAGGAGTCGACATGGCGAGAATCACGGTCGAAGATTGTCTGGAAAAGGTCAGCAACCGCTTCCTCATCGTCCAGATGGCCATCAAGCGCGTCAAGCAGTACCGCGAGGGCTACGAGCCCCTGGTGGAGACCAAGAACAAGGAAGTGGTCACCGCCCTGCGCGAGATCGCCGAGGGCAAGGTCATGCCCGAGGCGTCCATCCCCGAGGCCGGGCTGATGATCGAGGCCGAGGCGGAGTAGCGGATGATCAAGCGGGACTACTACGAAGTCCTCGGCGTGTCCCGAACCGCCTCCGGGGAAGAGGTCAAGCGGGCCTATCGCAAGCTGGCCTTCGAGTTCCACCCGGACCGCAACCAGGACGACCCGGAGGCCGAGGCCAAGTTCAAGGAGGCCGCCGAGGCCTATGAGGTCCTGCGCGACGACGAGAAGCGCAAGCGCTACGACCAGTTCGGGCACGACGGCCTGGGCAACGGCTTCTCCGGCTTCAGCAGCGCCGAGGACATCTTCGGGGCCTTCAGCGACATCTTCGGCGAGGTCTTCGGCTTCGCCTCCGCCTCGCGCGGCCCCCGTCCCCGCGCCGGGGCCGACCTGCGCTACGACCTGACCATCTCCTTCCGCGAGGCGGCCCGGGGCACCGAGGTCGAGCTTGAGATTCCCATGGAGGTGGTCTGCGGAACCTGCAAGGGCACCGGCGCCGAGCCCGGCACCTCGCCGGAGGTCTGCCGCCAGTGCGGCGGCAGCGGCCACGTGCAGCAGTCCCAGGGCTTCTTCCGCATTTCCGTGCCTTGCCCGGTGTGCCACGGCCAGGGCCGGGTCATCACCCGCTATTGCCCGGACTGCCGTGGCCGCGGCCTGGTGGCCGAGACCAAGCAACTGAGCGTGCGCATCCCCGCCGGCGTGGACTCCGGGGCCCGGCTGCGCCTGCGCGGCGAGGGCGAGGCCGGACGCAACGGCGGCCCCGCCGGCGACCTCTACGTGGTCATCACCGTGGAGCCGGACAAGACGCTCCGCCGCCAGGGCCAGAACCTCGTGGCCGGCTGCGAGATCGACATGGTCCAGGCGGCCCTGGGCGCCAAGGTGGAAGTGCCGACCCTGGACGAGGCCGTGACCGTGGACGTGCCCAAGGGCACGCAGCACGGCGAGGTCTTCCGCCTGCGCGGCCTGGGCCTGCCCCACGTGGGCAGCACCCAGAAGGGCGACCTGCTGGTGGAGGTGCGGGTGAAGATTCCCACCCGCCTGAACAAGCGCCAGGAGGAGATTCTCCGCGAGTTCGCGGAGATCGAGTCCGGCAAGACCGTGACCAAGGTCCAGAAGCTGTTCAAGAAGACCATGGACAAGGTCATGGGGGAGTAAGATGGGAGAGGACTTCACCCATATCGGCGCCGACGGCTCGGCGCGCATGGTGGACGTCTCGGACAAGCGGGAGACCGCCCGGGTGGCCATCGTCCGCGCGCACGTGGCCATCTCGCCGTCCACCCTGGAGCTCTTGGAGCGCCGCGCCCTGCCCAAGGGCGACGCCCTGAACACCGCCCGCGTGGCGGGCATTCTGGCGGCCAAGAAGACCGCCGACCTCATCCCGCTCTGCCATCCCCTGCCCCTGAGCTTCGTGGACGTGCGTTTTTCCGTGAACCGCGAGGCGAACCGGGTGGAAGTGGAGGCCGAGGCCCGCACCAAGGCCCAGACCGGCGTGGAGATGGAGGCCCTGCTGGCCGCCCAGGTGGCCTGCGCCACCATCTACGACATGTGCAAGGCGGTGCAGAAGGACATGGTCATCGGCGACTGCCGTCTGGTCTACAAGTCCGGGGGCAAGAGCGGCGAGTTCAAGGCTGAATAGTTTTTCAGGGAAATGAACGGTTGGAGGCCGTCGCGCTTGCCTGCGCGGCGGCCTTTTTCATCATTTCGCGGGAGTCGGGTCGGCCTGCCGCCCGTGGAGCACGTCGTCCAGCACGATCCATTCGTCGTCCTTGGCGGCGGCGAAGCGTTGTTCCAGCAGCGCCCTGACGCGCGGGACCTTCAGGTTGGAGCGCAGGGACCAGCGCGCGCTGAAGCCCAGGAGCTTGGCCCCTTCATCCTGGGCGGAAACGGAGAGGCAGGCCGTTCGGATGATGGGGGCCACAGAGGCCGGATCATCCGAGGCCAGGTAGCGCATCCAGAGGCAGTCCAGGTCCTGGGCCGCCTGCTGGAGTTCGTCCTCGTCCTGGGGAGCGGTGGCGGCCAGCAGCGGGCGCGGACCTTCGGCCAGCATGCCCTGGAGGAGCGCGGCCAGGTGCGGCGCGGTCCAGGTGGGCCGCAGCCGGTTCAGCAGGGCGCGGGAATCCGGGGTTCCGGCGTACCAGACCGCGTTCAGGAAGATCACCCGCGAGGTGGGATTGGGGTCGGCCTCGATGGCCGCCAGGGCGTTGTCGCGTTGCCGGGCCGTGGCCCGGAACAGGGCCGTGCCGAAGAAATAGGCCAGGGGGCGGCGCAGCTGCGGCATGCGGAAGAGGTCGGAGCCCGCGAAATAGCTTATGGCTCCGGCCAGGCGGTCCGGGTCGGGGTGCGGACCGTACCCGGTCACCCAGTCCATGAAGGCCTGGTCCGAGTCGAAGTCCGCCGCCGAGGCGGAGGCGGGCGTCGCCGACAGAAGGATCAGGAACGCGAGGACGAGGGCGCGGGCCATCACCAGACCATGCGCATCTTCACGCCCTTGGCCGCGATGTGTTCCTTGATCTGGGGGATGGTGTACTCGCCGTAGTGCACGATGGAGGCGATGAGCGCCGCCGAGGCTCCGGCCTGGGTGAAGGCGTCGGCCATGTGGTCGGGCGAGCCCGCGCCGCCCGAGGCGATGACCGGGATGCCCACGCTCTGGACCATGAGCCGGGTCAGCTCCAGGTCGTAGCCTTCCTTGGTGCCGTCGGCGTCGATGGAGTTCAGGCAGATTTCGCCCGCGCCCAGGGCCTCGCCGGTCCTGGCCCACTCCAGGGCGTCCAGGCCCGTGGGCTTGCGGCCGCCGTGGATGACCACCTCGAAGCCCGAGGGAATGGCCTCGCTCTTGGGCACGCGCTTCACGTCCATGCCCAGGACCACGCACTGGGCGCCGAAGGCCGCCGCGCCCTGGCTGATCACGTCCGGGTTCTTCACCGCGCCGGAGTTCACCGAGACCTTTTCGGCCCCGGCCAGGAGCACGGCCCGCATGTCGTCCAGGGTGTTGATGCCGCCGCCCACGGAGAAGGGGATGAAGATCCGCGAGGCGACCTTCTCCACCACGTCCAGAAAGATGCCCCGGCCCTCGGCCGAGGCCGTGATGTCGTAGAAGACGATCTCGTCCGCGCCCTGCTCGTAATAGTGCCGGGCGCTCTCCACCGGGTCGCCGATGTCCACGTTGCCCTGGAACTTGACGCCCTTGGTCAGCTTGCCGTTGCGCACGTCCAGGCAGGGGATGATCCGCTTACTGAGCATCGGCGGCCTCCCGGCAGTAGGTTGCGAAGTTGGCGAGCAGCTGCAGGCCGGGCCTGCCGCTTTTTTCGGGGTGGAACTGCACGGCCCAGAGCCCGCGCCGCCCGTGCACCGAGCAGAAGGGGCGGCCGTAGACGGTCTGGCCGATGACGTATTCCTCGGCCGGGGCCGGGAAATAGCTGTGCACGAAATAGAACTCGCTGCGCGGGTCGATGCCCTGGAACAGCTCGCACTCCGCCAGCAGGCGCACTGAGTTCCAGCCCATGTGCGGCACCTTGATGGGGATGCGGCCCTCGGCGTCCTCGGTCCAGGAAGGATTGAACAGGCGGCACTCGCCCGGGATCACGGAGAGGGCCTTGGTGTCGTTTTCCTCCGAGTAGTCCAGGAGGATCTGGCAGCCCACGCAGATGCCGAGCAGGGGCTTTTCCTGCCAGATGAGGGACTTGAGAACCGAGTCCAGGCCCTCGCCAACCAGCTCTTCCATGGCCGTTCCGGCCGCGCCCACGCCGGGGAAGATGACCCCCTGGGCTCGTTCCAGCTCGGCGGGATCGGCGGTGATGGTGTTCTCGATGCCCAGGGAGTCCAGGGCCCTGCGCACGCTGGTCTGATTGCCTGCCTTGTACTTGAGGATGGCGAGCATGGCGTCTCCTTCGCTTCCAGAAACGGCCAGTAGTAGAAATCGTGCTTGAGTTCAAGGGCGGAACGCCGTCTTCGTCGGGTCCGCCCTCGCGGCCGGACGGGAGTCGGACACGTAAAAGACGCGAAACCGTCGCCCGAGGGACGCCGATCGCGCCTTGTTCCGGGCTATCGGTGGAGGCGCGCGGCCCGTTTTCCGCCTTTGGAAGGCCGACGGGCCGGAAATGAGAAAAAGGAGGCCGTCATGACCTGGGACGTGATGCTGATCTGTGTGGGGCTGTTCGCCGGAGAGATCGCCGCGGCGTATGTCTTCCTGAGGCTGGAGCGGGTGGGCGCGCCGGAACTGCCGGTCCTGTTCACTTGGCCAGCACGCGGAGATAGAGATCGCCCGTCAGCGGACCCAGCTTGCGCCCCAGTCCCTTCAGCCGGATAGGGCGGCCCACCACGAAGTCGGCGGGCAGCGTCACCTCCACGGTCTTGTCCTCCCCGGAGAATTGGCGCACCGAGAGCCGCAGCGTCCGGCCGGGCAGGAGATGCTGGATCGGAAAATATACGGTCCGCTCGTCGTCCATCTGGCTTCGGAACCAGGATTTCACGCCGCGCCAGAAGCCCTTGGACAGGTCCAGGTCCACGGCCCGGTCGCGCCAGTTGAGCCGCAGCCTGCTGCGCCGGAACTCCTTGGGCGGCCGGTAGCCGGGCCGGTCCTTGCGGATTTGGCTGTAGAGGTCGTCGAAGACCTGGCGGGCGAAGGGGTCCTTGAGCAGGTCGCGGAGCACGTCCTCGTCGCGGAAGCTGTAGGTCCGCGACCAGGCGGCCTGGCGTTCGGCCCCGGAGTCGCGGCGGGCCTCGGAGCGGGTTTCGGCCTGGGCCTTGCGCTGCTGGCGCTCATAGGCCTGCGCGCCCTGGGCCGCGCCTGCCCTGGGCTCGGCCTCGGGGCCGGGGCCGGCCGCGCCGCCGGGCTGCTCCGCCAGCGTCTTGCTGAGGAGCACATAGGCTTCGTTGATCTCCCGGAAGCGGGCGGCCGCGTTCGGCTCGGGGTTGAGGTCCGGGTGGAACTGGAAGGCCAGCTTGCGGAAGGCGGTCTTGACCTCGGCCAGGGAGGAACCGGGCGTCAGCTGGAGGATGCGGAAGCATTGGGCCGGGGTCAGGCTGCTCACGTCCCGTCCCCGCCGTCGACCTTGAGCAGGGCGTTGGGCGCGCTGCCCTGGTCCTCGCGTTCCAGCTCGTTCTCTTGCAGATAGCGGCGGCCCTGGCGCACGAAGTCGGCGAAGGGCACGTCCGGGTTCACGCCCGGGCAGTAGTCTTGGATGAGCCGCCAGCTCGATTCGTCCACCAGGTTGCCCCGGAAGAACGGCCAGGCCCGGCAGACGTCCGGGCGGCCGGGATGCACGCCGCAGCCGTCCTTGTAGAAGACGCAGCAGCCGTCGGGGCCGCATTTGACCCCGACCTTGCCGTCGCGGGTCTCGGCATAGCGCGCCAGGACCTCGGCCGGCTCCAGACCCAGGTGCGCGGCCAGGCGGAGCAGGTCCTTGTCGGTCAGGAGAATCCCGCCCTGGCCCTGGCAGCAGTGGCCGCACATGCGGCAGGAGAAGGCGTCGTCAGCCATGGGCGTTTCCCCGCAGGCGCGCGTGTTCCACCATGAGGCAGCGGTCCTCCACCACGAGCATCGAATCGTCCAGCAGTGCGCGGGCCTGGGGGCTCGCGATGCCCTCCTGCATCCAGAAGCAGCGCGGCCGCGCGGGCAGTTTCAAGACTTCGGCGGCGTGGGCCGGGCAGTGTTCCGCCGCGCGGAACAGGTCCACCAAGTCCACGGGAACGGGGATTTCGGCGAGGCTCCTGTACGTGGTGAGCCCCCAGACGCCGGCGCGCGCCGGATGCACCGGGATCACGGTATAGCCCGCGGCCAGCAGGTAGCGGCCCACGCGGTCCACCGGCCGCCCGGGCCTGTCGTTGGCGCCCAGCACCGCGACGGTCTTGACCTCGCGGAGCAGGGCGGCTAGCTCTGAATCGCTGATCGGCATTCCGAGACCTCTCTCCGAAGGCCAGTACGTAGCGCAAACCCGGGCCGTTGCCTAGCCCGTCCCCCTGGAGGACAGTCCATGTTCGAAGCTCTCGCCGTCGTGCCCCGTTCGGAACTGGAGGCCCGCTGGGCCAAGGTCCGCCGCTTCCTGGCCGAAACCGCGCCCGAGGCGGGCGGGGTCCTGGCCTTCTCGCGCCTGAACGTCTACTACCTCTCCGGCTCCCTGGGCTCGGGCTGTTTCTGGCTGCCCCTGGAGGGCGAACCCGTGCTCCTGCTGCGCAAGGGCCTGGAGCGGGCGCGGCTGGAGAGCGCCCTGGACCGGGTCGTCCCTTTCAAATCCTACTCGAAGCTGCCCGCCCTGGCCGCCGAGGCGGGCAGTCCGTTCAGCGAGGTGATCGCGGCCGAGACCTCGGGCCTGTCCTGGCAGTTGGGCCAGATGCTGGCCTCCCGGCTGCCGGACCAGCGGTTCGTCTCCGGCGATCTGGCCCTGAACCTGGCCCAGAGCCTCAAGTCCGAGTGGGAGCTGTCGATCCTGCGTCTGGCCGGTGAGCGCCACCACCAGGCCCTGCACGACATCCTGCCCGAGATCATCCGGCCGGGCATGAGCGAACGGGAGCTTTCCCACCTGGCCTGGCAGGTCTTCTTCACCCTGGGCCACCAGGGGCTCATGCGCATGAGCGCCTTCGGCGAGGAGATCTTCCTCGGCCACGTCTCGGCCGGGGACTCGGGCAACTATCCCAGCGTGTTCAACGGCCCCCTCGGCGTGCGCGGGGAACATCCGGCCTCGCCCTACATGGGCTACGCGGGCAAGCTCTGGAACCGGGGCGAGCCCCTGGCCCTGGACATCGGCTTCGCCCTGGAAGGCTACTGCACGGACAAGACCCAGCTCTACTGGGCCGGGACCGAGGACGAAATCCCCGAGGCCGCCCGTTCGGCCCACTCCTTCGCCATGGACGTGCAGGCCTGGGCCGCCGAGAACCTGCGGCCCGGCAACACTCCGGAGCAGATCTGGCTGCACTGCCGGGATTGGGCCGCCAAGGCCGGGTTCGCGGAGGGCTTCATGGGCCTGGGCGAGAACCAGGTGCCCTTCCTGGGCCACGGCATCGGCTTGGCCATCGACTGCTATCCGGCCATCGCCAAGGGCTTCGACCGGCCCATCGAGGCGGGCATGGTCTTCGCCCTGGAACCCAAGATCGGCGTTCCCGGCCTGGGCATGGTCGGGGTGGAGAACACCTTCGAGGTCACGCCCTCGGGCGGAGTCTGCATCACCGGCGACGACTGCCGCATGCTCTGCATCGCCTAGGGGAAGGCCCGCTCCACCGACCGGCACATGCCGTGGACCACGAGATGGTGGAAGGGCCGGATGAGGTTGAAGTAGACCGGCCCGGTCCAGTGCTTGTAATGGACCACGGTGGAGACCAGGAAGACGGCCGCGCCGTGGTCCCCGGGGCGGCGTTCCACCACGACCCGGGCCGCGAGGTGCTTGTCCTCGGCGACTCCGACCCAGAGGCGGTCCTCGCGGGACAGCTCGGTGGTGAAGAAGCTCAGCTTCCCGCCGGGCGTCAGGTCCACGTCTTTCTCCTCCAGCGGGGCCATGTCCATGTGCTCCTGGCGCATGCCGAGCAGGCGCACGAGCCCGGCGCGCAGGACATAGAGCCAGTCGAGCCAGCGCGGGTGGTAGGAGATGAAGGCGGCCAGGAAGCCGCGCAGCGACGTCCGCGCCCGCACCTGCTTCACGTCCACGTGGTCGGCTCCGGCGATCAGCTCCGCCAGCTCAGGCGGGGCGTCGGCGAAACGCGCGCTCATGACTCCTCCCCGAAGGCCCGGTCCATGACCTCCAGGGCGAAGCGGGCCGAGACCGTGGCCGGTCCGCCGCCCATCTCCATGCCCACCTCCACGGCCTCCAGGACCTCCTCTCGCGTGGCCCCGCGGGCCGCGGCCTGTTCGATGTGCCACTGCATGCACGACTCGCAGTCGATGACCACGGAGATGCCCACCGCGATGAGCTCCTTGGCCTTGCGCGGCAGGGCCCCGTCGGAATAGGCGGCCTTCTCCATTTCCAGGAAGGCCGCGTAGGTCCGGGACTTGAGCCGCAGCAGGCGCGTGTGGGCCTTCTTGCGGGCGCGCGTGAGTTCCTCCAGTCGATTCATTTCCGCCTCCTACGCCGACAGGGCGTCTTCCAGGATGCGCTCCATGTCCTCCAGGCCCAGGCCGCCGGGGGTGGCCGCCAGCAGGCGGCTGTTGGTCTCCAGGGCGTTTTGGGCCAGGGCCGGGATGTCCTCGCGGGTCAGGCCGCAATCGGCCGGGCTCGGCGCGCCGAGCCCGCAGTCCTCCATGAGTCGGGCCAGGGCGGCCAGGAAGCCCTCGGGACCGGCCTGGTCCTCGTCGCGGCCCAGGGCCAGGGAGAGCTCGTCGAAACGCTCCGGGGCCTTGGCCGCCAGATGGCGGAAACAGGCCGGGGCGAGCATGACCAGACCCTCGCCGTGGGGCAGGTCCGGCTTGAGCGCCGAGAGCGCGTGCTCCAGGCCGTGCAGGATGGTGGTCGAGGACAGGGCCAGGCAGATGCCGCCGGAGCAGGAGGCCCAGGAGAGCACGGTGCGGGCCTCGCGGTCGTTTCCGTCGGCCACGGCCTGGGGCAGGTGGTTGGCCACCAGATGCACGGCCTCCAGGGCGACCAGATCGGTGAGCGGCTGGCGGCGCAGGGAGAGGAAGCCCTCCACGGCGTGGAACAGGGCGTCCATGCCCGTGAGCGCGGTCAGGCGCGGGGGCATGGTCAGGGTCAGGTCCGGATCCACCACGGACAGGACCGGGGCCCCGGCCTCCACGCCCCAGGCCAGCTTTTCCGGGCTGCCGGTGCGGGTGATGACCGAACGGTAGTTCATCTCCGAGCCCGTGCCCGAGGTGCTCGGCACGCAGACCAGGGGCAGGGGGGCGTTCTCCGGCTGTTTGCCGCCGCCGCTGCCGCCCTGCACGTAGTCCCAGACCGGGCCGGGGTTGCGGGCCATGACCGCGGCGGCCTTGGCCACGTCCAGGGGGCTGCCCCCGCCCAGGCCGAGGATGAAGTCCGCTCCGGCCTCGCGGGCCAGGGCCGCGGCCTCGTCCACCTGATCCGACTCGGGATTGGGCCGCACCCGGTCGTAGATCATGCTGGCCACTCCGCGCGCGGCCAGCAGCCCCTGGACCCGTCCGAGGAAGCCGTGGCGGATCATGGAGCCGCCGGAACTGGTGACGATGAGCGCCTTGCGGCCCTTGGGCAGGTGGGGGGTGTCGCCCAGGCTCTCCAGCGAGCCGGGGCCGAAGAGCAGGCGCGTGGGCAGGAAGAACTGGAACAAAGGCATGAGAGTCTCCTTCGGGTTGGTGTCAGCGTCCCAGGGAGGCCTTCAGGGCCTCGCGGATGTCGCGGGTGGTGTAGAAGTCGCGCAGGACGATGGGCTTGTCCGGGGTCTTGGCCGGGAAGACCGCCAGGACCGGGATGCTTTGGCCGCCGATGGCCCTGAGGAGGGCCTCGCCGTCCGGGTTGCCCGCGCTCAGGTCCACGCGCACCAGGGTCAGGTCGTAGCGTTCGCGCCAGGCCGAGAGGTTGTCCGGGGTGAGCACGGTCTGGTTCAGGACCTTGCACGAGGGGCACCAGTCGGCGGTGAATTCCACGAACAGCGTGTTCTTGCCCAGGTCGTCGGCGAAGCTCGCGGCCTCGAAGTCGGTCCAGCCGGTCTCCTGGCGTGGCTGCACGGCCCAGACGAAGGCCGCCAGGACCACGGCCAGGGCCAGGCCCCGCAGGACCAGGGCGTTCAACCCGCCGGAGACCCGCCCGGCGCGGCCCATGAGCCAGGCCGCCGGGACCGTGAGCCAGAGCAGCGTCAGGGCCGCGATGATCTGGTTTTCCGGCAGGATGTTCAGCAGGTAGATGCAGGTGCCCATGAGGAAGAAGGCCACGGCCTTCTCGATGTGTCCGACCCAGGGGCCGGGCTTGGGCAGGTAGCGCACCAGCCCGGGGCTGGCCACCATGATCAGGTAGGGACCGGCCATGCCCAGGCCGATGGAGAGGAAGACCGTGCTGATGACCAGCGGCGGCTGGAGCAGGGCCCAGCCCAGGACCCCGCCGAGGAAGGGGCCGCTGCACGGGGTGGCCAGGAGAGTGGCCAGCACCCCCGTGAGAAAGGCCTGGGTCCGCGGCCGGGTGGCCTTGCCGAACTTCAGGTCCACGATGGGCAGGGTGTAGAGGCCGAAGAGCGAGAGCGACAGGGCGAAGAGGACCGTCGCCAGGGCCAGGACGGTTCCCGGCCGCTGGAACATCTGGCCCCAGGCCAGGCCCGTGCCGCCCAGGAGCAGGCTCAGGAAGAGGAAATAGCAGATCACGCCCAGGGCGAAGAAAAGATTGTGCTCGCGGAACTGCTCCTGCCGGGGCAGGTGCGTCCCCCGGGACGCTCCGTGCAGCAGGGCCGTGAGCTTGAGGCTGACCACGGGCAGGACGCAGGGCATGAAGTTGAGCAGGAATCCGGCCAGCAGGCCGAAGAGCATGGCCGGGAACAGCGCCGAAACCTCCCGCTCCGGCTGGAGGTAGCTGGGCGTGAACGACCAGTTGCCCACGTCGGCGTCGGCCTGCGCGGCGGCCGGGAGCGGGCTGAGCACCGGGCCGCGCTCCAGGGCCTTGGGAAACAGCGGCCACCAGCCGTCCTTGCCGCCCTGCCCGGGCGGCTCCGGGCCGGAGTCGGCGGACACGTCCAGGGTCGTGGGCAGGCACTGGCTGCTGGAGCAGAGCAGCAGACTCAGGGACGCCTTCAGGCGGTAAGGCGGCTTGGCCTCGGCGGGCAGGGGCACGAAGAGCGGCGTGGCGCCCTGGTACGTCTCCACCTGGATCGAGGGATCGGCCTTGTCGCGCTTCACCGAGCCCGGAGGGAAGAAGACCGGCAGGGGGCCGAAGCCTTCGAGCTCCACGGCCAGCCGGGTGGGCAGGCCCACCGCCGTGGCGCGGTCGGAGTAGATGTGCCAGCCCTTGTGCGGGGAGAGCAGGAGCACGGCCACGGCCCCGCCGCCCGGGTGCTTGTCCTGGCGGGGCGGCGTCAGGAAGCTCCAGTCCGTGGACAGGGGCAGGTCGGCCGCCTGGGAGGGCTCCAGAAAGTTGAGAAAAAATATGAATAAAAACAAGACAATGAAAAATTTCCGCATGAAATCTTCTCGTTTCGCGAAAAATTCCGCTTCAAATGTTGACAAAAACTCGGTCACCGGCTAGTTAGCTTTTCCCGTTGCACGTGAGTGCGGCGTTTCGGGTCACTAGCTCAATTGGCAGAGCAGCGGACTCTTAATCCGGAGGTTCAAGGTTCGATTCCTTGGTGACCCACCAAGAAAACACGAAAAGCCGGCAGGTTGCGAAACCTGTCGGCTTTTCTGCTTGTATGGCTGTGGCGGATCGCGATCAGCTGCATGGTCACACCGGATTCGGGTCCGGCCTGGGCCGGGTCGTTGGTTCCATTTCCCGCTTCGCGCGGGCGATTCCACTGTAGGAAGGCTTTTACCCCCAACCGGGCGCGAACGTCCAGCGCGGAGGCGGCGCGCCCGGGCCCGCTCAGCGCAGCCGGAAGCTGACCGGCACGCGCATCCAGACCGCCACGGGCCTTCCGCGCAGCATGGCCGGGCTGAACTCCCAGCGCGAGACCGCCTCCACGGCGGCCTGTTCGAAAGCGCCCGGGGGCTCGGCCTCGACCACCTCGATGTCGCGGACCCGGCCGTCGGCCCCGACGAGGAACTTCAGCACCACCTTGCCGTGCACGCCCTGTCTGCGGGCCGCCTCGGGATAGCGGGGATCGATCCGGCGCAGCAGGCGCGGGGGGCGGTCCACCTGGCCCGGGCCGTAGCCCTCCCGGCCGGAGCCCGTTCCCTGGCCGCCGGACGGTCCGTGGGCCCCGGCCGGCGCGGGCGTTTCCCGAACCTCGGCCGGGGATGCGGAATCGCCGCCTTTCCGTGGTCTTTCGGATTTGTTCGCGGGAGCCGGGGGCGTCGGCTCGGGGCGCGGCGCGGCCTGGGGAACGGCCGGGCGGGCCTTGTGTTCCACGGCCGGAGCCGGACGCGCGGGCTCGGCCGTGGAGGTCCCGCCGCCCGCGCCCTGGCCGAAGGCCGTCAGGTCCATTTCATAGAAGATCGGGATCGCCTCCTCGTCATCGACGCCGGAGGAGAAGGCGAGCAGCAGCGCCAGGGCCAGGGCGTGCAGGCCGAGGGCCAGGAGCGCGGCGGACAGGCCGAGGCCCCACGGGCGTGTCCGCGTCCCGGCGGAGGCGGGGGGAGGGGAGCCCTGCCCGCTGGTCACGCCGGGGCTCCGGGCCGCTGGCGATGCGCCGCGATTGCTGCTATGAGGGGGACACCGGGAGGTCCGCCATGCGTCATTTCGTCCTGCTCGTCCTGCTGCTGGCCGTTGCGTCCCCGGCCTGGGCCCTGGAGCCCGGCGTGGCGGGAAAGGAGAAGCCCCGCGCGGAGTCGGTCCAGGCGGACGGGCCCGGCTGCTGCCGGTTCAACGGCGGGGTCTGCGGCTGCCGGGGCGGGCGCGTGGTCTGCTGCGACCGGACCCTGAGCACGTCCTGCCACTGCTTCCGCGACGAAACCTCCCCGGCCGGGCCGCCGCTCTGCCGGGCGGCCGAACTGTCCGGTTCCCTCCGGCCGCGCTGACGCGACGAATCGTTCTCCGCTCCGCTTCACGTCCCCCGCTGCTCCACGGCGAATCCCGCCCGGGTCCAGGCCAGCATGCCGCCCGCCAGGGCGCTCACTTCGGCCGCGCCGGTCCGGCGCAGGAAGGAGGCCGCGATGTTCGAGCGGTAGCCCGAGGCGCAGTAGATCACGGCCTCTTCGGCGGGTTTCGGCGCCCGTCCTTCCAGCAGGTCCGTGAGCGGCGCGTGCACCGCGCCGGGGATGGCGCCCTGGGCCCATTCCGCCGGGGTGCGCACGTCCAGGAGCAGCGGCCGCTCGCCCGCGTCGAGCCGGGCCTTGAGCCGCTGCGCGGGAGTCAGCGGCAGCGTGTCCACGGGCCGCCCGGAATAGACCCAGGCGCCGATGCCCCCGGACAGGTAGCCGTAGATGTTGTCGTAGCCGATGCGGTGCAGCTCGGTGGTCATGGTCTCGTAGGCCGCGTCGTCCGGGGTCACCAGGAGGATGTCCGCCTGCGGGTCCACCACCATGCCCACCCAGTTGGCCAGCTGCCGCTCCAGCCCGATGTTCAGCGAGCCGGGAATGTGCATGCCGCCGAAGGCGGCGGCCTCGCGGCAGTCGATGACCGCCGTGCCGCTCTTCATATAGGCCTGAACTGGTCCGGGGTCATGGCCCGGTCCAGCGGGCAGCGGTCCAGGAGCGGGGCGCCCTTGGCGTTGGTGGCGATGATGTGGCTGAAGCTCTTGGGCCGCACGGGCAGGTTGGCCAGCAGGGCCGCGCGGAAGGACTCCAGGCTCTCGTGCCGGAGCATGGGGTTGCTGAGGCGCTCGAAGCCCAGGGTCGTGCTCGGCTTGGAGCTCAGGCCCCGGCCGCAGAGCGAGCCCATGCCGTGGGCCGGGAAGACCTCCAGGTGGTCCGGGCAATGGCCCAGGGTCTCGCGCAGGCTGCGCCAGAGGTTGCGCACCTGTTCCTCCAGGAGCTCGCCTCCGGCCAGGTCCGGCCGCCCCACGTCGCCCACGAAGAGCAGGTCGCCGGAGAGGAGCATCCAGGGCTCCTCGCTGCGGGCCGTGTCGGCCAGCAGCAGGGAGATGGAGTTGGGCGTGTGTCCCGGCGTGGAGAGCACGGTGAGCCTGGCCGCGCCCAGGGTGAGCACGTCGCCCTGCCGCAGGGGCCGGAAGGCGAAGGACACCGGCGAGCCCTCGCCCATGAGGATTTCCGCCCGGGTGCGGGAGGCCAGCTCGTGGGCCCCGCTGACGTGGTCGGCGTGGAGGTGGGTGTCCACCACCTGGGTGATGCGCATTCCTTCTTCGCGGGCGATGTCCAGGTAGACCTGCACGTCGCGGCGGGGGTCGACCACGGCCATGACCTTGGCGGCCGGGCAGCCGACCACGTAGGACAGGCAGCCCAGGCCGGGGGTGGCTATCTGCTGGAAATACATATGGACTCCTGTTGAGGGTTACGGTCCTTCAAGGAGCCATTGTAGCATGACCCGCCGCCGACGCAACGCGGCGGGATGAAGAATCAGGAGTCCGAGGGCGCGGCCGACTCCAGTTCGGCGGCCTTGGCCCGGAAGCGCGCGGCCAGGTCGTCCAGGACGTCGGCGGCGGCCGCCAGGGCGTCCGTCCGTTCGGGGTGTCCGGCCAGACGGCGCGCGCACCACTGCACGGTGTAGAGCGAGTCCCCGTCCTCCTCGCAGCGCCCCTGGCAGGATGCACGCAGCCGGTCCAGAATGTCCGCGCGGATCTGCTCGCGCGCGGCGATGGCCTTCTTGAGCCGGTCGCCCGCCTTGCGCAGTTCCTTCTCCGGCGGAGTCTCCCGGGAGACGATCTCCTGGAAGCGGTCGTTGGCCGTCGCGGCCTTGCGCGCGCTGTCCAGGTAGCGTTCCAGATCCTTGGCCAGTTCCGGGTGCGTGGCCACGGCGCGGAAGGTGCCGGCCAGGGTCTCGACGCGGGGGGCGTTGAGCCGGAGCAGGTCGGCGATCTCGGCGCGGGTCAGGGCGCGGCGTTCCTGCCGTCCTCCGGCCAGGGTCAGGTCCGTGGGGGCCTCCACGGCGCGCTGGACCAGCGCCTCCATGAACCAGTCGGCATAGAGGCCGTAGAGCTTGCCGATCATGCCCGAAGCCAGGGCGTAGTTCAGGATTTCGGTCCGGGCCGCGCCTTCGTCGGCGTCCTGGTGCGCGAGGCCGTCGAGGCCGCGTCCGAAGCGCTGGTTGAGGGCCTTGACGGTGGCCGAGGAGGTGGAGCGCGTCGCACCCTCGGCGGGGTGGTAGCGCTGGACCAGGAAATCGGTCAGCGCGTCCACGAAGGCCAGGGTGACCACGGCGTCCTCCTGGGGGCGGGAAGCGCCGCGCAGGGGAGAGAGGTCCTCGGGATTCTCCGCCGTGGTGGCGTTGCCGGCCGGCGCGCCCGCGCCCTGCGCCGGGCCGTGGAAACTCGACTCCGTGGCGGGCCCGGGCTCCTCGCCGCCCCTGAACAGGAGCAGGGCTCCGGCCGCCAGGGCCACCGCCAGGATCACCGTGACCGTGGGAAACAGTTTTTTCGATTTTTCTGGCATGCGTCCTCCAGCGGCCGCAGTATAGGACGGCCTTGGCGGAAAGGCAAAGCCACGAGCCCCGGCGGGCGGAAATCGAGTCACCGCATGATAATCGTTGACTTCGCCCTGTTTCTGGCCCAGAGGAAAACGACACGCATTCCTCGGGATGAAATTGTGGAACAGTGCAAGAAAATCCTCGTGGTTGATGACGAAGCGGTCAACCGCGATGTCCTGGCCGGTCTGTTGCGGTCCTTCGGTCACGAGCCGATGCTGGCCGACTCCGGGCTCATGGCCCTGGAAAAGCTCAACGCGGGCGTGGATCTCGTGCTGCTGGACGCCGTGATGCCGTTCATGGACGGCTACGACCTGGTCCGGGCCATCCGCTCCGATCCCCGGCATGCCGACATCCCCTTGATCATGGTCACGGCCCTGGCGGCCAAGGAGGACCGGCTCCGCGCGGTGGATGCCGGGTGCAGCGACTTCATCTCCAAGCCCATCGACGCCACGGAGCTGCGCATCCGCATGACCTCGCTCCTGCGCCTGAAGTCCTATCTCGACGAGGTCAAGGTCTACCAGGCGCGCCTGGAGCAGATGGTCGACGAACAGACCCGGGCCCTGCGCCTGGCCGTGGAGAACCTCAACGACTCCCAGCAGGCGACCGTGCGGGCCCACCGCGAAACCCTGCACAAGTTGGCCGCGGCCGCCGAATTCAAGGACCAGAACACGGGCCAGCACATCAACCGCATGAGCCGGTATTCGGCCCTGCTGGCCGCCTGCCTGGGCCTGCCCCAGGGCGAGGTGGAGATGGTCCTGCACGGCAGTCCGATGCACGACATCGGCAAGATCGGGGTGCCGGACTCCATCCTGCTCAAGCCCGGCAGGCTGGACGCCGTGGAGTGGGAGGCCATGAAGACCCATACCGTCATCGGCGCGCGCATCCTCGAATCCACCTCCTCGCAGCTCCTTGAAACCGGCCGGATCATCGCCGAGAGCCACCATGAGAAATGGGACGGCACGGGCTATCCCCACGGCCTGAGCGGCGAGGACATCCCGCTCTACGGCCGCATCTGCGCCGTGGCCGACGTGTTCGACGCCCTGACCAGCAGGCGGCCCTACAAGGAGGCCCTGGACAACACCGAGGCCTTGCGGATCATGGCCCTGGGCCGGGGAACCCATTTCGATCCCCGCATCCACGACCTCTTCATCAAGAATTTCGGCGAAATCGAGGCCATCCAGCGCCGTTTTCGGGATTGATCCTTTTGACCCCGGCGGCGATCGGGGCTATGAGAAGGCAGGAGGATTCAGACATGGTCAACGCCATCGTTCTGCTGACGGTCCAGCCCGACCTCATCAACGCCGTGGCCCAGAAGCTCGTGCAGATCCCCGGAGTGGGCGAGGTGCATTCCGTGGGCGGCCGGTTCGACCTGGTGGTCATCGTCCGCGCCAAGGACAACGAGGGCCTGGCCCAGATCGTCACCGAGCGCATGCTCAAGATCCAGGGCATCCGCGGTTCGGAGACGCTCATCTCCTACCGGGTCATTTCGCAGTACGACCTGGAGAACATGTTCGCCCTGGGCGACGAATCCTGATTACAGCCTTGGGGCTCCCCCGAACGCAAAGACCCCCGGCATCCGCCGGGGGTCTTTGCGTTCGGGGGAGGGGCGCCCCGTCCCGCCGGAGCGGGACGGGGCCGCGAGAGGCGTTATCTCGATCCGGTCCGCCCCTCAGACGATGTTGTTCAGTACGGCTCCCGTGGCCCAACCTCCGAGAACGCTCTTCTGGAAGTCGTAGTCGGCGTTGAGGGATCCCGTGCCGCTGGAGCCGGAGTTCATGTAATCCAGGGTTTTTTCCACAACGGCGGCCCCGAAGAGCTGCCGATCCGCCTTGGCCGCGCTCTGGGAGCCCGCCATGGCGTCCATGCCGGACGCCTGCGTGCTCCAGGAACTGCTTCCAATGCTGCTGATGCCGTAGTCGCTCATGCTGTCCCCTCCTTGCCGCGAGGCGGCCGAAGATAACGCCTTATCCGTGTCTATCGGCGGTTTTTTTAAAAACTTTAGGGCCCGGCCTGGAACGGTTGTTGCTGGATTCCCTGAAGGGAGTTTTTTTCCGAGGAGGCCCGCATGCGTTTGATTCTGGCGTTGCTGCTGACCACGTTCATTCTGGTCATGGCCATTGAGGAGCTGTCGGTCGCCCATGAGGTTCCCGACCATCCCGCGGTGATGGAGGAGGCGCGGGCGCCGATCCCGGGCAGGAACTAGATGCTGCTGTTGGCCAGGAAGTGTTCGATGTCCTGGCTCAGGCGACGGCGTTCGGCCCCGGCCAGGGCGTCGGCCTTGCGGGGATCGAGGCCGGCGTCCTGGAAGCTGGCGAGGGCGACATAGGCGGCCTTGAGTTCGGCGGCTTGGCCGTGTTCGCCGCGTGCCGCGTGGTAGGCGATCATGGTTTTCAGGGCCCGGCCGATTTCGTGCTTGGGGCGTGGCAGGCGGGCGGCGTCGCGCAGGGCGGAGGCGTGCGGGGGGGCGATGTCGAGGTATTTTTTGGTCAGCCGGTAGGCCGAGGGCACGGTGTCGGCCGACACCTTGACCTTTGCGGCGGTCCTGCGGCTGTCCACCACCCGGACGATGATCCAGATCGCACCGAAAAACAGGGCCAGTCCAGCCCATACTTCAGCCGGGATCATGTTCTCCCCTTTGGTCTGCCTTAAGATACATCAAGACATCTATTACGAAAAGCGGCGGGGATATCAAGTGCGGCCCCCGGCCCCGGCGCCGGGGCCTTTCGCGTCGGGCCGCGGGTGCTGCAGCGTGACCAGGACGTAGCCCATGCAGGCCGAGGTGATGACCAAGCTCTGTACCGGAAAGAGGAGGGATGCGCCGAGCACGGCGAGGGCCCCGGCGGCTCCGGCCAAGCGGCGGGAGCGGCTGGCGCGCAGCTTCTCCCGGTAGTCCCCGCCCGGGGCGCGGTCGATGTGGGCCTGATTGATCCGCCAGGCCAGCCAGCCGCCGGCGCAGAACCCGGAGAACAGGGCCGTGAGGGTGAAGAGCAGGGAGGGGCCGCCGTCCATTTTCGTCTCAACGGCCGTTCAGGAATTCGATGAAGGCCCGGTCGTCGCGCTGGATGTGCCGGGTCAGCCAGCGCGTGAGGAAGGCCAGAACGGCCACGGCTTCCGCGTGAGAATCCGCGTGATGGATCGTGGCCGAGCATGTTTCCACGCGCTCCCTGAACTCCAGGTGGGCCAGCCGGTGGTCTTCCAGCTCGGGAAACCCGTGCTGGAGCATGAGGCGTTCCTCGTCGGAAAAGTGATAGTCCGCATAGGCCGCGAGCCCCTGGACCGCGTCCATGAGCCCTTGACGCTCCCTGTTCTCCTGGATGCGGGAGTGCAGTTCGTTCATGGTTTCGACGAGCAGGCGATGCTGTTCGTCGATTTCCGGGTGGCCGAGGGTCAGCCGCGGGTTCCATTCGAGCAGGGGCATGGGACGCCTGTTCTGGGATTCTCGCCGTGTGGCGGTTCGGAGAAACGAGGCTTCTCTATAAGGGAATTCACGGCAATGATCCAGGGGGGACGACTTCCGGCGGTCAGACGGCAGCGCACGTCCGGGGCGGGAAAAAAAGAGGTGGCGTGGAAATCCACGCCACCTCACGATGCTTTCTGGCTCCCCGGCACGGACTTGAACCGCGAACCTAGTGGTTAACAGCCACCCGCTCTGCCGATTGAGCTACCGGGGAACAAACCTCGTCGCAACGAGAGGCATGCTTTAATCAATCCGCCGGAGATGGTCAAGCGCTTTTTGCGAATATTCGGGAGGCCGCATGGCTCTAGGCCCGGGCTCAAGGGAGGTATTTCTTGACGACGCACCGTATTTGGCATAGTTCAAACCACGACTCCAGGCACTCTTGTTTTTTTCTAGACTTTCGCATGCGACGGAGATTCGCAACTTGTCCGACGACGCACAAAACAAGAAGATCAAACTCGCCACCAAATCGCCCCATGTGGCGCGATTCATGCCCATGCTTCAGGCCCTGGCGGCCCGGGACGAGTTGAACGAAGTTCTCAAGACGCGGGTGGAGAAGGCCTGCGCGGTTCTGGATGAGAACGCGCCGCTGTACCCCAACGACTTCCGCAAGGATACGGACCTCTCCCATATCCTTGAGAACTACAGCGACCTCGACGAGGAGGCCCTGGCCGCCCTGGGGCGGGAGTACGCCCTGGCCGGACGCGTGGTGTCCCTGCGCTCCTTCGGCAAGGTGACCTTCTTCCATCTCCAGGATCCCACCGGCCGCATGCAGGTCTACGCCGCCCGGGACGACATGGGCGCGGAGAACTACCAGCGGTTCAAGAAGGTGGACATCGGCGACATCGTGGGCATCGCCGGCGACCTCTTCCGCACCAAGACGGGCGAGCTCACCGTGCGGGCCAAGGCCGTGCGGCTGGTCTCCAAGTCCATGCGGCCCCTGCCCGAGAAGTACCACGGCCTCAAGGACGTGGAGACCCGCTACCGCCAGCGCTACGTGGACCTCATCGTGACCCCGCGCACGTCCGAGATCTTCCGGCGGCGCACCCTGATCGTGCGGGCCCTGCGCAACTATCTGGACGCCAAGGGCTTCATGGAAGTCGAGACGCCCATGATGCAGCCCATCCCGGGCGGCGCCACGGCCAAGCCCTTCGAAACCCACCACAACGCCCTGGACATGAAGCTCTACATGCGCATCGCGCCGGAGCTCTACCTCAAGCGCCTGCTGGTGGGCGGGTTCGAGCGGGTCTACGAGATCAACCGGAACTTCCGCAACGAGGGCATCTCCACCCAGCACAACCCCGAGTTCACCATGCTCGAGTTCTACTGGGCCTATGCCGACTACCGCGATCTCATGGACCTCACCGAGGACATGTTCGCCCACGTGGCTCGCGAGGCCACGGGCAGTTCCGTGGTGCCCTACCAGGGCCAGGAAATCGACCTCACGCCCGGGGCCTGGAAGCGCGTGGCCTTCCATGAATCCCTGGAGACCATCGGCGGCGTGACCCCGGATATCTACACCGACTATGACAAGTGCGCGGCCCTGGTGCGCAAGAGCGGCGAGAAGGTCGTCAAGGGCGAGAAGCTCGGCAAGCTCCAGGCCAAGCTCTTCGACCTCTTCGTGGAGCCCAAGCTCATCCAGCCGCATTTCATCTATCATTATCCCACGGACATCTCGCCCCTGTCCCGCCGCAACGAGGAGAATCCCGATCTCACGGACCGCTTCGAGATGTTCATCGCGGGCCGCGAGATGGCCAACGCCTTCTCCGAGCTGAACGACCCGGTGGACCAGCGGCTGCGTTTCGAGGAGCAGGTGCGCGAGAAGGCCGCCGGCGACGAGGAGGCCCACTTCATGGACGAGGACTACGTCCGCGCCCTGGAATACGGCATGCCTCCGGCCGCGGGCGAGGGCGTGGGCATCGACCGCTTGGTCATGCTGCTCACGGACAGCGCCTCCATCCGCGAAGTCATTCTCTTCCCGCTCCTGCGGCCCGAGGTCGGAGCCTGATGCGCGGCGGCCGCTTCGAAGCGTTCATCGCCCTGCGCTATCTCTTCGCCCTGCGCAAACAGTCGTTCATCTCGATCATCTCCATCTGCGCGGTCTGCGGCGTGGCCCTGGGCGTGGCCGCCCTGATCGTGGTCATCGGGGTGATGAACGGCTTTTCCAAGGACTTGCGCGACAAGATCCTGGGCGTGAACGCCCACGTGATCATCAGCTCCCTGGCGGGCGGCGTGCGCGACGCCGAGACCGTGGAGACGGCCGCCGCCCAGACCCCGGAAGTGGTGGGCGTGACCCCCTTCATCTATTCCGAAGTCATGCTTTCCAGCCCCGAGGGGGTCAAGGGCGTGGTCCTGCGCGGCATCGATCCTCGCACGGCCGAGGGCGTGCTGAGCCTGTCGCGGGACATGCTCGACGGCCATCTCTCCGCCCTGGCCGACGACGACCCCGACGGCCGCCCCGGCATCATCATCGGCAACGAACTGGCCAAACGGCTGTCCCTTTCCCCGGGCATGCAGGTGAGCCTGCTCTCGCCCTCGGGACGCCACACCGCCGCCGGATTCCAGCCCAAGATCCGCAACTTCATCGTCCAGGGCACCTTCCGCACCGGCATGTATGAATACGACTCCTCCCTGGGCTACGTGACCCTGGACGCGGCCCGCGACCTCCTGGGCTACAAGCCGGGCTTCGTCTCCGGGCTGGAGGTGCGCATCAAGGACGTGGACCGCGCCGAGCAGGTCAGCCAGGCCCTGCGCCAGCGCCTGAGCGGCTTCCCGGTCTACCTGCGGCACTGGCAGGAGATGAACGCCAATCTCTTCGCGGCCCTCAAGCTGGAAAAGACGGCCATGTTCATCATCCTGGCCATGATCGTGCTGGTGGGCTCGTTCAGCATCGTGAACACCCTGGTCATGCTCGTCATGCAGAAGACCAAGGACATCGCGATCCTCATGTCCCTGGGGGCCGAACCGGCGAGCATCAGCCGCATCTTCATGCTCCAGGGCACCTTCATCGGCGTCATCGGGACGATCCTGGGCTACGCCCTGGGCGTGCCCACGAGCCTGCTGCTCAAGAAATACCAGTTCATCAAGCTGCCGAGCGACGTCTATCCCGTGGACTACCTTCCAGTCCGCCTGGAGGCCCTGGACATGACGCTCATCGGCCTGGCGGCCCTGGCGCTCTGCTTCCTGTCCACCCTCTATCCGGCCCGGCGTGCCGCGGCGCTCAACCCGAGCGACGCCTTGCGTTATGAATAGCGAGCCGCTATATCTGCTCTCCGGGGTCGGCAAGGAATACGACGGCCCCACCGAACGCCTGCGGGTGCTGGACAAGATCGATCTGCGCATCGAGGCCGGCGAATCCGTGGCCATCATCGGCGCTTCGGGGTCGGGCAAGACCACGCTGCTGCACATCATGGGCACCCTGGACGCGCCGACGCACGGAGAGGTCCGCTTCGCCGGGCAGTCCCTGCGGGGCCTCTCGATCCAGAAACGGTCCGTGCTGAGGAACCGGGACATCGGTTTCGTCTTCCAGTTCCACCACCTCCTGGCCGAGTTCTCCACGCTGGAGAACGTGGCCATGCCCGGGCTCATCGGCGGGCTCGGGCGCGAGGCCTCCCTGCGGCTGGCCCGCGAGGCCCTGGAGCAGGTGGGACTCGAACATCGCCTGGAACACCGGGTGACCACGCTTTCCGGCGGAGAACGCCAGCGGGCGGCCATCGCCAGGGCCATCCTGCTCAAGCCCAAGGTCGTGCTGGCCGACGAGCCCACCGGCAACTTGGACGAAAAAACCGGGCAGGCGGTGGGCGATCTGCTCGTTTCGCTGAATCGGAATTTAGGAATGACTTTTGTGATCGTTACGCATAATGTCGAGTTGGCCAGCGTCATGGGACGCCGCCTGGAGCTACGTTCGGGAGAACTCTATGCGCACTAGGAAAGCCCTTTTCGGCCTGCTTCCTCTTCTCCTCCTCGCCGCTCTCGTCACCGCTCCCGGCAGCGTTTCGGCGGCGCCTGAAAAGGCCGGCGTGAAGATCGCGGTCCTGCCCTTCGAGGTGAACACGGGGGATGATCTCGCCTATCTCAAGCAGAGCCTGCCGGATCTCCTCTCCGACCGCTTCAAGGCCGCCGGCTACTCCCTGACCGACCCGGCCGAAACCCGGGCCGCCGCCGCCCGCCTGGGCGCCATGGACGCCTCCAAGGCCCGCGAGGCGGCCCGTTCCCTGGGCGCCACCCACGCCATCTACGGCAGCTTCTCCCAGATCGGCGAATCCCTCTCCGTGGACGCCAAGCTCGTGGATGCCGGGGCCCAGTCCCCGGTCCTGCCCGTCACCGTGGTCAAGCAGGGGCTCATCAACCTGCTTCCGGCCCTGGACGGCGTGGTCCAGGGAGTCTCCCACCTCGTCCTCTCCGGGGACACCATCGCCGAGATCGACGTGGAGGGCGCCAAGGTCCTGGACAAGGACGTGATCCTCATGCGCCTGAGCATGCGCAAGGGCGAGACCTACGATCCCAAGGCCGTGAACCGCGACCTGAAGACCATCTACGACCTGGGCTACTTCGACGACGTGCGCATCAAGGTGGCGGACGTGCCCGGCGGCAAGAAGATCGTCGTCGCGGTCAAGGAGCGCCCCCGCATCCAGGCCATCAGCGTCACCGGCTCGCAGAAATTCGACGAGGACGACATCACCTCGGCGATCACCACCAAGAAGGGCGCGGTGCTCAACCCCAAGGTCCTGGCCGACGACATCAACGTGATCCGCGAGATGTACCGCAAGGACGGATACTATAACGCCAAGATCACGCACCAGATCGAATCCTCCGGCGACGGGCAGGCCCGCCTGAACTTCGTGGTGGACGAGGGCAAGAAGCTCTACGTCGAGAATATCCGCATCGAGGGTTGCAAGAGCCTGGACGCCAGCGACATCAAGAGCGGCCTGGCCGTCAAGGAGAAAGGCCTGCTCTCCTGGTTCACCAAGAGCGGCGTGCTCAAGGAGGACATGCTGGAGCGCGACGCCTCCTACATCATGAGCTATTACGGCGACCACGGCTTCATCGAGGCCCGGGTGGGCAAGCCCGAGGTGGAGATCAAGGAGGACCGCATCGAGGTGGTCTTCCGCGTGGACGAGGGGCCGCGGTTCAAGACCGGCGAGATCACCTTCGAGGGCGACCTGATCACCGACCCCGCGACCCTGGCCGACGTGACCAAGGCCGACGAACTGGGCATGGATCACCAGTATTTCAACCGCTCCGTGGTGCGCGAGGACATCAAGCACCTTGGGGCCTACTACAACAACTACGGCTACGCCTACGCCGAGGTGGACGTGCGCACCAACGTCCATCCCGACGACAAGATCGTGGACGTGATCTACGTCATCTCCAAGCACCAGAAGGTGCATATCCGGCGCGTGGTGCTCGAGGGCAACACCAAGACCCGCGACAACGTCATCCTGCGTGAGATGCGTCTGGCGGACGGCGACCAGTTCAGCGGCGAGAAATTGCAGCGCTCCACGGAGCGTCTGAACAAGCTGAACTACTTCAGCGACGTGGACATCGAGCCCGTGCCCACCGGCGACCCGGACGAGATGGATCTCAAGGTCAAGGTTACGGACAAGGCCACGGGCAAGATCGGCGGCGGCGTGGGCTACTCCTCCTACGACGGCGTGTTCTTCGGCGGCAATGTCGGCGAGAACAACCTCTTCGGCAAGGGTTACTCGACCAACTTCTCCGGTTATGTGAGCAAGAAGAGCACCAACTACACCCTGAGCTTCCTCAACCCCCGGATGTACGACTCGCTCTGGGCGGGCATGGCCAAGGCCTACGCCATCAAGAGCGACTTCGTGGACTTCGACCAGGATACCGTGGGCGGCACCGGCGGCGTGAGCCATCCCCTGGGCGAGTACACCACGGCCTTCCTGAATTACCGCCTGGACTTCTACGACATCAAGGACGTCAAGGACTCCGCCGCCCGCGACGTGAAGAAGTCGGCCGGCGCCCATACCGCCAGCGTGCTCGGCGGCTCCATCGTCCGCGACACCACGGACCGCCTCTACAACCCCACCAGGGGCAACGTGACCACCGTGCTGCTGGAGAACGGCGGCGGCGTGACCGGCGGCACCGACGAATTCATCAAGACCGGCTTCGAGCACAGCTATTACCAGACCCTGTTCGGAGACCTCGTGTTCCACGGGAAGTTCAACCTCGGCTTCGTGGGTGAGAACTTCAACGGCAAGGAAATCCCGGTGGTGGAGCGCTACTACCTGGGCGGCATGAACAATGTCCGCGGCTACTCCTACCGGAAGATTTCTCCCCAGGACTCCAACGGCGAGCGCATGGGCGGCAACAAGAGCCTGTTCACGAACCTGGAGCTCATCCATCCCCTGAATAAGGACATGGGCATCTATGGCGTGACCTTCTTCGACGCCGGCGGTTCCTGGAAGGAAGGCGACCAGTACCTGAGCACCCCCTCCCTGGTCCATGGCGAAATGCCGCCTCTCGGCCTGTACAAGAGCGTCGGCGGCGGCATCCGCTGGATTTCGCCCTTCGGCCCGCTGCGGTTCGAGTACGGCTACGGCATCGACGACCTGTACGAAAGCTCGCACCACAAGTTCGAGTTCAGCATGGGGCAGCAGTTCTAGGCGGAGCCGCCCGAAATCGCCCTTTGCCTTGCGCGCGGATTCGGTGTAGAGGCGTTCGGGTTTGCCACGGGACGGCTTTCGCCGGGGAGCGGATTCCGTCCCGATCCTGTGGTTTCAATCCATTGAAGGAGAAAACAGATGAAAAAGATTCTCGCGGCGATGCTTTTCCTCGTCTTCGCGCTTCAGGTTCCGGCCTTCGCCGGAGCGCTCAAGGTCGGCGTCGTGGACCGCGGCGCCGTGCTCAAGAAGTCCGAGCCGGGCGCCGCCGCCCTGGCCAAGCTCAAGGCGCAGGGCGAGAGCATGCGCGCCGATCTCGAGCGCCAGAAGAAGGACATTGAGAAGATGCGCGAGGATCTCCAGAAGCAGGGCATGGTCCTGTCCATGGAAGCCAAGCAGGAGAAGGATCTTCAGTTCAAGCGCCGCGTCCGCGACTTCCAGGACACCCAGGCCGGCTACGAGCAGAAGATCAAGGCCGCCGAGGCCCAGGCCCTGGACCCGGTCTGGAAGATGCTCAACGAGGTGATCCAGAACTACGCCAAGAAAAATGAGTTCACCCTGGTCCTGGAGAAGAACGACCTCATGGTGCTCTATTCCGAGGCGAGCATCGACATGGACGCGGCCGTCATCCAGGAGCTGAACGCCACCTGGAAGGCCAAGGGCGGCAAGTAGCATCATGTCGTTTCTGCTGGCGGAACTGGCCGCGCGGCTGGGCATCCGGTCGCAAGGGCCGGACAAGGCCATCCAGGGCGTGAACACCCTGGAGAAGGCCGGTCCCGACGAGATCGCCTTTTTGGCCAGTCCCAAGTATGCGCATCAGCTTGAAAAAACCCGCGCCGGGGCCGTGCTTCTCGACGAGAAGCACGCCCCGTGCGTGGAGTCCGCCCTGGTCAGCCCCAACGTGCGGCTTGACTGGGCGCGGGTGGTTTCGCTCTTCGCGCGGCCTCAGGGTTCCCTGAGCGGCCGCCACGCGCGGGCCTTCATTCATCCCGAGGCCGTGGTCCATGAATCCGCCACGGTCTATCCCTTCGCCTTCATCGGCCCTCGGGCCGAGATCGGCGCCGAATCGACCGTCTTTCCCGGCTGCTACGTGGGCGAGGACTGCCGCCTGGGCGAGGGGTGCATCCTTTATCCCAACGTGGTGCTCATGGCCGGCGTCCGGCTCGGCGACCGGGTCGTCATTCATCCCGGCACGTCCATCGGCGCGGACGGCTACGGTTATGTTCAGGGGCCCGCCGGGCACGTGAAAGTGCCACAGATCGGCCGGGTGGAGATCGAGGACGACGTGGAGATCGGGGCGAACGCCGCCGTGGACCGCGCGGCGCTCGACGCCACGCGCATCGGCCGGGGCACCAAGATCGACAACCTGGTGCAGATCGCCCACAACGTGCAGATCGGCCCCCACTGCCTGCTCGTCAGCCAGGTGGGCGTCGCCGGCAGCACCACGGTCGGCGCCGGGGTGGTCATGGGCGGCCAGGCGGGCGTGGCCGACAATCTGAGCATCGGCGACGGCGCCATGCTGGCGGCCCAGGTGGGCGTGGGCCGGGACGTCCCGGCCAAGACCGCTGTGGGCGGTTCGCCGCACATGGAATACAACAGTTTTCTTCGTTCCGGCTTGGCCCTGCCCAAGCTGCCCGAGTTGCTGCACCGGGTGCGTCGGCTGGAGAAGGAGATCGAGTCGCTCAAGGCGGCTCGGGAAGGAGGCCAGAATGGCTGACGCCGCCGTCGCCATCGACATCCAGCGCATCCTCGGCATGCTGCCGCACCGCTATCCGTTCCTGCTGGTGGACCGGGTCACCGAGGTGGACTATGAGGCCCGGAGCATCACAGCCTACAAGAACGTGACCGTGAACGAGCCCTTCTTTCAGGGGCATTTCCCCGGCCTGCCGGTGATGCCCGGCGTGCTCATCATGGAGGCCCTGGCCCAGGCCGGAGGGCTCTACGTGCTCTCCCACCCTGAGCTGGACCTGAACGGAAAACTTTTTCTTTTCGCCAGCGCCGACAAGGTGAAATTCCGCCGTCCGGTGGTTCCCGGGGACCAGTTGTTCCTGCATGTGAGCGACTTTCGTCGAAAGATGACCCTTTGGAAGATGTCGGCCGTGGCCAAGGTGAACGGAGAGACGGCCGCAGCCGGAGAGTTCTCCGCTGCCATGGTCAACAAGGAGATTTTTTAGTGGCCAGGAACATCCATCCCACCGCGGTCATTCACAAGTCCGCCAAGGTGGGCAAGGGCACGGTCATCGGCCCCTACGTCGTCATCGACGCGGACGTGGTCATCGGCGAGAACTGCCGCATCGAGCCCTTCGTGCACATCAAGCGCTTCGTGCGCATGGGCGCGGGCAACCACGTCCACTCCAACGCCTGTATCGGCGGCGAGCCCCAGCACCTGGGCTTCAAGGGCGAAGACACCCTGGTGGAGATCGGCGACAACAACATCATCCGCGAGAGCGTCACCATCCATCGCGGCACGGCCCAGGGGCACGGCAAGACCGTGCTCGGATCCAACTGCCTGCTCATGGCCTACGCCCACATCGCCCACGATTGCGTGGTGGGCGACAAGGTCATCCTGGCCAACTCCGTGAACCTGGCCGGTCACGTGGAGGTGGGGGACTGCGTGGTGGTCAGCGGCATGGCCGCCGTGCAGCAGTGGATCAAGATCGGCGAGTTCGCCTTCCTCGGCGGGGCCAGCGGCTACAACCTGGACATCCCGCCCTACATGCTGGCCCACGGCGTGCGCGGCAAGCTCTTCGGCCCCAACCTCATAGGCCTCAAGCGCCACGGCTTCACGGCCAAGGCCTGCCAGGCGCTGAAGAAGGCCTACCGGATCATCTTCCGCTCCGGCCTGGGCAAGGAAGAGGCCCTGGCGCGCGTGGAGGCGGAACTGTCCGGTTTCCCCGAGGTGGACCGGCTGGTGGGCTTCATCCGCGACAGCAAGAACGGCGTCGCCCCGGCTTCGGCCAGCAAGAACGGCAACGGAGAATAACCCCTCGCGGAGGGCCCATGAACGACACCCCGGCAGTCATCGGCCTCATTGCCGGCGGCCGTCAATACCCTCTGCTCGTGGCCCGGGGAGTCAAGGCCGCCGGGCATCGCCTGGTGGCGGTCGCGTTCACCGGGCATTCCAACATGGATGTGGCCGGTCTGGCCGACGAGTTCCGCGAGATGAAGCTTGGCCAACTCGGCAAGCTCATCGACTATTTCAAGCACAATCACGTCAGTCGGGTGATCATGGCCGGGACCATCAACAAGCCCAAGGCCATGGATGTCCGGCACCTGGACATGCGCGCCCTGAGACTCGTCTTCAAGCGCAAGGACAAGGGCGACGACGCGCTGTTGCGCGCCCTGGCCTCGGAGTTCGAATCCGAGGGAATGCCCGTGGTTCCGGCCCATGCCTTTCTTCCCGATCTGCTCACTCCCGAGGGCGTGCTGAGCCGCCGCGCCCCGGACGAACGGGAGATGTCCGACGCCCGCTTCGCCATCGAGGTGGCCCGCGCCTTGGGCCGTCTGGACATCGGCCAGTGCGTGGTGGTGCGCGAGGGCATCGTCACCGCCGTGGAGGCCTTGGAGGGCACGGATGAGACCGTGCGCCGGGGCTGCTCCCTGGGCGGGCCCGGCTGCGTGGTGGCCAAGGTCTTCAAGCCCGGCCAGGAGGACCGCGTGGACCTGCCGAGCATCGGCCCGGACACCCTGCGGATCATGGCCCAGGGCGGCGCGAGCTGCCTTGTCGTGGAGGCGGGCAAGAGCCTGTTTTTCGACCGCGAGGCCGCCCTGGCCGAGGCCGACAGGGCGGGCATCGCGATCTATGGTTTTCCCGGGGCCAGGGACGGGGCCTCGGGATCCTGCTGACATGGAGGTCCGGCGGAACACCGGAGCGAGTTCATGACCGTGTTCCTGCGCGTGCTGCGCATTTTGATCGCGATTCTGCTCTTTCTCGGCGTGCTGGCCGGGGGAGGGCTCTTCCTCTTGTCGAATCATTTGGATTCTCCCGCTTTCCGCGAGCGCCTGGCCGCCGAGCTGCGGACCCTCACCGGCCGTCCGGTCCGTCTGGACGGCAAGCTGCGTGTGACCCTCTTCCCGGTGCTCGGCGTGGAGGCGGAACACATCGTCCTGGGCAGCCCCGAGGATTTCGGGGAGGAACCCTTCGTCACCGCCGACCGCCTGGTGGTCGGCCTGGGATTGCGGCCCCTCTGGGAACGGCGGCTGGACTTGAGCACCGTGGCCGTGGACGGGCTGTCCGTGAACCTTGTGCGCCTGCCCGGCGGCAGGGGCAACTGGGAGGACTGGGGAACGCCCGCGGCTCCGGCTGAATCCGCGGCTCCGGCCGTGACCGACGCGCAATCGGTCGTCGCCGCGTTGCCCGCCTTCGTTGTGCGCGGTCTGGCGGTTTCCCGGGCCGTGTTGCGCTTCGACGACCGCGAGAGCGGCGAGGCCGTGGTGCTCAACGGCCTGAGCCTGCGCACCGGCGCCTTCAGCCTGGGACAGCCCGTGGCCTTCAGCCTGATGGCCGACCTCGACTGGGAGGGCATGGGGCTGGACGCCCACGCCCAGTTGTCCGGCAAGATGAATACGGACTTCGAGTCCGAGGACGGCAGCCTGTTCCAAGGGGCCGTCCTCCAGTTGGACGTGGCCGGAGGGCCGCTGCCCAAGGGCTCGCGGGCGGTCCTGCTGGCCGACCTGGACTTCGACTACCGCCAGGGCGCGCTCGCGCTGCACGATTTCCGCATGAAGACCCTGGGTCTGCAACTGGCGGGCAGCGTCTCGGGCACGCATCTCTACGACGCGCCCAAGCTGACCGGTCACTTCGAAGTGAAGCCCTTCAATCCCCGCGCGTTTCTGGAGCGCAACTTTCCGGAACTGAAGCCGAGGCGCGGGGATACGTTGAAAAACGCCTCCTTCAGCGCCGAGATCGCGGGCGACGCGTCCTCCGTGGCGCTCACGGACATGGTCCTGGTCCTGGACGACACCCGCGTGACCGGCTCCCTGACCCAGAAGGGCTTCGCCCATCCCCGCTACGAATATGACCTGAGCGCCAACGTCGTGGACCTGGAACGCTACAGCGGGCTCTGGGAGGAGAAGGCGGGTGATCGCAAGGCCGCCCCGGCGGCGAAGGGCGAGGCGGCGGTGGCCGCCGGCGCGCCGGTCGTGCTGTTGTTGAAGCATCATGTGCAGGGCCGCCTGGCCGTGAGCGCGTTCCGCGCCCCGGGCATCCAGGCCTCGGATTGCCAATTGGAATCGACCACCGGCGACGGGCGGCTGCGCTCCGAGCTGAAGACGGCCAAGATGCTCGGCGGCGCCGTGTCGGCCACGCTTACGGCCCAGTCCCGCAAGAACGCCGGCGTCTCCGATCTGCTTCTCACCGCGAGCCTGCGCGGCGCGGACATCGACCTGGCCCGCGTGCCCTGCCTGACCGAGCCCCGTTCCTGGCGGTTGAACGGCAAGGGTTCCGTCACGGCGAATCTGGAGCTGCCCCTGGCGGACCTGTCCAGGGCTCCCACGGTTCGGGAGATTCTGGCCGGGCTCAAGGCCGAGGTCGGGTTGTCGACCCAGGCCGGATCGCTGACCCTGGCGGGCAAGGGGCCGGCGGAGAAATACGACTTCAGCGCCGCCGACGTGACGTTGCGCCTCGCCCCGACGCCCCAGCCCGCCCCCGGAGAGGGCCTTTCCGCCAACACGGACCTGAGCCTGCGGGTGGCCCGCGCCTCTCCCCGCCAGACCGCCGAGGGCCGCGTGCAGGGGCTGGTGCTCCTGCCCAAGTCCGGCGGGGTGCGGCTGAGCGGGGCGGCCACGCGGTTGGCCCTGTCCAGCGTGTTCGGACGAGGCGAGGAGGTCCGCGCCGACCTGTCCGGCCAGACGGACCTGGACAGCGCGGCCGAAACCCTGGCCGTGCGCGGGTTGAAGGCCCAGGGCATGGGCCTCGGCCTGACCGCGGACCTGGCCGGGACCAAGGTCTTCAGCGACAATTTCACCTTCACCGGCACGGCCGAGTTCCGTCAGTTCAACATGCGCCGCGTGCTCAAGCTGTTCCGCCTGCCGCAGCCGAACACGGCCGACCCCGGCGTGCTGGACGAGCTGACCGGAACCACGGGCTTTTCGTTCACCGCCAATGGCGTGACCTGCTCCGACATGAAGCTGAGCATGGACGACACCCCGCTCACCGGGCGGGTGTCGGTGACGGACTTCACGTCCCCGCGCATCGCCTTCTCGGTGCAGGCCGGAGCCCTGGACCTGGACCGGTATCTGTCGCCGCGCCGCAGGCAGGACGGCCCGGGGGGAGGAAAGGGCGGCGTCTCCGGCGGCAGGGCCAAGGCGCATCCCGAACCCCTGCCCCTGGCCGCGCTGCGGTCGCTGAACGCCGAGGGCGATGCCGGGTTCAAGAGCTTCAAGGCCTATGACATCACCCTGACCAACGTGAAGCTGGGCCTCAAGGCGGCCAACGGCGACGTGCGGCTCAAGCCGCTGAGCGGGGGATTCTACGGCGGTCGCCTGGACGGCGGTCTGACCCTCAAGGCCGATCCCAAGTCCCTGGCGGCCTCGCTCGTCCTGGACGCCCGGGAGTTCCAGTGCGGGGCCTTCCTCCAGGACGCCCTGCGCAAGGAATATCTGCGCGGGCCCGCGAACCTGGCCCTGAACCTGACCTCCTTCGGCGCCACGGACACGGACCTGCTGCGCAATCTGGCGGGGACCGTGAAGCTCGGCATGGGCGAGGGCTCATATCGCCTCTTCGGGCTGGGAACGGGCACGGACACCGCCGCGCGCACGACCTTCAGCAGTCTGGGAGCCTCCTTCGCGGTGCAGCGGGGCGTCTTCTCCACCGACGACTTCGCCATGCGGGGCTCGCTGGTCTCGGCAACGGGCAAGGGGCATTTCAGTCTGGCCGAGGAGACCATCGAGATGATCATCAACGCCACCCTGGTGGCCACGCCCAACGTGCCCATCCGGGTCTACGGCGATCTCTACGACCCCAGCTTCGCCCTGCCTCCGGTGAAGCTCCTGAACAACACGGTGCAGGACATCCTCGGCATTCCCGCCAAGTCGCTCAAGCTGCTCAAGGACCTTTTCTGAGACGCGGTTGCCTTCCGTCGCGCGGCCGGTGTAGAACAGGCGCAAGGAGCGGAGCATGACCGAAGACTCGACCGGGAAGGGGCTGGACAAGGTCCAGGCCAACCTGAAGCGGCATTTCAATCAGGATATCTGGGCCGGGGACGGCGGGGGCGGCGGCTGGTTCCGCCGCGCGCTCAACGCCGTGTCGCGCTGGAGCTATCTCGTGGCCAGCGGGTTCTTCGAGAACCAGTGCCTGATCCGGGCCTCGGCCCTGACCTTCACCACCATCCTCTCCATCGTGCCGTTCCTGGCCGTGGCCTTCGCCATTTCCAAGGGCTTCGGCATCCAGAACACGGAGTTCGTCCGGGGCATGCTCCTGCGGATCACCGGTGACCGCGCCGAGGTGGTGGAGAAGATCCTGAGCTACATCGCCAACACCAACGTGCGCACCCTGGGCTGGCTCGGCGTGGCCACGCTCCTGGCCACGGTCTTCTCCATGGTCGGCACCGTGGAGAAGGCCTTCAACACCATCTGGGAGGTGCGTCGCGGGCGCACGGCCTGGCGCAAGTTCACGGACTTCTTCTCCGTGATCCTCGTCTGCCCGCTCATCATCCTGGTCTCGGCCAGCCTGACCGTCAGCCTGCGCAAGAGCGACATCGTCCGGGAACTGCTCTCGGTCTCGGTCATCGGCGGCCTGGAAGGCCTCGCCCTCCAGATCGTGCCCGTGCTGCTCATCTCGATGGCCTTCACCTTCGCCTACGCCTTCATCCCCAACACCCCGGTGCGGCTCTCGGCCGCGGCCGTGGGCGGCTTCGTCGCCGGAGTGCTCTGGCAGTCCGCCCAGTGGGCCTACATCAACTGGCAGATCGGCGTGACCAAGTACAACGCCATCTACGGCAGCTTCGCCCAGCTTCCGCTGCTCCTGGTCTGGCTCTACATCAGCTGGGTCATCGTGCTGCTGGGGGCGGAGATGGCCCACGCCCAGCAGAACCTGAACAGCTTCACCACGCGGCGGTTCCTGGGGCGGGCCAGCCTGGAGGAGCGCCAGAAGGTGGCCCTGCTGCTCATGCTCGTGGCCACCCGGCGGTTCCTCGACGGCGAGGCCCCGGCCTCCATGCTTGATCTGGCCCGGCGTCTGGCCGTGCCGGTGGAGCTGATGGGTGATCTCTGCTCGCGCCTGTCCTCGTCCGGGCTCGTGGTCCTCGGCGGGGAGAACAGCCGGGCCGACGTGGCTCTGGCCCGCAATCCCGAACGCATCCGCGTGTTCGAGGTGCTGGACGCCATGTCCGGCCGCGTGCCCTTCCAGGACCGCTTCGACCTCACCGGCGGGCGCTTCCGTTTCGTGGACGAAACCTTCGACGCCCTGCGCCGCGCGGCCCAGGAGAGCCAGGCCAACCGCACGCTCGCGGAGTTTTCGGGCTGCCTTGAGCCGGACCGCCACGCGGAGGCGGAATCCGTTTCCAAGGCCTGATTCGGCTCAGCGCCCGGGACGGCCCGGGGGATCGCTGGAGCGGAAGGCCCCGCCCAGAAGGTAATGGGCGGTCTTGGCCGTCTCCAGGAGCACGGCCAGGGCCGAGCGCCGATCCTTCCACCAGCGTTCGGCCAGGGCTTCGCGGGGATCGGGGCAGGCCAGGACGTCCGTCTCGGGGAAGACCCGGGAGAAGACGAGCTTGGCCCGGCGGCAGTGGAACGGGCCGGTGACCAGGAGCAGGCTGCGCGGCATGGTCGGCAGCGTCCGACGCAGCGTCTCGGCCTCCTCCACCGTGCTCACCACTCCCTCGCCATACAGACGCACCGCCTCCCGGGGCACGCCCTTGAGCGCCAGGGCCTGCTGGACGGAGTCCTCCTCGCGGGTGAAACGCAGGCCGAGGGCGGTCAGGTCCGGGTGGTGCGGAAATTCCACCCGGCTGACGTAGATCACCGGAGCCAGCCCCCGCTTGTAGAGTTCCGCTCCGTAGAGGGCGCGCACCGGGTTGCCGCCCAGGAGCACGATGGCGTCCGCCGCCTTGGGCGCGTCGCCGGATTCCATGAGGCGGCCCAGGAAGGGAAACACGGCCGCCGCCAGCAGGGCCGCCGCCAGGGTCAGCCCTCCCACGGTCAGCAGGATGCCCTTCAACAGCCGCATGTTCACTCCCGCCCGGCGGGGTAGACCGCCGAGTAGCGGGCCTTGAGCTCGCCCAGCCGCCCCTGTTCCACGGCCTCCCTGGCCTGGGCCGCCAGATCCAGGAAGAAGGTCAGGTTGTGGATGGTGTTCAGGCGGTAGGAGAGCAGCTCGCGGGAGACGTAGAGGTGGCGCAGGTAGGCCCGCGAGAAGTGGGTGCAAGCGTAGCAGCGGCAGGCCGGGTCCAGCGGGCCGTCGTCTTCGCGGTATTCCGCGCGCTTGATGTTCACCTTGCCCTGGGAGGTGAAGAGCGTGCCGTTGCGGGCGTTGCGCGTGGGCAGGACGCAGTCGAACATGTCCACCCCGGCCTCGATGCCCGTGAGGATGTCCATGGGCGTGCCCACGCCCATGAGGTAGCGCGGCTTGTCGGCGGGCAGCATGGGCGCGATGTGGCGCAGGATGGCGTACATCTCGGCCGTGGACTCGCCCACCGAGAGTCCCCCGATGGCGAAGCCGTCGAAGGGGATCTCCGCCAGCTGGGCCAGGCTCTTCTCGCGCAGGTCCAGGTGGAAGCCGCCCTGGGTGATGCCGAAGAGCAGCTGGTCGCCCGAGCCCTGGGGATAGGCCTCGCGGCAGCGCCGGGCCCAGCGCGTGGTCAGCTCCAGGGAGCGGGCCGTGTACTCCCGGTCCGCGCCGAAGGCCACGCACTCGTCCAGGACCATCATGATGTCCGAGCCCAGGTTGCGCTGGATGGAGACGACCTTTTCCGGGGAGAAGAAGTGCTTGGAGCCGTCGATGTGCGAGCGGAACTCCACGCCCTCCTCGCTGATGCGCCGGATGTCCTGGAGGCTGAAGACCTGGAATCCGCCGGAGTCCGTGAGGATCGGGCCGTCCCAGCCCATGAATTTGTGCAGGCCGCCGCGCCGGGCCACCAACTCGTCCCCGGGCCGCAGATAGAGATGGTAGGTGTTGCCGAGCAGGATCTGGGTTCCGGCGTCCTTGAGGTCGCGGGGACAGACGCTCTTGACCGAGCCCACGGTGCCCACGGGCATGAAGGCCGGGGTCTGGATCACGCCGTGGGCCGTGACCAGGGAGGCCCGCCGGGCCTGGCCGTCGCGCGCCAGGATGGTGAATTCGCCGGGTCCGCTCATCGGGTGACTCCCTTTTTCGGGCAGAGGTCGGCCAATCCGCATTCCGCGCAGAGCGGCTTGCGGGCGCGGCAGACCTCGCGGCCGTAATAGACCAGGAAGTGGTTCACATCGCCCCAGTCCCCGCGCGGGAAGAGCGGCATGAGGTCCTTCTCGATGACCACCGGGTTGTCGCTCTCCGTGAAGCCGAGGCGGTAGGCCAGGCGGGTCACGTGGGTGTCCACGGCGATGCCCTCGTGCACGCCGAAGGAGTTGGAGAGCACGATGTTGGCGGTCTTGCGGGCCACGCCGGGCAGGGTGGTCAGCTCGGCCATGCTCCGGGGCACCTCGCCGCCGAAGCGCTCCATGAGCAGGGTGGCGGCGGCCTTGAGGTTCTTGGCCTTGTTGCGGAAAAAGCCCGTGGGCCGGATCACGGCCTCGATCTCCTCCTGCGCGGCGCGGGCCAGTTCGGCGGGGCCGGGCCAGCGGCGGAAGAGCTCGGGCGTGACCGTGTTCACGCGCTCGTCCGTGCATTGGGCGGCCAGCACCGTGGCCGCCAGAAGCTCCCAGGGACCGTGGTGGTCCAGGGCGGGCTCGGGATGGGGATAGCGTCGGCGCAGCCGTTCGAGGACTGCGGCGGCGCGTTCGGGGCGTTCGTTTTTCGGCATGAGGGGGTGGTAGCACCTCGCGGCCCGGGCCTCAAGGCTCGCCGGGGCACTTTTCCGTTGCAATGGGGCGCGAAGATTGTATCTTGGCTTCAGCGCGCGGCGCTTTTTCGGAGGAAAGAGATGAAACGTCTGGTCTGCTTGGTCGTCGCCCTCTATGCCGGGTTGGTTCTGGCCTCCTTCGGCATGGCCGGGGACGAGGCCAAGGATCTCGTCAATACCGTCTGCTCCGACTGCCATTCCCTGTCCCGCGTCTGCGACGGCCTGGGACGCCGGGATGCGGCGGCCTGGTCCCTGGTCGCGGCCCGCATGCGCGGGCACGGCGCGTCCCTGGACGCGGGGCAGCAGGAAGTGGTCGCCGAATACCTCGGCGGGCTCAAGCCGGACAGGGCGGTCTTCTGCAACTGACATGGCCGAAATCTTCGTCTACGTCACCTGTGAGAGCCTGGAACAGGCCGAGACCATCGGCGCGGCCCTGGTGGAGCGCAGGCTCTGCGCCTGCGTGAACATCCTGCCGGGCATGCGCTCCCTCTACTGGTGGAAGGGCAGGCTGGAGAGGGCGGAGGAGGCCGTGCTCGTGGCCAAGACCCGCGAGTCCCTGCTCGAAGCCCTCACGGCGGGGATCAAGTCCCTGCATTCCTATGAGGTTCCCTGCGTGGTGGCCCTGCCCATCCTGGGCGGCAACCCCGATTTCCTGCGCTGGATCGCGGACGAGACACCCCCGTCCGCCGGATAGGACCGATTCCACGAACCGGGGCCGCCGGGCGGCCGCCGGAATACCTGCACACGATGGAGGACTCATGCGCATACTCGTCTGCGGCTCCCTGGCCTTCGACCGCATCATGCCCTTCCCCGGCCGTTTTTCGGAACACATCCTGCCGGACAAGATCCACATCCTGAACGTCTGCTTCCTGGTCAACGGAGTGGACGAGAAGTTCGGCGGCACGGCCGGGAACATCGCCTACAGCCTGTCGCTGCTGGGCGAGAAGCCGGTCATCGTGGGCTGCGCGGGCAAGGACTTCGGGCCCTACGAGCTCTGGCTCCAGAAGCTCGGCCTGTCCCTCGAGGGCATCCGCCGCATCGACGAGGAGCACACCGCCGGGGCCTACATCACCACCGACCTCTCGGACAACCAGATCACCGGCTTCAACCCCGGGGCCATGAAGCACCCCTCGAACTACGACTTCTCCGGCTGCAATCCGGCGGACACCCTGGCCATCATCTCGCCCGGCAACGTCACGGACATGATCGAATACCCCCGGACCTTCCGCAAGCTGGGCATCCCCTACATCTTCGATCCGGGCCAGCAGATCACGGCCCTGTCCGGCCCGGACATGCTCGACGCCATCACCGGCTCCTTCATGCTCGTGACCAACGACTACGAGCTGGAGCTGGTCATGAAGGCCACGGGCCAGGACCGCGAGGCGCTGAAGGAGCGCACCACGTTCCTCGTCACCACCCTGGGCGAGCAAGGCTCCCTGGTGGCCGGCGGCGGAGCCGAGACGCGGGTGCCCGCCGCGCCGGTGGACAAGGCCCTGGATCCCACGGGCGCGGGCGACGCGTTCCGCTCCGGGATGCTCAAGGGCCTCGCCCTGGGCAAGTCCGTGCCCGAGGCGGCCCGCCTGGGCTCGGTCTGCGCGGCCTACGCCGTGGAGCGCAAGGGCACCCAGGAGCATTCCTTCAGCTTCGAGGAATTCCGCGCCCGCTACCAGGGGGTCTTCGGTCCCCTGTCCTGAGGCGCGCCGGCCGACGGCCGGAAAGGAGGGGTCATGAACGAGCTCGGCACGTCCGCCCTGGAGGCGTATCTCAAGGACGCCTTCGGCCCGGACGCCGTCCTGTTGCACGTGGGCCGCATCGGCCGCCCCGAAGAGCAGGGCATGAAGGCCCTGGGCTACGGCAAGCCGCTCCTGGTGCGCTTCCGGGCCGGGGGCCTGGAGCGCGAGGCCGTGCTCTCGACCATGCGCGGGGACAAGTACGGTCACCAGTTCTACTGGGACCGCGCCGCGATCCTCCTCTTCCAATACGAGACATCGGCCGCCCTGGAGCGCCACGTCAAGCCCCTGGGCGTGGGCTACGTGGACGCCCGGGGCGGCCTGACTCCCCTGCGCGAGCCGGTGGAGTTCTTCATCCTCAACGAGAAGCTCGAGGGCCACGACTACTTCAAGGACCTGGAACGCATCCGGGGCGGCGACTTCCGTCCCTCGGACGAGGCCCTGGCCCGCGAGTTCGCCCGCTGGCTGGCGCGGGTGCACGCGGCCGGGAAGACCGACCCGGACCTGTACTACCGCGCCGTGCGCAACCTCATCGGCTCGGACGAGTGCATCATGGGCCTCATCGACGAGGCCTTTCCCCATCCCTTCCGGGAGTTCCCGGACCAGCGCTTCCTGGACATGGAGAAGCGCATCATCGACTGGCGCTGGAAGCTGAAGCGCTATCCCCACCGCCTGCGCGCCGTGCATGGCGACTTCCATCCCTGGAACGTGCTGGTGGACGACGCGGGCGGATTCCGGGTCCTGGACCGCAGCCGGGGCGAGTGGGGCGAGCCCGCCGGGGACGTCTGCACCATGGCCATGAACTACCTGCTCTTCGGGCTCTATCGGGAGCCCCGCCTGTCCGGGGCCTTCGAGCGGCTCTACCGGAGCTATTTCGAGGAGTACCTGAGCCTGACCGGCGACCGCGAGTGCCTGGAGGTCATGGCCCCGTTCTTCGTCTTCCGGGGCCTGGTGGTGGCCTCGCCGGAGTGGTACCCGAACCACCCTCCCGAGGTGCGGCGCGGCCTGCTGCGCTTCCTGGTGAATGTCCTGGAGGACGAGGTCTTCGACTGGGAGCACGTGAACCGCTACATGGAGTGAGCATGGACGGCTGGGCGGTATGGATCACGGGCCTGCCGGGCTCGGGCAAGAGCGCCCTGGCGCGCGGGCTGGAGGATCGCTTGGCCGGGCGCGGCCTGGACGTGGTCCGGCTGTCCATGGACGCGCGGCGCAAGGAGTGGTTCCCCGAGCCGCGTTATGACGAGGACGAACGACGCCGGGCCTATGAGCTCCTGGTGGGGGAGGCCGCCGACCTGGCGGCGCGCGGCACGGGGGTGATCCTGGACGCCACGGCCCACCGCAAGGCCGTGCGCGACCTGGCCCGGGCGCGGATTCCCCGCTTCGCGGAAATCCACCTCCAGTGCGGCCTGGACGCGGCCATGCGCCGCGAGGCGGGCAGGCCCCAGGGCCAGGTCATGGCCGGGCTCTATGCCAAGGCCCTGGAACGGCGGCGCACCGGCGTCCAGACCCCCGGCCTGGGGCAGGTCATCGGCGTGGACGTGCCCTTCGAGGCCGATCCCTCGGCCGAGTGCCGCATCGACAACACCGATCTGGCCAAGACGGAGACCCTGGAGCGCGCGACGGCCTTCCTGGACCGCTGGCTGGGGGAGGGGCGGTGAGCGCCGCGCTCGGCCTGCTGGCGACCTGGATCGCCTGGGCCGCGCTGCACAGCCTGCTCATGACCCCGGCGGCCAAGGCCCTGGCCCGGCGGTTGTTGGGTCGCGGCTTCGCCCTGTATCGTCTGGGCTTCAACCTCCTGGCGTTGGCCACCTTCGCGGTCGCGGCCTGGGCCGCTCCCAGGCCGCCGGGCATGCTCTATGTCCTGCCGCCGCCCTGGTCCTGGCTGGGCCGTCTGCTCCAGGCCCTCGGCCTGGGCCTGATGTTCTGGAGCTTCCTGGTCATCGACGGACAGGAGTTCCTGGGCCTGCGCCAGGCCCGCGACTTCTTCCTTCACGGTCCGCCGCCGGACGACTCGGGCGAACGGCCCACGCGGCTGACTGTGAGCGGTCCCTATGCGCTTTGCCGCCACCCCATGTATCTCGCGGGCTTCCTCATTCTCCTGCCCGAGCCGAGCATGGGCCTGGAACATCTGCTCTTTTCGTTCTTCGCCGCGGCCTATTTCCTGATCGGTTCGGTTTTCGAGGAGCAGCGCCTTGTGCGGGCCTTCGGGGATGCCTATGTTCAATACCAGCGGCGGACCCCCCGGTTTTTCCCGTTGTCATTTCCGCGCAAAGTGATAGAGCGGGGTCCGTCGAAGCGCTCTGGGCCGTGAAGGCCCTCCGAGGATTCCTGAATTCATGAAATTTCACGTCACCACATTCGGCTGCCAGATGAACGCCAACGACTCGGACTGGTTGGCCCGGGCCCTGGAGAGCAGGGGCTGGGAGCAGGCCGACGAGGAGTCGGCCCGGGTCTTCATCGTGAACACCTGCAGCGTGCGCGAGAAGCCCGAGCAGAAGGTGTACAGCGTGCTCGGCCGGCTGGAGCGCCACCTGCGCCGCGATCCCGGGGCCTTCGCGGCCGTGGGCGGCTGCGTGGCCCAGCAGGTCGGCGCGGGCTTTTTCGAGCGCTTCCCCTTCGTGCGCCTCGTCTTCGGCACGGACGCCGTGGCCCTGGCCCCGGACGCCCTGGAGCGTCTGACGGCCGAGCCCGAGGCGCGGCTGGCCCTATTGGACTTCCTGCCCCACTTCAGCGAACGCGAGGAGCCCGAGCCCCGTCCGGGCGCGACGGGCCCGGCCCAGGCCTTCGTGAACATCATGCAGGGCTGCGACAACTTCTGCGCCTACTGCATCGTGCCCTACGTGCGCGGCCGCCAGAAGTCCCGGCGCCCCGGGGCCGTGCTCATGGACTGCCGGACCCTGGTGGACCGGGGCGCGCGCGAGATCACCCTGCTCGGGCAGAACGTGAACAGCTTCGGCCTGGACTCCGGCGGCGAGGGAGTCTCCTTCGCGGAGCTGCTGCGCCGGGTGGCCGCCATCCCCGGCCTGGAACGGCTGCGCTTCACCACCTCCCATCCCAAGGACCTGGCCCCGGACGTCATCCGGGCCTTCGGCGAGCTGGAGAACCTCTGCCCGAGCCTGCACCTGCCGCTGCAGTCCGGATCCGACGCGGTGCTCCGGCGCATGGGGCGGCGCTACGACCGGGCCCGCTACCTGGACCTGGTGGAGCGGCTGCGCGAGGCCCGTCCCGGCCTGGCCCTGACCACGGACCTCATCGTGGGCTTCCCGGGCGAGACGGACGAGGACTTCGGCCGGACCCTGGAGGTGATGGGCATGGTGGGCTTCGAGAACAGCTTCTCCTTCAAGTACAGCGACCGTCCGGGTGTGGCCGCCGCCCGCATGGAGCCCAAGGTGTCCGAGGAGGTCGCCTCGGCCAGGTTGGACCACTTGCAGAATTTGCAAAATACGCTTACTAAAGATTGTCTAGAAAATTGCGTGGGAAGCGAGACGGTGGTCTTGATCGAGGGCCCGAGCCGGAAACAGGACGGCGGGGAGCCCTTCTGGCGCGGCCGCGACCCGGCCGGACGCACGGTCAACGTGGCCCACGGCGGCGAGGCGGACCTGAGCGGAAAGATGATTCCGGTGCGTCTCGTGGAAGCCAAGAAGCACTCCCTGATCGGGGAGAAGGCGGGCGCCCCATGGTGAGGGTGGAAGTCTTCGGGCTGGCCCTGGACGAAAAGAGCCAAGCCCCGGTTTTGATCCTCAAGGCCGTTGATGGGGAACGCATTCTGCCCATCTGGATCGGCGCCATGGAGGCCATGGCCATTTCCGTGGCCCTGAACAAGGTGGCCTTTCCCCGTCCCATGACCCACGACCTGCTGCTGAACGTCCTGCGCGGCCTCGGCGGTCAAGTGTCCCGCGTGGAGGTGACCACCGTGGAGGAGGGGACCTTCTTCGCCGAGATCGTGATCAGCAAGGGCGGGGAGACCCTGCGCGTGGACAGCAGGCCCTCCGACGCCATGGCCCTGGCCTTGCGGGCCGAGGCGCCGCTGTTCGTGAGCGAGCAGGTGCTCGAGCAGGCCGGGACCATGAGCCCCGGCGCATACGAGGCCGTGCTCAAGAGCGAGGACGCCGACAAGTGGACCGAAGAGTTGGAGAAGCTCACGGAAAACGGCAACAAATACAAGATGTGACGGCGGCGCGATGATTGATCTGCACACCCACACGGTTTTCAGCGACGGGGTCCTCATCCCGGCGGAACTGGCCCGGCGCGCCGCCGTGGCCGGCTACCGGGCTCTCTGCTTCACGGATCACGCCGACGCGAGCAACATGGCGCACATTCTGGAGAACGTGCGCCGGTTCGTGGCCGAGTCCTCGGCCTTCTTCGAGATCAATCTTTTCGCCGGAGTGGAGCTGACCCACGTGCCGCCCGCGCTCATCGCGGACCACGTGGCCCGCGCGCGGGCCTTGGGCGCGGACCTGGTGGTGGTCCACGGCGAGACCGTGGTGGAGCCCGTGGCCCCGGGGACGAACCTGGCGGCCATCGAGGCGGGCTGCGACGTGCTGGCGCATCCGGGCATGCTCACCGAGACCGAGGCGCGGCTGGCGGCCGAGCGCGGCGTGGCCCTGGAGATCACCACGCGCAAGGGCCACAGCCTGACCAACGGGCGCGTGGCGGCCCTGGCCCGGCAGTGCGGGGCCAAACTGGTCATCAACAACGACGCCCACGAGCCGGGCGACCTCGTGTCCGCCGATCTGCGGCGCAAGGCGGCCCTGGGGGCCGGGCTCACGGACGAGGAACGGGAACGGGCCGAGGCGAACGCCCAGGCCCTGGTTCAGAAGATGCTGCGGGCCTGAGGCCTGCGGCGGTTTTTGGGGCGAACCCGGGGGCGCTGCCTCCGGTTGGGGAACATCTTCTAGAAAGGACGTGTGGTTATGGATCTTCTCCCGGAAAGCGGCATCTTTTCCATGCTCATGCAGGCGACGCTCATGGTCAAGCTCGTCCTGCTCTTCCTGGTGAGCATGTCCATCTGGTGCTGGTCCATCATCATCTTCAAGATCCTGCTCATCAACAAGGCCAAGCGCCAGGTGGTGGACGGCTACGAGGCCTTCCTGCAGGCCGAGGACCTCTCGGCCGGGCTGCACGCGGTGAGCCGCGACCCGCAGTCGCCCCTGGCGATCATCGGCAGCATGGCCGTGCGCGAGTTCCGCAAGCTGGAAACCGCCGAGATCGACCGTGAGCGCAAGCGCTTCCTGGTCAAGGACACCCTGCGCCGCATCCTGCGCCAGGCCGTGAGCGCGGAGATGAAGCGCCTTTCGAGCTCCATCTCCATCCTGGCCACCAGCGCCAGCTCCGCGCCGTTCATCGGCCTTTTCGGCACGGTCTGGGGCATCATGCACTCCTTCCACTCCATCGGGCAGGCCCAGAGCGCGGCCCTGGCCACGGTGGCCCCGGGCATCTCCGAGGCCCTCATCGCCACGGCCATCGGCCTGGGCGTCGCCATCCCCGCCAGCATCGCCTACAACTTCTTCCTGGGCATGCTCGCCGTGGTGGAGACCGAGATGGTCAACTTCGCGGGCGCGTTCCTGAACCGCGTCGAGCGCGAGGTGTCCTGGGTGTCCGCGCGCGGCCAGCGCCGGGACAACGACTAGCCCCCGGGGGCGGAGACCGTCATGGGAATGTCGCTCAACCGAGGCGGGTTCATGGCCGAGATCAACGTGACGCCCTTCGTGGACGTCATGCTGGTCCTGCTCATCATCTTCATGGTCACGGCCCCGCTGATGACCCAGGGGCTGGACGTGGACCTGCCGCAGACCAAGGCCGTGAAGGCCCTGCCCAAGGACAGCGACCACCTCGTGCTCACGGTGAAGAAGACCGGCGAGGTCTTCCTCGATGAGTTCAAGGTCGAGCTGCCCGAGCTGCAGGAGCACCTCAAGCGGCTGGTCGTGGCCCAGCACAAGCAGCTCTTCATGCGCGCCGACAAGGAAGTGGCCTACGGCGTGGTGGTCCAGGTCATGGGCGAGATCAAGGCCGCCGGCATCGACAAGCTTGGCATCGTGGCCGATCCCGAAAAGAGCGGTCCGGCGACTCCGGCCGCCAAACAGGGTTGAGGAAGGCGCGATCACCGGCGAATCCGGCGACGAGCTGTAACCAGGGTGCGGTGCGTACCGTGCGGCAGAAGACCAGTCTCTTTTTTTCCATCATCCTCCACCTGAGCATGGTCTGCATGGCCTTGTTCTGGCAAAATTTCGGCGGGGTGAAGATCGACATGGAGGTCCCGGCCTACACCGTGGACCTGGTGAACATCGCGCCCGGCCCGCCGCCCGGCCCCGTGGCCCCCGGTCCGGCCATCCCGGCGCAGGCCCCCAACGCGGCCCCGCCGACCATGAACCCGGAGTCCCAGGCCCAGCCCGAGCAGGCCGCGGCCGTGCCCGAGCCGCCGAAGCCGCAGCCCAAGCCGGAACCGGCCAAGCCCGAGCCGGTGAAGCCGGAGCCCGTGAAGGCCCCGGAACCGCCGAAGCCGCAGCCCAAGCCGGAGCCGGTGAAGACGCCCGAGCCGCCGAAACCGGCCAAGCCCGAGCCCAAGCCCGAGGCCAAGCCGATCAGCGAGACCAAGGCCGAGACCAAGAAGCCCGAGCCGCGCAAGGCCGAACCGGCCAAGCCCGAGCCCTCGAACAAGGACATTCTGGCCAGCGCCCTGCAGGACGTGAAGAAGGAGGCGGCCAAGGACGCGGGCAAGAGTTCGGGCCAGCCCTCGGTTTCGCCTCAGCAGCAGGCCAAGAACGACGTGCAGAGCGAATTGGCGGCCCTGCGCAAGTCCGTGGGAGGCAGCATCTACTCCACGGGCGGCGGTGGCGGCGGCGGTGGCGGCGGGTCCGGCAGCTCCGGCCTGCTGCAGGTCTACGCCTCCATCGTGGAGCAGGCGATCAAGAAGAACTGGCGCTACCCGGTCTTCGGCAACGATTCCAATCTGGTCGCCGTGGTCGAGGTGCGCATCGACGCCAAGGGGCAGATCGCCGACGTGCGCGTGCTGACGCCCTCGGCCCGGTCCGACTTCGACGACTCGGCCGTGAAGGCCGTGCGGGAGACCAAGGAGCTGCCCGCTCCGCCCTCCGAGGCCGTGGGCACGCTGAGGATCAACTTCAACCTTCAGGAACTGAACCGCTAGGGGGACCTCCCAGCCATGAAAATCAAGACCGTCCTCTTCGCCTTGCTCTTTGTGGCGCTCCTGGCCGGGAACGCCTCGGCCCAGGGCCTGACCGTGGACATCCACGGCCCCGGCCAGCGCAAGGTGAATCTGGTCATGCTGCCGCCGCGCGGCCTGAACGCCTCCGCCGTGCCCGGCATGGCCAAGAACTTCGAGGATCTGGTGCGGACCGACCTCCGGTTCATGCCCTTCCTCAACCTCATGCCCGCCTCGGCGGTGCCCGGCGGCGACCCCAGCAAGGGCGTCACGGCCGAGGACATCAACTTCCGGCCCCTGCAGCTGGCCCGTATCGACCTGACCATGACCACGGGCTGGGACGGCAACCGCCTGGAGGCCCGGGTCTACGAGACCTTCAGCGGCCGCCGGGTGGTGGGCAAGGCCTACGACGACCTCACCGACGCGGCCCTGCCGGATGTGGCCGACCGCTTCTGCTCCCTGCTCATGGAGGCCCTCACCGGCAAGAAGGGCTTCTTCACCTCGCCCATCGCCTTCGTGCGCCGCGTGGGCGAGGCCAAGGAACTCTTCACCGTCCTGCCCCAGGGCCGCGCCCTGACCCAGATCACCAGTCTGGGCGGCTTCAACCTGGGCCCGGACTGGTCCAAGGACGGCAACCAGATCGTCTTCACCCACCTGAACCAGGAGCGCCACTCCCTGGGCGTCTGGGACCGCCGTTCCGGCGAGGTCAAGCTCTTCCGCGAGGGCCTGGGCAACACGGTCATCTCTCCGGCCTTCACGCCCGAGGGCGACATCGCCGTGACCCTGAACAAGTCCGGCAGCGCGGACATCTACATGCTGGACAGAAACTTCCGGCCCAAGGGCACCATCGCCTCCAGCGGCTTCATCGACGTCTCGCCCGCCTTCGACTCCACCGGCCGGAACATGGCCTTCACCTCCGGCCGCCTCGGCGGGCCGCAGATCTTCGTGCTCAACCGCGATACCGGCGAGGTCAAGCGCGTGACCTTCGTGGGCGGCTACAACACCTCGCCCACCTTGAGCCCGGACAGCCGTTTCGTGGTCTTCGCCCGGCAGACGCCCAACGGGCACCGCATCTTCATCCTGGAACTGGCCACCGGCCAGGAGCGTCAGATCAGCTTCGGCCCGGGCAATGACGAGGACCCGGCCTTCGGTCCCGAGGGCTACTACGTGGCCTTCTGCTCCAACCGGAACGGGCAGTACCGCATCTACCTGACAACCCGGCACGGCGACGAGCCCATCCTGGTCCCCACCGGGCCGGGAGACGCCACGTCGCCTGCCTGGAATACGGCCGCCGGCGGAGAGTAGCCGCGACCGACGCAATAAGGGGCATTACGGGTTTTGAAAACCGGCGATTCTGCCGAGAATATGGAGAGAAAAGCAATGAAGACGAAGGGTTGGGTTCTGGTGATTCTGTGCCTGGTGCTGGCCCTCGGAGCCGCGTCCGGCTGTTCCAAGAAACGCGCTTCCTCCATGCCTCCGGGCGCCACGGGCTCCGACGCCGCGGTGCGTGACCATGATTGGGCCAGCGGCAAGGGCGGCGCGGGCTACGGCGAGGACGGACTCACCGAGGAGCAGCGCCTGGCCCGCCAGCGCGAGAAGGCCATGTCCGAACTGGGACAGCGCATCCAGTTCGGCTTCGACTCCTATGAGCTGTCCCAGGAGGCCCGGGGCATCCTGCAGAGCAAGGCCGACGTGATGAAGTCCACCTCCGGCGTCCGTCTGGTCGTCGAGGGCCACTGCGACGATCGCGGCACCGAGGAGTACAACCTGGCCCTGGGCGAGCGCCGCGCCCGCGCCGCTTACGAGTTCCTGGTCCTCCTGGGCGTGTCCCCGGAGCGCCTGTCCATCGTCAGCTTCGGCGAGGAGCGGCCCCTGGTGAAGGGCGACAACGAGACCGCCTGGGCCCAGAACCGCCGCGACGAGTTCCGCGCCGCCTACTAGGTCGCGGACGGGTTTGATGTGAAAAGGCCGCGCCGTTTCCGGCGCGGCCTTTTTTGCGCCGGTCAGGGCAGGAACGGAAGGGCGAGGGAGAGGAGCGCCCCGGCGATGATCCCGGCCAGGAGATCGTCGGCCATGATGCCCAGGCCGCCGGGCAGGCCTTTTTCCACGGCCCGGATGGGCCAGGGCTTGAGGATGTCCAGGAGCCGGAACAGGGCGAAGGCCAGGAGCAGCGGCGGGGGGGCCGGGGCCGCGAGCGGCAGCAGGGCGGCCCACTGGCCCAGAAGTTCGTCCACCACCACGCAGCCAGGATCCGTGCGGCCGAGCACGGCCTCGGCCCGCGAGGCGGCCCAGGCGCCGAGCCCCAGGACCAGGCCCAGGGCCAGCAGGCGGCCGGGCACGGGCAGGGGCAGGAAGAGCCAGGGGGCGGCCAGGACCGCTCCGGCCGAACCCCAGGTGCCCGGGGCCTTGGGCAGGCGGCCCAGCGGGCCGAGGGTGGCCAATTCCAGGGCGAGACGGTCGATGGGGCTCACGCGTCGGCCTTCACGCGGGCCGCGCGGCCGTTGCTCAGGCGCAGCAGGTCGCCGGGCGAGAGCCGGAACACGGCGTGCGGGGTTCCGGCCGCAGCCCAGATGACCGGCAGGGCGAGCAGGTCCTCGTCCACCAGGGTGGTCAGCGGGGTCAGGTGCCCGGCCGGGGGAATGCCGCCGATGGCGAAACCGGTGCGCTCGCGCACGAAGACCGCGTCCGCCTTGCCCACGTGCTCGCCCAGCAGGGCGGCCACGCGTTTCAGGTCCACGCGGTTCACGCCGCTGGCCACCACCAAAACCGGATCTCCGCTCGCCTCTCCACGGAAAACGAGAGATTTGGCGATCTGCGCCACTTGGCAGCCCACGGCCTGGGCGGCCTCGGCCGCCGTGCGGGTGGAGCCGGGCAGTTCCACCACCTCCAGACGCAGGCCCCGGGCGTCCAGGAAGTCCTGGACGCGCCGGGCCGCGTCGGAAAGAGGCTGATCGCCGGACATCAGGCGTCGGCCCCGCCGCCCTGGTTGGCGACGAAGCCCTTGGTGGACGGGCCGGTGGAGGCCGAGGTCCCGGCGATCTTGGAGAGGTACACGTCGCCCAGGTTCTTGATGTGCCCGGCGGTGTTGTCGAAGTAGTTGTAGTGCGCCTGCTCCTCGTCGATGATGGCCTCGAAGAGCTTCACGCTGATGTTGTCGCCGTTGGTCCGGCAGACCTCCAGGAAGGCGTTGTAGTCGGCGATGGTCTCGTCCTCCAGGCCGGAGTCGAAGGGATATATCTTGCGCACGTCCTGGCCCTTGACCACCTTGGCCGGGTTCTGGGCCACGGGCTCGCCGCCCAGTTCCTTGATCCGCTCGGCGAACTGCTCGGCGTGGCGCATTTCGTCGATGGCGATGCGTTTCATGTTGGCCGCCAGCTCGCCGTAATCCATGTCGTCCAGGTTGTAGTGCTGGATCATGTACTGGCTGATGGCGTTCAGTTCCATGGCCCGGGCCTTGTTCAGCACCTCGATGACCTTGGCCTTCTGGGCCTCCCTGTTCGTCTTCGTCTTGGCCATGCTGACCTCCGTTTCGCTGGAGTGGACACCGCTCCCGGCCGGGCCGGGAGAAAACCCTGACGCTTCGCTCACCGTATGACAAGGAGGCCCGCGCTTCAAGCCGAATGCGCCGGTTCAGCCCTCCAGGCGGGTCAGGAAGGCGTCCCGAGTGAGCCAGAGCTCCTCCATGCGGAACATGTGCCAGTGGTCGTGCATGAGGATGTGGCGGGCCAGGATGCGCAAACCGTAGCAGTCGTATTCCGGGTGCGCGGCGAGCCGGTCCCAGTCCTCGGGCATGGCCGCGTTCAGGATCTCGACGATGCGCTCGCGTCCGGCCGCGAAGTCCGACAGGGCCTCCTCCATGCCGGGCATGGGCGGCTTGCTCCGCGCGTCTTCTTCCGAGGGGATGAAGGGGACGAACTCCGGCATGTCCTCGGTCAGGATGCGGCGCAGGCGCTCGGCGAGCATGGGCTGGACCGCGGCCAGGTGGACCACGTGTTCGGCGATGGACCAGAACCCCTCGCCGCGCTTGCGGTGCAGCACGTCCTCGGGAATCTCCCGGACGAATCCCGCGAGGATAGCGGGGCTGTCCCGAAGTCCGCGCATGATGGCCTGGATGTCCTCGAAACAACGGGTTCCAGACGCCATGGTCTCCTCCTTCGCCCGCGCGACCGGGGTTGGACCGGGCGCGGATCGGACCGGAATATAGCCTGATCCGCCGATTTTTCCAAAGGGCCGCTGGTGGCCCGGGAATTTCAGGAATCCATGCCGGTTGCGTCGGTCGGCTCCGGCCGGGAAGGCGGTGCGGTCAGCGCTCGTGGGCCTTGACCCAGGGCGCCAGTTCGGCGGGAACCTTCTGGAAGTGCATGAAGTCGACTTTGCCCCTGGCCCCCCAGTCGCCGCCCCATTCCCAGCCGAGGCGCTTGAATTCCCGCACCACCGGGGAATCCGTGGTGAGCGTGCCCGGCCTGGCCGGATCGTAGGCCGCTCCGGGGGGAAGAACCAGATCGCCCTTGCGGTAGGGGTTCAGCCGGGGATTGATGTCGATGGCCAGGCCCAGGGCGTGCAGGGACACGGTTCCGCCGCCCGTGATGGGCCGCCAGGCATAGGCCGAGGTGTTGTTCGTGTCGGGCGAGAGGCCATAGGGTCCCTTGGCCTGGATGAGCGGATGGGCCACGGGCAGGACGCTTTCCAGCGGGAAGCGGGTCGCCAGGATGACCTCGAAGACGCGCCGGATGTCCCCGGCCAGGGCCTTGTGGACCACCACCTGCCCCTGGTGTTCGAGGCCGTCGAGGCCGAAGTAGAGGACCGGCACGAGGGTGAGCTGTCGCAGGACGTCCTGGGGCGTGTCCGGGGGCTGGTTCGCCTCGATGGCCTGCTCGGGCGTGAGGTCGCTGTCCACGATCACCCCGCCCCAGGCGGGCAGGGCGAGGAGCAGGACCACCGGCAGGGCCATGAGCGCCATTGCGCGCCGCAAATGTCGCCGTGGCGTGATCCGGCTCATGCGGGTGCTCCCGCGCCGGAACGCAGCCGCATGTGCAGCAGGGGATACGGCCTGCCCGCGCCGTCCAGGGGGGAACGGCCGATCGTCCCGAAGCCGTGGTGCTCGTAGAATCCGGCCGCGCGGGAATTCTGCTCGTTGACGTCCACGAGCGTCGCCCCCAGGCTGTCGATCGCGTGGCGCAGCAGCAGGGTGCCGATTCCCTGGCCGAAATGCGCCGGAGCGACGAAGAGCATTTCGATCTTCGCCTCCGCGACGCCGACGAATCCGAGGATGTCCCCCTCCTTGTCCCTGGCGCAGCGGAACTCCACGGCCGCCAGATACGTGTCCCGGACGAGCGGCCTGAAGAAATTGATGTCGTCCTCGCTGATGAAATGGTGCGTCGCCCGGACGGACGCCTCCCAGACCTCCGTGATTTTCTGGAATTCCCCGGGCTGGGCCGTGGTCACGGTCACGTTCATGGCGGCATGGTATGCAAGAGTGTCGTGATTGTTCAAGACGAAAAAGACCCGGCCATGCCAAGGGTGCGGCAGGAATTCACACTGGAGGTCTGCCATGCGCTTCAAGTATGCGATCCTGTACGTCGATGATGTGGCCGCGAGCATTGCCTTCTTCGAGCGGGCCTTCGGGCTCGTTCGCCGGATGGTCCACGAGTCCGGCGATTACGCGGAGCTGGACACGGGCTCCACGACCCTGTCCTTTTCCTCGCGGCGGTTGATGACCCAGCTCGGAAAGTCGCCGGGCAGGCCCGATCCGTCCGCGCCGGTGTTCGAGATCGCCTTCGAGGTGGAGGACGTGGCCGCGTCCCTGGAAAAGGCGCGTTCGGCCGGGGCCAGGGTCGTGCAGGAGGTTCGCGAGGAGCCCTGGGGCCAGACCACGGCCTATGTGCTGGATGGCGACGGCTACCTGATCGAGATCTGTTCCCCGGTGGCGGGCGCGTCATAGCCGATGTCGCGGATGCTCCAGGCGGCATGGCTCCTGTCGGTCCGCCCGGCCGCAAGCTCGCCCGGCGTCATGGAGAACCAGCGCCGCAATTCGCGCGTCATGTGGGCCTGATCCGCGAACAGGCAGGCGTGCGCGGTTTCCATCAGGGATAAGCCGGAGAGGATGTCGCGCGCGGCCTTTCTGGCGCGGGCCAGGCGACGCCAGAAATCGGGCGATTGCCCTGTGGCCTTGAGGGTGTGGCGCTGCAAGGTGCGCAGGCTCACGCCCAGGTCGCGCGCCGCCGACGCGGGCGACTCCGCCAGCGCCAGACAGGACAGGGCCTCCGCCACATCCGGCGGAATGTGGGCCGCCTTCCGCGCGAAGTCGGCCAGCGTGTCCGGGGAGTCGGGTCGGGGCAGGGCGCGCAGGACGGTTTGGTTGATCCGCGCGCCCGGTTGGAGTCTGACCCCGAGGAAGCGTTCCCCTGGGATGACGGAGACCTGCTCCGGCGTGGCCATGAGCGGGGAGAGGTACAGGCTCGGCCGGGTTCCGGGACGGCAGCGGAGGATGAAGTCGCGGCAGCCGTCCGGCATGACCAGGAAGGAATGCGCTTTCCGGGCGGTGTGCGACCAGATCGCGAGGATGGGATCAGGGCCCGACATGCCGGTTCGCTCCCGTGGTCGTGAGCCTCAACTGTTTTTCGTTGTGGACGCTATGGCGGGCGCGAGCACCCCGTCGACGAGCAGCCGCTCCAGCACCTACGAGAGAGGCAGGTCCTCCACGTTGGGCGGCATTTATATACAACTGTATGTAATATTTTACTTTATGTGAAATCGCCAGGGGCTGCCCAAACTGGCTCCGGTGCTCCCCTCGGTAGAAATTTGGTGGACTTCAACTGGACCATGCTGCGACTGAATCATTTTTTACCTCTATTTAGCTGCGTGGCGCATCATAGCCCATGCAACCACATGATGGAATGGACGTATGAGATTGAAATAGATTCTCCCAGTCCAATGACGATACTGAACAATAGTCATCATATGAAACCGGTTCATCCCTTCATGCAACGGCTCTACAGCTACAACAAGGTATCCTGAAAGGTGTTTTTCGGTTGCGCCGGCTATCCAGTAGCGGTCTTCCTCGCCGCTCTTCACCTTAAAAAAACTGCCCATGTCGCCGGGCGAAAAAAGAACGTCCTCTGGATTGACCTTCTCTGCGCCAGGATAGCTGCCTTGTTTTAAGCCTAGCAGCTGGATAAGCACACCTCTGACCTTGTAAAGCGCAACCATCCAGCCAGGCATGTAGGATAAGAGAGAGGCGATGAACTCACGCATGGGCTTGACTGAATCAACTTTTTTGATTTCAGAATAGTCTGCACCGTCGAGAAAAATGTTAATTTCTGGAATTGTATTTATGTAATTCATATATAAAGTCCATTTTTTTTACATACAGTAACGAGCCCCCATCGACATGGCTGCCTATGTGGCTGGGGTTCCATCTGGCAACATGTCTGGGGCCTGTTCAGCCTGTACAAGGGCTTCATGCATTTGTGATTGCCCAGCCTCCCCTGGTGTATCCCGAGGTGGGAAGTTGGTGGGGAGTTTGCCTGAAACATACCGCGAATGTACGATTTTTCAGCCCTGCCTTGGAGCGATAACATCCCAAGATACTAAGACTTCTAGCACACGCGCCAAGGGCAAGCCGACGACGTTGGTATAGGACCCTTCCACCCGGCGCACCAGGAAGCCGCCCAGGCCCTGGATGGCGTAGGCTCCGGCCTTGTCCCGGGGCTCGCCCGTGGCCGCGTAGGCCAGCAGTTCCTCCCGGCTGGAACGGCGCATGGTCACGTCCGAACTCACGGCGAAGCGCTCCTCCCCGCCGTCCGGGGTGAGCAGGCAGCAGCCGGTGACCACCTGGTGCGTGCGGCCCGAGAGCCGGGTGAGCATGGCCAGGGCGTCGGCGTCGTCCACGGGCTTGCCCAGGATGTCGCCGTCCAGGACCACGATGGTGTCGGCGGCCAGGATCACGGCCTTGGGATGGCGGTTCGCCACCTGCCGGGCCTTGGCCGTGGAGGCGCGCACGGCATAGGCCTCGGGGGACTCGCCCGGCTCGGGGCGGGGTTCGTCGCCGTTGCCGGAGTCGATGAGGAAGTCGACGCCCAGGGAGGCCAGCAGTTCCCGGCGGCGGGGCGACCCGGAGGCCAGCACCAGCGGCAGGACCGAGCGGAACGCGCCCTGGTCGGGGGGGATGAATTGTGTCGGCATGGCCCGTCCTTGCCCGCTTTGCCCGGCCGCGTCAACGTGCCGGGGCCGTGGCCCGGGCGGTAACATCCGGCGCTCCCCCTTCGTCCTGGAAACGACAGGCCCGGATCGGCGACAAATTCTTGGCGCTTGGAGTAGGGGCGCATTCCTTTTATTCCAGGGCGTTGTGATGTCCGTACTTGGCAGGGAACTTGCTTGGTTCCGGGAAAAGGAAGGCGGTTTCATGCCTCAGAAAGACGATTCCGTCCTGGCCCATTACGGCCTGGGCGGTTCCGGGGACGAGCAGCCGGGCGGAGGGCTGACGGACTGGGCCGTGCCCTGGTCCGACCTGATGATGACGCTCTGCGTCCTCTTCGTGGTGCTCTTCGTCTACGCCAGCACGCACAAGAACGTGACCGTGCTCTTCCGGCCCAATCCCTCCCAGGCGGTGGACCCGGTGGGCGGCATGTCCGAACGGCTCCTGGACCGCCTGGAGGACCGCACCCTGTTCCTGCGCGTGACCGACGGCCGCGAGGTGCTCTACCGCTCGGACCATCTGGGCGTGAGCGTGGTGCGCGAGCCCGGCGGACACATCCGCGTGACCCTGCGGGGCGACGTCTTTTTCGAGCCGGGCCATGCGGAACTCCAGCCCCGTTCCCTGGCCTACCTGGACGAGGTGGCCGGAATCCTGCGCACCCACGGCGGCCTGATCCACGTCCTGGGCTACGTGGACGAGAGCGAGGCCGCCATCGCCGACGGCTTCGACCTTTCGGCCCGGCGGGCGGCCAACGTGGCCCGCCATCTTCTCGACACCCAGGGACTGGACCCCCGGCGGCTGCTGGTCAGCGGCCACGGAGCCTACCGTCCCGAATCGCCGTCCGGCCTGCCCGGCGGCCCAGAGCGCAACCGGCGGGTGGAGATCCTTCTGCTCGCCGACAGGTGAACCGCGAGGAATGCACACATGAACCGCAAGAACATCCTGGGTCTGATCGTCTGCCTCGCCCTGTTCGTGGCCAGCTTCGCGCTGACCCCGTCGGGCCTGGCCGGTTACTGGAACCTGGCCGCCCTCCTGGTGGTCATCTCCGGCCTGGGGGCCTCGCTGCTCATCGCCTATCCCTTCGAGACCATCCGCAACGCCTGGGCCGTGGCCCGCAACGCCTACCGTTCGCGGCCCGCCACCCCGGACGAGGTGGCCCGGACCCTGCTCGATCTCTCCGTGCGCTGCCGGGTGGACGGCGTGCTCTCCCTGGAGCGCCTGGAGGAGCTGTCCCGCGACACCTTCCTGGCTGGAGCCGTGCAGTGCCTGGTGGACAACTACAAGGAGGAGGAGATGCGCGACCTCCTCGGCGCGGAGATGCGTTTCTTCGCCCTGCGCCGCCAGCAGAGCGAACGGGTCTTCCTGGCCCTGGCCCGGCTGGCCCCGGCCTTCGGCCTGGCGGGCAGCGTCATCGGCATCATCGGCATGATCATGGGCATCAACGACACCGCCGTGATTCTCCAGAACATCCCGGTGGCCTTCATCTCCACGCTCTACGGCGTGATCCTGGGCAACCTCGTGTTCGCGCCCCTGGCCGAGAACATCCACCAGCAGACCCGGGCCCAGCTCCTGAACCAGGAGATGATCCTGGAGGGCGTGTCGGCCATGTCCCGCGAGCAGAATCCCTACAAGCTGGAGCGCCGCCTGAGCGCCCTGCTGACCCCCGGCCTGCGGGCAGAACAGATTCAGGCCTTGCGCGGCATCACCCGCAAGTACGCCCGCCAGAAGGTGGCCAAGGAGGAGGGCGGCCTGCTGGCCGACGTCTCCTGAGCATGCGGGATGCGGAACGAAAAGGGGCCTTCGGGCTCCTTTTTTTTCCCTCCGCATCCGTGCTATCAGGGACGAATACGTCAGGGAGGCGCGCGACATGCGGATTCTCGCCGCGGACATCGGAGGCACCAACAGCCGGTTCGCCGTGTTCCGGGCCACAGCCGGACATCTGGAGAAGGAGACCGGCCTGAGCCTGCCCAGCGCCGGATTCCCGGGCTTCGCCGCGCTTCTGGCGCGGGCCTGGTCCGGCCTCGGGGCCGGGCCCGGGGACATCGACGCGGCCGCCCTGGCCGTGGCCGGGCCGGTGCGCGGCCGCTCCTGCCGCCCTCCGAACATCGCCTGGGACATCGACCTGGACCGCGACTGGCCCGGGGGGCCGCCCTGCGCCCTGCTCAACGATTTTTTGGCCCAGGCCTATGCCTGCCGCACGTCCGCCGTGGCCCGGGCCCGGGTGGTCCAGGCCGGGAGCGCCGATCCGCTCGGCGTGACGGCCGTGGTCGGCGCGGGCACGGGCCTGGGGCACTGCGCCCTGCTGCCTCTGGGCTCCGGGTTCGCGGCCGTGCCTTCGGAGGGCGGCCACGCGGCCTTCGCCTTCGTGGGCCCGGAGGAGGCCGCCTACGAGGAGTTCCTGCGCCGGGAGACGGGCAGGCCCTATGCCCACGGGGATCTCGTGGTCACGGGCCCGGGCCTGTCCCTGCTGCACCGCTTCCTCACCGGCCGCGACCTGTCCCCGGCCGAGGCGGCGGCCGAACTGGGACCGGATTCGCCCACCCTGGCCTGGTTCTCGCGCTTCTACGCCCGGGCCTGCCGCAACTACGCCCTGATCGTGCTGGCCACGGGCGGGCTCTACATCTCCGGCGGCCTGGCGGCCAAGAACCCGGGCCTTGTGGACAACGACCATTTTCGTTCGGAATTCACCAATTCCCCGGCGCACGCCGGACTGCTGCGCAACCTGCCCGTGCTGCTCAACGACAACGAGGACAGCGGGCTTTTCGGCGCGGCTCTTTTCGGACAGCGTTCCCTGGAACGCCCGGCCTTGGAGGCATGATGCTCTCATCTCCCCTGAACCGTCTGATCCTGACGCTTCTGGCCGTCATGGCCCTGGCGGCCTTTTTCGCCCTGAGCCCGTGGGGAACCGTCGGACTGGAAGGCCTCCAGGCCGTCCGGGACCAGCTGGCCCTGTTCGAGGCTGCCCATCCGGCGGCGCTGTGGGCTGGAGCCCTGCTCGTCGCCGCTTTGCTGGCCATGCTTCCCGGTCCGGGCCGGATCGTGGCGGCCGTGGCGGCGGGCGCGGCCTGCGGTTTCTTTTCCGGAGGGCTCGCGGCGGCCTGCGGCGCGGCGTTCGGTGCGGCTGCGGTCCGGTCCCTGGCGCGCGGCCCCCTGTCGGCCTGGGCCCGGAGGCGCTTCGGGCCGGGGCTGCGGCGCGTCAATTTCGGCGTGGAGCGCAAGGGCGCGTGGTATCTCTTCAGCCTGCGCCTCACCGGCTCCGCGCCGTTCTTTCTCACCAACGTGGCCGTGGCCTTTACGCGGCTGCGGCCCGCCGCCTTCCTGGGGGCCACCTTCCTGGGCCTGCTGCCGGAGGCCCTGCTCCTGGCCAATGCGGGCCGCGCCCTGGCCGCGATCCGTGTTCCCGGTGACCTGGCGTCTCCGGGACTGCTCTCGGCCTTGGCGCTGGCCGTGATCGGGCCCCTGGCGCTGCGCCACGGCCTGCCCCTGGCCCTTGGGCGGGCGGGCCGGGCCCAGACCGGTTGAAGGATTCCCGGACCTGGGGTAAAGGACTTGTGGCGCAGCGGATGCGCCTATTCTTTTTTCTGACTTTTCAAGGAGTTGTCCGTGTCGTTCTCGGATCGCTACAGCAAGATGTATCCCATTTCCTGGGAGCAGCTGCACCGGGACTGCCGGGCCCTGTCCTGGCGGCTCATGGACAAGGGGCCCTTCGAGGGCATCCACGCCGTGACCCGGGGCGGCCTGGTTCCGGCGGCCATCATCGCCCGCGAACTGGACATCCGGCTCATCGACACGGTCTGCGTCTCCAGCTATGACTGGCAAAAGCAGGGCGGGGCCACGCTGCTCAAGGAAGTTCGCGGCGACGGCGCGGGCTGGCTCCTGGTGGACGACCTGGTGGACACCGGGCGCACCGCGCGCCTCGTCCGGGAGATGCTGCCCAGGGCCCACTTCGCCACGGTCTACGCCAAGCCCGAAGGACGTCCCCTGGTGGACACCTTCATCACCGAGGTGAGCCAGGACACCTGGATCCTGTTTCCATGGGACGCGGAGTCCCGGTTCGTTCAGCCCATCGTCAAGAAAGGCGTCTGATCCGGTCGCGAAAGGGCGGCCGACATTGCGTCGGGCAGTGCGCCCGATGCCGTAACCATTGGATGAAACGGAGGAAGATGATGAAGCGCACGTTCAAGATGTTGGCCCTGTGTCTGGGCGCGGTGCTCGTCCTGGGCCTGGCCGCCTGTGACCAGAAGCCCGAGCAGAAGCCCGCGGCCCAGTCCGCGCAGTCCGCCCAGCCCGCCGCCGAGACCAAGGCCGCTCCGGCCCCGGCCGCCGGGAAGACGCTCAAGGTCGGCTTCGTCTACGTCTCGCCCGTGGGCGACGCCGGATACTCCTACGCCCACCATCAGGGCTACAAGGCCGTGGCCGCCATGCCCGGCGTGGAGGCCTCCTACGTGGAGTCCGTGCCCGAGGGCGCCGACTCCGAGCGCGTCATCACCAACATGGCCCGCAAGGATTTCGACCTGATCTTCTCTACCAGCTTCGGCTTCATGGACCCGAGCCTGAAGGTGGCCAAGGAGTATCCGAACGTCAGGATCATGCACTGCTCGGGCTTCAAGACCGCCCCGAACATGAGCAACTACTTCGGCCGCATGTACCAGGCCCGCTATCTCACGGGCATGCTCGCGGGCCTGATGACCAAGAAGAACGTCCTCGGCTACGTGGCCGCGTTCCCGATTCCCGAGGTCATCCGGGGCATCAACGCCTTCACCCTGGGCGCGCGCTCCGTGAACCCCAAGGCCCAGGTCCGCGTGGTCTGGACCAAGACCTGGTATGACCCGGCCCTGGAGAAGGACGCCGCCGTGAGCCTGCTGGACGTGGGCGCGGACGTCCTGGCCCAGCACCAGGACTCCCCGGCCCCGCAGGAGGCCGCCCAGCAGCGCGGCGTCTACAGCATCGGCTACAACTCCGACATGAGCTCCTTCGCGCCCAAGGCCATCCTGACCTCCGCCGTTTGGAACTGGGCTCCGTTCTATGTGAAGACCGTGGAAGAGGTGAAGAACGGCGCCTGGAAGGGCGGACAGGCCATCTGGGAAGGCATGGACAAGGGCGTGGTGGACATCGCCCCCTATAGCCAGCTGGTTCCCGAGGAAGTCAAGGCCAAGGTCGAGGCCAAGCGCGCCGAGCTCAAGGCGGGCAAGGACGAGATCTTCGTCGGCCCGATCAAGGACCAGTCCGGCAAGGAGCGCATCGCCGCCGGGCAGAAGGCCTCCGATCCCGACCTGCTGGGCATGACCTGGTTCGTCGAGGGCGTGGTCGGCACCACCGAGTAGACTGCAATGGCCGCGTTCCGCGTCATCAAGCGAGACGAGCCCTGGAGGGGGGGCGCCCTGGTCATCGTCCTGGGCGCCCTCGCCTTTTCCCTCTCGGCCGCCATCCTCATGCTGGCGGCCCAGGGCAAGTCGCCGTTGCAGGGCGCGTTGGTGCTCTGGCAGGGGACCTTCGGCCACCTCTTCGCCCTGGAGGACGCCCTGCGCAAGGCCGTGCCCATCTTCCTCTGCTCCCTGGGCGTGGCCGTGGCCTTCCGTATGCAGGTCTGGAACATCGGGGCCGAGGGCCAGTTCGCCCTGGGGGCCATGGCCGCCACCTGGGCGGCTCTGTCCTTCCCGGCCCTGCCCAAGCCGCTGCTCCTGCCGCTCATGTTCCTGGCGGCCCTGGCCGCCGGAGGCCTCTGGGCCTTCATTCCGGCCTGGCTCAAGCTGCGTTTCAAGGTGAGCGAGATCATCACCACGCTCATGCTGAACTACATCGCCATCCTGCTCCTGGACTACCTCGTCTTCGGAGTCTGGAAGGATCCCTCCAGCTTCGGCTTCCCCATGACCCCGGAGTTCAGCCCCAACGCCATCCTCGGCCCCATCGGCGGCACGCGCCTGCACTGGGGCCTGGCGGTCTGCGCGGTGGCCGGAGTGGGCTTCTGGGCCTTCTTCCGCTTCACGATCCTGGGTTATGAACTCAAGGCCGGCGGCGAGGGCGCGCGCGTGGCCCGTTACGCGGGCCTGCGCTACGGCTTCCTGGTGGCCTTCGTCATGGCCGTATCCGGGGCCCTGTCCGGCCTGGCCGGGTGCGTGGAGACCTCGGCCGCCCTGGGGCGGCTCCAGCCGAGCATCATGACCGGCTACGGCTACACGGCCATCGTGGTGGCCTGGCTGGCGCGCCTGGAGCCCCTGCCCATCGCCCTGGCCTCGTTCCTCCTGGCCCTGCTGCGTGTGGGCGTGGAGAACCTCCAACTGGAGATGCAGGTTCCGGCGGCGTACGGCTCGATCATGGAGGGGCTCATCCTGCTCACGGTGCTGGCCGGGCAGTTCTTCCAGACCTACCGCCTGGAACGGCGGCGCGGGGAGTAGGCCGTGGACTGGGAAATCATCGTCGCGCTCCTGGCCGCCGCCGTGCAGTCGGGCACTCCGGTGCTCTACGCCACCCTGGGCGAGATGCTTTCGGAGAAGGGCGGGGTGCTCAACCTGGGCGTGGAGGGCATGATGAGCGTGGCCGCCCTGGCGGCCTTCCTCACCGCCTTCCTCACGGGCTCGCCCTGGCTGGGGTTCCTGGCCGGAGGGCTGGCCGGGGCCTGTCTGGCCTCGCTGCACGCCCTGGTCTGCATCCGCTTCCTGGGCAACCAGGTGGTCTCCGGCCTGGCCCTGACCATCCTGGGCCTGGGCCTCACGCATTTCTTCGGCACGCCGTACATCGGGCTGGCCGCGCCGGGCTTCTCCAAGTTCGCACTCCCGGGCCTGGGCGACCTGCCGGGCCTGGGGCCGGTGCTCTTCCGCCAGGACGCCCTGGTCTACCTGTCCTACGTGCTGCCGTTCGTATTCTGGCTTGTCATGCGCCGCACCAGCCTGGGCATGGCCATCACGGCCACCGGCGAGATGCCCGCCGCGGCGGCCGCCGCCGGGCTCAAGCCCCTGCGGTTGCGCGCCCTGTCGGCGGTGGGCGGCGGCTTCCTGGTGGGCCTGGGCGGAGCCTATCTCTCCCTGGCCTACACCCACCTCTGGACCAACGGGCTTTCCGCCGGGCGCGGCTGGATCGCCGTGGCCCTGGTCATCTTCGCCTTCTGGCGGCCGGGCCGGGCCGTGGCCGGGGCCTATCTCTTCGGCGGGGTCATGGCCTTCCAGCTGCGGCTCCAGGCCACGGGCACGAACCTGCCCTCGTCGCTGCTGCTCATGCTGCCCTATGCCCTGACCGTGATCGTGCTCGTGCTCTCGGCCTGGCGCGGACATGGAACCGACGCCCCGGCGGCCCTGGGCGTGAACATCGAGCCGGAGGGCTGACGTGGACCAGCTGCCCGCCCGCCCGCCCCGTCTGGCCCTGCCCGACGCCGAGCCCCTGGTGGCCCTGCGCGGGTTGACCAAACGCTTCGGCAAGGTCACGGCCAACGACGACATCACCCTGGAAATCCGTCCGGGCCGGATCAAGGCCCTGCTCGGGGAAAACGGCGCGGGCAAGAGCACGCTCATGAGCATGCTGGCCGGCCGCCTGGCCCCGGACGCCGGGCATATCGAGGTGGACGGCCGCGAGGTCCGCTTCGCCTCGGCCCGCGAGGCCATCGGCGCGGGCATCGGCATGGTCTACCAGCACTTCATGCTGGTGAACGCCATGACCGTGGCCGAGAACGTGCTCCTGGGCCAGGAAAAGGGCTTCTTCGTCAATCCCCGGGAGATGGAGCGCCGGGTGGCCGAGCTGGCCGCCCAGTACCGCCTGGACATCGATCCGGCCGCGCGCGTGGGCGACCTGTCCATGGGCGAGAAGCAGCGGGTGGAGATCCTCAAGCTCCTGGCCCGCGAAAGCCGGGTGCTCATCTTCGACGAACCCACGGCCGTGCTCACGCCGGAGGAGACCTTCCGCCTCTTCGAAGCCCTCTGGTCCATGACCAGCCAAGGCAAGGCCGTGGTCTTCATCAGCCACAAGCTGGAAGAGGTCCTGGCCATCGCCGACGAGATCGCCATCCTGCGCGCCGGGCGGGTGGAGGCCGAGCTGACCCCGGAGGAGATCGGCTCCAAGGCCGACCTGGCCCGGATCATGGTCGGCAAGGACGTGCTCCTGGAGGTGGACCACGAGGCCGCCGAACTTCGCGAAACCGTGCTGGAGGTGAAGAACCTCACCGGCCTGGGGCTCTCGGACGTGTCCATGAGCCTGCGCCGGGGCGAGGTCCTGGCCGTGGTGGGCGTGGCCGGAAACGGCCAGAAGGCCCTGGTGGAGGCGGTTTGCGGGCTGATCCAGCCCCCGCGCGACACGGTCTTCATCCTGGACAAGCCCTGGCGCGAGTACTACGCGGACCCGGACTGGAAGCACACCCTGTCCTACATTCCCGAGGACCGGCTGGGCCTGGCCACCATGCCCAACAAGAACCTCGTGGACAACATGCTGCTCACCACGCGCAAGGGCTTCAAGGCTGGTCCCCTGTTGCAGAAGGCCCGGGCCGTGGCCGACACCCGCGAGCTGGTGCGCAAGTTCAACATCAAGCCCGGCCGGGTGCGCGTGCTGGCCTGGCAGCTCTCGGGCGGCAACCTCCAGAAGGCCGTGCTGGCCCGCGAACTCTACCGCGAGCCCAAGCTCATCGTGGCCGAGCAGCCCACCCAGGGCCTGGACGTGGCGGCCACCGAGGAGGTCTGGCGCAGGCTCCTGGACGCCCGGGACATGGCCGGAATCCTGCTCGTCACCGGCGACCTGAACGAGGCCCTGCAATTGGCCGACCGGGTGGCGGTGATGTACCGGGGCCGGATCGTGGAGACCTTCCCGATCGCGGACAAGGAGAGTGTGGACAAGATCGGCCTGTTCATGGCCGGGGTCACGGATTCCTGATGCCTTTTTGTTGAAAGTCTTTGGAGGGGAGCGCGAGGGGGACCTTTCTGAAGAAAGGTCCCCCTCGCTTTTCGACTTACTCTTCGTCTTTCCCCGTGGCTTTCGCCAACCTCTCCAGATAGTCCCAGGCCGCGTCCACGCTGTGCTGGATGGCGGCCACGTCGTTTTCGCCCAGGTGGCGGAAGCGGCGCTGCGGCTTGAGGTAGTCCAGCACGGGCTGGGGTTTGGCGGGCTTGCGGCTGATGACGAAGCGGCCGCCGATGACCTCGTAGAGCGGGAAGACCTTGGTGTTCACGGCCAGCCGGGCGATTTCCACGGACTTGGCCCCGGCCAGTCCCCAGCCCGTGGGGCAGGGGGCGTAGACGTGCAGGTAGGCCGGGCCGTCCACGGCCAGGGCCTTGCGGACCTTGTTCATCAGGTCCAGGTGGAAGGCCGGGGAGGCGGTGGCCACGTAAGGGATGCCGTGGGCCGCCGCGATGAGCGGCAGGTTCTTCTTCTGGGTGTGCTGGCCCTTGCTCTGCTTACCCGCGGGCGAGGTGGTGGTCGTGGCGCCCCAGGGCGTGGAGCTGGAGCGCTGGATGCCCGTGTTCATGTATGCTTCGTTGTCCAGGCAGACGTAGAGCATGTCGTGGCCGCGCTCCAGAGCCCCGGACAGGGCCTGGAGGCCGATGTCGGCCGTGGCCCCGTCACCCGCGAAACAGATCACGTGCGGCTTCTTCTTGATCTTGCCCTGGCGGTGCAGGACCTTGAGCCCGGCCTCGATGCCCGAGCCCACGGCGGCCGTGTTCTCGAAGGCCACGTGCATCCAGGGCAGCTTCCAGGCGGTCTGGGGATAGGGCGAGGTGACGATCTCCATGCAGCCCGTGGCGTTGGCCACCACGATGTCCCTGCCGGCGGCCTTGGTCACCATGCCCATGGCCAGGATTTCGCCGCAGCCCTGACAGGCGCGGTGGCCGGAGGAGATCATGCACTCCTTGGGCAGGTTCTTGGCCGTGATCTTCTCGTAGTCGATGGCGATGTCAGTCAGCATTGCCGTCCACCCCCCAGAGCGTGTAGGTCTTGTCCAGCTTGCCCTTCTTGGCCAGACGGTACATTTCGCGGAAATCGGCCACGGGCACGTCCCGCCCGCCCAGCCCGGCGACCACGTCGATGATCTCGGGCGCGTCCTTGTCGCCGTAGAAGACGTTCTTCAGTTCCTGGGCCACCGGGCCGCAGACGGAGCCGGGGCTCATGGCCCGGTCGATGACGATGAGCCGCTTGGCCCCCTTGCAGGCCTTCTTGAACTCCTTCACCGGGAACGGCCGCCAGAGGCGGATGCGCACCTGGCCCACGTCCTCGCCGTCCTCGTTGAGCGCGTCCACGGCGCTCCAGACGCTCTCGCCCAGGGAGCCCATGGTCACGAAGAGGGTCTTGGCCTTCTTTTTGCCGTTGGTCTCCACGAGGTCGTACTTGCGGTCGAAGGCCGCGTTCACCTCGCCGAGCACCTCCTTGACCACGGCCTTGGAGTCCAGCAGGGCCTGTTCGCACTGCTTCTTGGCCTCCATGTAGACCTCGGGCACGCCCACCGGGCCCATGGTCACGGGCTTGGCCGGGTCGAGGCGCAGGGCCGGGGAGTAGGGCGGCAGGAAGGCGTCCACCTCGGCCTGCTCCGGGAAGACCACAGGCTCGATCATGTGCGTGAGGATGAAGCCGTCCATGTTCACGGCCACGGGCAGGAGCACGCGGTGGTCCTCGGCGATCTTGAAGGCCGCGATGGTCAGTTCGGTGGACTCCTGGCCGTCCTCGACGAAGAGCTGGACCCAGCCGATGTCGCGCTCGGCCATGATGTCCGAATGGTCGTTCCAGATGGAGATGGGCCCGGACAGGGAGCGGTTGGCCACGGTCATGACGATGGGCAGCCGCTGGGCCGAGGCGATGAACAGGATTTCGTGCATCAGGGCCAGGCCCTGGGAGGAGGTGGCCGTGTACACGCGGGTCCCGGCGGCCGAGGCTCCGACCGCCGCGCTCATGGCCGAGTGCTCGGACTCCACGGGGATGAACTCCGCGTCCAGCTCGCCGTTGGCCACGTAAGTGGACAGCTCCTCCACGATGTGGGTCTGGGGGGTGATGGGGTAGGCCGAGACGACCTGGGCCCGGGCCAGCTTCACGGCTTCGGCCACGGCCAGGGAGACTTCGATGCCGACGCGCTTCTTGAGCATCACTTCTCCTCCAGGACCATGCTGATGGCCTCTTTGGGGCATTCGTTGGCGCAGATGCCGCAGCCCTTGCAGTAGTCGTAGTCCGGCCGGAAGAAGCCGTCGCCGTGTTCGCTGATGCAGAACTCCGGGCAGTAGAGTTCGCACATGCCGCACTTGATGCACTTCTCCTCGTCCAGGCGCGGGATGAGGGTGCGCCAGTCGCCGGTCTTCAACCCGGCGGCGCTGCCCGGCTCCAGAACGGCCGCTCCGAGGGCCAGCTCCTGCCAGGCGCACAGGGACTTCTTGGCCATGCCATGCCTCCTTGGTGGCGTGGTTGCATGAAAGGAAATGTCGCGCTGATGTAGCCTGGCGCTCGCGGCGACGCCGCAAAAATCCGGTCAGCGGACGAATGGGCCGGTGAACGGCGAACGGAGGATCAGGGCAGGAGAACGGTTCCGGCCTGGAGCAGGGATTCCAGGGCCTCGTCGGTGAGCGCCAGGCGGCGCTGGAGCACGTGCATCTCGGCTCCGGGATCGAAGAGCGGGTAGTCCGAGCCGAAGAGCATGCGCTCGCGGGGGTGGCCGTTCCAGATGGCCCGGAGCATTTCGTCCGGGATGAAGGCCAGGGTGCTGGAGGTGTCCATGAAGACGTCCCGGCCCACGAGGTGCTCCAGGGCCCATTTCCAATGCAGGTAGCCGCCCATATGCGCGGCGATGACCCGGCGTCCGGGGAAGTCGCGCAGCAGGGCCGCCAGCTTCATGGGGCAGGAGGGGTTCTTTTCCGGGGGCAGGTCGTCGCCCACGTGGATCATGAGCGTGAAGCGTTCCGGGACCATCTCCATGAGCCGGCGGAAGCCCGGGGAGTCCAGGAAGAATCCCTGGAAGTCGGGGTGGAACTTGAGTCCCGTGATGCCCGCCTTGGTCAGGCGCTCGATTTCGCGCTCGTTGTCCGGGTAGTCCGGGTGCAGGGAGCCGAAGGCCACCACCTCGGGATGCTTACGGGTCAGCTCGATGGCCCAGTTGTTGGCCGGGACCACCTGGGAGGGGTCCGTGGCCGCCGTGTGGAGCATGACCCGGTCCAGCCCGGCGCGGGCGGCTCGGGTCAGGAGGTCCTCCACCGTGCCGTCGCCCACGGGCGGAATGCCGTAGTGGTCCGAGAGCTGGTCCAGGACCTTCTGGGCGATCTTGGGGTGGAAGGCGTGGGTATGGACGTCGATGCGCATGGTGTCCCTTCAGGAGCGGCAGACGGGGACATGGCTATCCGAGGCCGCAGGGCTCCGCAAGACGTGAGTGCCCACACTGAAGCGGGCATGGACAAACCGTAATGATCGGAATGCGGGCATTTGTCGTGAAAATGGGTATGCTGCATGGCTGAAAAAGGTCGTCCTATGGCGGAGGTCCCCATGTTTGGAGTCGGTTCCACGGAATTGCTGGTCATTCTGGTCATCGCCTTCTTGGTGTTCGGCTCGAACAAATTGCCTGAAATCGGCGCGAGCATGGGCAAGGCCATCCGCGCCTTCCGCTCGGCCGGGGAAGAGCCCGAGAAGGTTGAGGACAAGGCGCATTCAAATGACGAAAAAGGTGAACCTTGACAGTGAATGGAGAGAAAGACGTGCGATATGGATGCCTGATTCAGGCAGTGCTCATGATGATTCTGCTGTTAGCCGCCCTGTTTTTTTATGAATACGGATTCGACATCCCGGCCGGAGCGCTCGGCCTGGGCGGCCTGGGCGTCATGGCCTGGGGCGCCTGGTCCGCGAACCGCAAAAGCAGGGGGGATTAGCCGAACAGCCCCTTGAGCCAGTCCGGCACGCGCACCGGGCGGCCGTCCTTGTTGACGCAGGCGTGCTCGGTCATGCCGGTGGCGACGATTTCGGTGCGATCAGCCTTGTAGACTTCATAGGCGAAGAGCAGGGAGGCGCGCCGCCATTCGCTCACTCCGCAGCGGACCCACAATTCGTCGTCGAAACGGGCCGGAGTCCGGTAGCGGCAGGAGGCCTCGCGCACGGGCAGATAGATGCCCCGCTCCTCCACCTCGGCGTAGCTCATGCCCCGGTCGCGGATGAACAGGCTGCGCGAGCGCTCGAAGAAGTGAAAATATTCAGCGTAGTAGACCACGCCCATGGCGTCGGTCTCGCCGTAGGACACGCGATGCGCCAGCCAGGAGTCGGCGCTGGGAAAGTCGCGGTTCGTCGTCATCCCTTCATGCGCTCCAGGCACCAGCTCAACAGCGTGTGCCCCTGCTCCAGCAGAAGCCCGGCGGCGTCGGCGGTGGTTTCGTCGAAGGCCGCCGCTCCCTGGCCCGTGACGCCCGGAGCCTGGAAGAGGAAGGGCACCGGGTCCGGGGTGTGCGTGCGTTCCTTGATCGGCGTGTAGTGGTCGCAGGCGATGAGCCAGGCCGCGTCGTCGCCCAGGGCCCGGCGCAACGGTCCCACGACGCGGGCGTCGAAGCGGGCGATGGCCTCGGTCTTGTCGGCGGCGTCGCCCGCGTGGCCGCATTCGTCCGGCCCCTCCAGGTGCACGAAGACGAAGTCCCCGGTCTCCAGGAACTTGAGCGCGGCCTCCACCTTGCCCTCGTAGTTCGTGTCCAGCAGGCCGGTGGCCCCGGGCACCTCGATGACCTCCATTCCGGCGGCCCGGCCCAGGCCGCGCACCAGGTCCACGGCCGAGATGACCGCGCCCGAGAGCCCGAAGGTTGCGCCGAAGTCGGGCAGATGCAGGGGGCGGCCCTGGCCCCAGGGCCAGATGGAGTTGGCCTTGGTGGCGTTGTCCTTGCGCGCCAGCCGTTCGGCGGACCCGTGCAGGAGGTCCCAGAGGCGCGGGGAGCGCGAGAAGGTCGCCAGGTCGGGCTTGATCGGCTTGTCCGTGATGTCGTGGGGCGGCCGGACGGCCAGCTTGGCCTCGTCCTCCAAGGCTCCGCCCTTCTGCACGAGCAGGTGGCGGTATTGCACCCCGGGATGGAAGGTGAACGTCTCGTCGCCCAGGCGCTCCTGGAGGTCGAGCAGGAGCGGCAGCGCGGCCTCGCTGGTGATGTGCCCGGCGGAGTAGTCGCGCATCACGCCGGAAAGGCCCAGATCCGTGACCGTGACGAGATTGCAGCGCCAGACGAGGTCGTCGGGGTCCAGGGCCAGGCCCTGGGCCGCGGCCTCGATGGGGCCCCGGCCGGTGTGGTGCTTGGCCGGGTCGAAGCCCAGCAGGGCCATGTTGGCCACGTCCGAGCCCGGGGCCATGCCCTCGGGCACCGTGCGGCAGCGGCCCAGGACGGCCGTGGCGGCCATGGCGTCCAGGTTCGGGGTGGACGCGGCCTGGAGCGGGGTCTTGCCGCCCAGGGACTCCAGGGGCCAGTCGCCCATGCCGTCGGCGATGAGGAAGAGGAATTTCATGTGGCTGCGCCGGGTTAGAGGATACGGAACAACACGGTCGGCTTGCGGGTGAAGCTCATGGCGTCGATCTCGGCGGCCACGGCGTCGGCGGCCTTGGCCTGGGCCGCGTGGGTCAGGAAGACGATGGGCACGTCCGCCGCCGACTCGTCGCCCTTCTGCACGGCCTGGGCGATGGAGATGTTGTGGTCGGCCATGGTCTGGGCGATGGCGGCCATGACGCCCGGCCGGTCGGCCACGGTGAAGCGGAAGTAGTAGCGGGACACGGCCAGCTCGGGCGGCAGGATGTCCGCCGGGGGCACCGGGGCCGGGCCGAAGCCCGTGTTGTCCGGCCGGAAGCCTTCCCGGCAGAGGGTCATCAGGTCGGCCAGCACGGCGCTGCCCGTGGGCAGCGCCCCGGCCCCCTGGCCGTGGAGCATGATCGGGCCCACGGCGTTGCCCTCCAGGCGCACGGCGTTGTAGTTGCCGCCCACCCGGGCCAGAAGGAAGGTGTGCTTGACCAGGGCCGGGAACACGCCCGCCTCCAGGCGACCGTCCACGTCGCGCACCTGGGCCAGGAGCTTGATGCGGTAGCCGAACTCGCGGGCGACCTCGATGTCCTGCTGGGTCACGCTGGTGATCCCGCGCACGGGCAGGGCCTTGAGCGGGTAGTCCCGGCCGTAGGCCAGCCGGATGAGGACGACCAGCTTGTGGGCCGTGTCCACGCCCTCGATGTCGAAGGTGGGGTCGGCCTCGGCGTAGCCCAGGGCCTGGGCCTGGGTCAGGGCGGTCTCGAACTCCAGGCCGTTGGTGGTCATCTCGGAGAGGATGTAGTTGGCCGTGCCGTTGAGGATGCCCACCAGCTTCTCGATGCGGTTGCCGGAGAGCGAGTCCTTGAGCGTCTGGACGATGGGGATGCCTCCGGCCACGCCGGCCTCGTAGAGCAGGCCCACGCCCTTTTCCTCGGCCAGGGCGAAGAGCTCCGGCCCGTGCTCGGCCAGCAGGTGCTTGTTGGCCGTGACCACGTGCTTGCCCGCCCGCAGGGAGCGCTCGATGAGTTCCTTGGCCGCGCCCACGCCGCCCATCAGCTCGACCACGATGGGGATTTCCGGGTCATCGGCCAGGGCCGACGGATCGTCGGTGAGGGCCACGCCCGGTCCGGGCAGGAAGCTCCGCCGCTTGGTCAGGTCGCGCACGAGCACGGTCTTGATGGCGATGCGCCGTCCGATGCGGCGTTCGATCCAGTCGCCGTTCTCCTCCAGGACCCGGGCCAGGCCCGAGCCCACCGTGCCGAAACCGGCCAGGCCGATGCGTACCGCTTCCATGCCGCCCCCTATTTGCCGAAGAACTTCTTGATGCCGCGCACGGCCTGGTTGATGCGCTGGCGGTTCTCCACCAGGGCGAAGCGCACGTGCCCGTCGCCGTACTCGCCGAAGCCCAGGCCCGGGGACACGGCCACGCTGGCTTCCTTGAGCAGCAGCTTGGAGAATTCCACGCTGCCGAGCTTCTTGAACTCCTCGGGGATGGGCGCCCAGACGAACATGGTGGCCTTGGGCTTGGGCACGTCCCAGCCCGCGCGGGCCAGGCCCTCGCAGAGGGCGTCGCGGCGGTCCTGGTGTTCGTCCATGATCTCGCGCACGTATTCCTGCGGTCCGTTCAGGGCGTGGCAGGCCGCGATCTGGATCGGCTGGAAGATGCCGTAGTCCAGGTAGCTCTTGATCCGGGTCAGGGCCTGGACCATCTCGCGGTTGCCGCAGCAGAAGCCCACGCGCCATCCGGCCATGGAGTAGCTCTTGGTCAGGGAGAAGAACTCCACGCCCACGTCCTTGGCGCCCTCGGCCTGCAGGAAGCTGGGGGCCTTGTAGCCGTCGAAGGTGAAGTCGCAGTAGGCGAAGTCGTGGACCACCATGATGCCGTTTTCCTTGGCGAAATCAACGATGCGCTGGAAGAAGGCCAGGTCGCAGACCTCGGTGGTCGGATTGTGCGGGAAGTTGATCACCAGGAGCTTGGGCCGGGGCCAGCAGTGGCGCACGGCCAGCTGCATGTCCTCGAAGAAGTCGCGGCCCGGGCCGATGGGGATGCGGCGCACGTCCGCGCCGGCGATGATCGCGGCGAAGGGATGGATGGGATAGGCCGGGTCCGGGGTCAGGACCACGTCGCCGGGGGCCAGCATGACCAGGGCCAGGTGGGCCAGGCCCTCCTTCGCGCCCATGGTCACGACCACTTCCTGGTTGTGGTCCAGCTCGACGCCGAAGCGGTTGCGGTACCAGTTGGCCATGGCCATGCGCAGGCCGTTGATGCCCTTGGAGGCGCTGTAGCGGTGGTTGATGGGCTTCTGCGCCGCCTCCACGAGCTTGTCCACCACGTGCTGGGGCGAGGGCAGGTCGGGGTTGCCCATGCCCAGGTCCACGATGTCCGCGCCATCGTGGCGGAGCTTCATCTTGAGTTCGTTGACCGTGGCGAAGACGTAGGGCGGAAGGCGGTGAACCCTGGCGAACTGATGCTGCTGCATGGCCGTGACTCCTCGCGCTCGTGGCGGATGTGTTGAGATGGAGACGTATCTATTAGCCGCGCCGCCCCGGCCCTGTCAAAGCCAATTCCGGCGAGAGGATCGTGCGTTTTTTCACGAGCGGCGCATTGAACGGCCCCGCGCGCCGTGCTATGAAGGAAGGCAGGTTCCGCCAGGCGGAACAGAGGAGCGTTCATGCCCAAGACCCCGGATTACGCGGCCATGCTGCAGGAGGCATTGGTGGAGGCCCGTCTCGGGCTGGCCGAGGGCGGCATTCCCATCGGCGCGGCCCTCTTCGACGCCTCCGGGCGGCTGGTGGGCCGAGGGCGCAACCGCCGCGTCCAGGACGACGACCCGTCCATGCACGCCGAGACCAACGCCTTTCGCAACGCGGGACGCCAGAAGTCCTACCGGGACATGATCATGGTCACCACCCTGGCCCCGTGCTGGTACTGCTGCGGCCTGGTCAAGCAGTTCAAGATCGGCGCCGTGGTCCTGGGCGAATCCAGGACCTTCAAGGGCGGCATCGACTGGCTGCGGCGTCAGGGGGTGAAGGTGGTGGACATGAAGAACAAGGAATGCGAGGAGTTGCTCGGCCGCTTCATCGCGGCCAACCCCGAGGTCTGGAACGAGGACATCGGGGAGTAAGCGCGTCCCGGGCGCGGCGGCTCAGATCTTTTCGGAGAGGGCGCCGGGCAGGGCCCCGGGGCAGGACTCGGCGCGGACCATGCGCGAGAGGGTCATGCAGTCCAGTTCCAGCGGCTCGTCGAAGACCACGCCGCAACGCGCCCCCCGGCTCCAGCGGACCTCGCCGCGCATGCTGGAGAGGAAGCCGATCAGGCCGTTGAAGATGCAGCCCCGGAAGAAGACGGACTCGCCGATGGCGGGGACCCTGTCCTCGCCCATGAACAGGCAGGCGCCCGCCGGGGAGATGTCCTCGATGAGCGCGTCGCACTCGCGGCCCCCGGCGGTGACCGAAAGGTCGCACTGGCGGAGGACGTCCAGGACCTCGGCCAGGGAGACGCGCGGGTGGTTGCGGCGGTTCAGACACAGTTCCATGATGGCCTCGTGCATAAAGGGGAAGGCGTCCCATACCCGGCCCCGGGATGAATGGCAAGCCTTTTCCCGAGGGCTCGTCTTGACCTCGCCTGGGGATTTCTTTAGCCTCGCCTTCCTTGCCCGGAGCGTGTCCGGGCGACGGCGTCGCGGACGGCGCAATCTTCCCCCACAAGGAGTGAGCGGGCAATGGTTCAGAAATCCGAGAAGATCTGGTTCGACGGCAAGCTGGTTCCCTGGGACGAGGCCAACGTCCATGTGCTGACCCATACCCTGCATTACGGCGCGGGCGTCTTCGAGGGCATCCGGGCCTACGAGTGCGCCGACGGCACCTCGGCGGTCTTCCGCCTGGAGGAGCACATCGTCCGCCTCCTGGATTCGGCCCACATCCTGAACATCGCCGTGCCCTTCGACGTCGAGGAGCTCATGGACGCCTGCGTGGAGACGCTCAAGGCGAACAAGCTCAAGGCCGGCTACCTCCGCCCCCTGGTCTTCATCGGCGACGGGGCCATGGGCGTGCATCCCGGCAAGAATCCCATCCGCGTGGCCATCGCCACCTGGCCCTGGGGCGCGTACCTGGGCGAGGAGGCCCTGGAGAAGGGCATCCGCGTGAAGACCTCCACCTTCGCCCGGCACCACGTGAACGTCATGATGACCAAGGCCAAGGTCTGCGGCAACTACGTGAACTCCGTGCTGGCCAAGACCGAGGCCGTGGCCGACGGCTACGACGAGGCCCTCATGCTCGACACCATGGGTTTCGTGTCCGAGGCCAGCGGCGAGAACATCTTCATCGTCCGCAACGACCAGATCAAGACCACGCCGCTCACCTCCGTGCTGCCGGGCATCACCCGCGACAGCATCATCACCCTGGCCCGCGAGATGGGCTATGAGGTGAGCGAGCAGATCTTCACCCGCGACGAGCTCTACGTGGCCGACGAGGCGTTCTTCAGCGGCACGGCCGCCGAGATCACCCCCATCCGCGAGGTGGACCGCCGGGTCATCGGCGAGGGTCACGCCGGCCCCGTGGCCCAGCTCCTCCAGCGGGAGTTCTTCAAGGTCGTCAAGGGCGAGAACCAGGACTACGCCCACTGGCTGCACCCCTACACGGCCTAGCGTTCCGACGGAAACAGGGGGGCTTCGGCCCCCCTTCCTTTTTCACCAGGGGCCGCCCGGACCTTTTCAAGCGGGCCCCGAGCGTGTACATCCAGACTCCATGAGCGCAGCCAATCTCACCGCCAAATACCGGCCCCGGACCTTCGCCGAGGTTGCCGGGCAGGACGCGGTCAAGGCCATCCTCTCCCGGGCCGCCGAGACCGGCCGGGTGGCCCCGGCCTATCTCTTCAGCGGCACGCGCGGGGTGGGCAAGACCACCATCGCCCGCATCTTCGCCAAGGCCCTCAACTGCGAAAAGGCCCCCACGGGCGAACCCTGCAACGAGTGCGCGCACTGCCGCCAGATCACCGCGGGCGTGGCCCCGGACGTCATCGAGATCGACGGCGCGTCCAACCGCGGCATCGACGACGCCCGCCGCCTCAAGGAGGACATCGGCTACGCGCCCATCGAGTGCCGCTACAAGATCTTCATCATCGACGAAGCGCACATGCTCACCCGGGAGGCCTTCAACGCCCTGCTGAAGACCCTGGAGGAGCCCCCGGCCCGGGTGACCTTCATCCTGGCCACCACCGAGGCGCACAAGTTCCCGGCCACCATCCTCTCGCGCTGCCAGCACTACGCCTTCAAGATGCTGCCCCAGGCCGAGATCGCCGCCCACCTGGAGAAGATTCTCCGCCTGGAGAGCGTGGACTTCGAGCCCGGGGCGGTGCAGATCATCGCCCGTCGGGCCTCGGGCAGCGTGCGCGACGGCATGTCGCTCCTGGGCCAGGCCCTGGCCTTCGGCGGCTCCCGGCTGGCGGAGTCCGAGGTGCGCGGCTTCCTCGGGCTGGCCGGGCAGGACGTGTTCTTCGCCCTCATGGAGGTGCTCCAGGCCCGCGACCTGCCGGGCGTGGTCCTGCTCCTGCGCCGCATCCTGGACCAGGGCCTGGACCTCGGCTTCTTCCTGCGCGAGCTGGCCGGCTGCTGGCGGAACATGTTCCTCCTGCGCCAGGCGGGCGACGCGGCCCTTTCCGCCCTGGACCTCTCGGCCGAGGAGGCCCGGGCCTGGGGCGAGTGGGCCGGGCGCTTCCAGCCCGGGCACATCCACGCCTGCTGGCAGATGACCCTGGAGAGCCAGCGCCGCATCCTCACGAGCATGGAGCCCGCCCTGGCCCTGGAGCTGCTGCTGCTCAACCTGGCCAGCCTGCCGGACCTGGTGGACCTGGAGACCCTGGCCCCGGCCGCGCCTGCCGCGTCCCGCGCCCCGGCGGCTCCGGCTGCGCCCCGTCCCGCGCCGCGCCCGGCTCC